>CAZVXA010000310.1:0-6530 GCA_964630955.1 uncultured bacterium | reverse complement strand
CCCATCGCCGCCAAGCTTCGCTGTGGCGGGAGTACCTCGGAGAATTGAGATGGGCGATTTTGTTACTGCTATGTCAAATCCTTCCCTGGATCCCACCCTCGCCGCACTACAATCCCTGGTGGAAGTAGTCGCAAAATTGCGATCGCCCGATGGCGGCTGTCCCTGGGATCTGGCACAAACCCCAGAAACATTGATCCCCTACGTGATTGAAGAAGCCTACGAGGTGACGGACGCGATCCGGCAGGGGGACCCGGAGGCGATCGCCGATGAACTGGGGGATCTGCTGCTCCAGGTGGTGCTCCAGGCGCAGATTGCGCAGGACATGGGGCAGTTTGACCTGCAAAAGGTGGCAGAGAACATTACCGAGAAGCTGATTCGGCGGCATCCCCATGTGTTTGGCGAGGTGCAGGTGGCGGATGCGGAACAGGTGAAGGAAAACTGGGAGCGCATCAAGACTGAGGAGGCAGGGGCAGCAGAAGCTCAGAGTCTGGTGCCCCGGCTGAGCCGCTATGCGCGATCGCTGCCGCCCCTGATGGCGGGCATGAAAATTTCGCGGAAAGCAGCGGCAGCGGGCTTTGAATGGGAAGCAGTCGAAGGCGTGTGGGCCAAGTTCCACGAAGAGCTAGAGGAACTGCGGCAGGCGATCGCCCAGGAGCCGCAGGAAAATCAGCAGGCGGAACTGGGGGATGTTTTATTTACCCTGATCAATATTGCCCGCTGGTATGACCTGGACCCGTCCCAGGCGCTGCACGACACCAATCATCGGTTTGTCCAGCGGCTTGCCATGATGGAGCAGGTGGCAGACCGTCCGCTCGATAGCTATACCCTGGCGGAATTGGAAGAACTATGGCAACAGGCAAAAGCAAAGCTGGCGGCGGGAACTTTGTAGGGCGATCTCACTTCAGTACGTCATAAGCATCGGCCAATAAACTTGTAAAGATACGACAAAGACGCAGTATTTTCCCTGATTTCAGGAGAGACACGCTGCTTTATGGCATGGAGGGAACCATTACTTCCCATTGTGTTAGCCCGCTGGGTGACCTGATGGTCCCAATTTGGATGCATCAAACTGTGTAACGATTTGCTCTGAGCCGTCTTCAATTCAGGGTTTATTTTGTGCATCCTCTACGGCTTCTCTACAAATCGTTGGCTCTGTGAGCGCAGTTCTCTTCAAGCCCACTCCTCGCCATTCGCTCAACGGTCTATGCAAGTCACTTTTTCTCAATATCCCCCACTCACCCATTCTGTTCATTCTTCCGTCCATAACAAAGTTAAACGACTGGTCGATATTATTGGTTCCCTGTTTGGTCTGCTGATCGTTGGAATCATTCTGATTCCGGTAGCAGTTGCCATCAAACTGGATGACTCCGGGCCTGTTTTCTACAAGCAAACGCGCTGTGGTCTCAACGGAACTCCTTTTTCGATCTGGAAGTTTCGCTCGATGGTCGTGGATGCAGACCAGATCAAGCATCTGGTGAAGAATGAGGCAGAGGGACACATCTTCAAGAACAGCGATGATCCCCGCATCACCCGCATCGGTAAATTCCTGCGACGCACCAGCCTCGACGAATTTCCCCAGTTCTGGAATGTGCTGCGGGGCGACATGAGCCTCGTGGGAACCCGTCCCCCCACACTTGATGAAGTCAAGCACTATCTGCCTCATCACTTCAAACGGCTCCAGGTGAAGCCAGGAATTACCGGAGAATGGCAGGTGCAGGGGCGATCGCAGGTCAAGGATTTTGAGGCGATCGTGCAGATGGATCTGGACTACCAGCAGAAGTGGTCTCTGCTGTATGACCTGAAGCTGATTTTCAGTACGATCCAGGTTGTGCTGACGCGGAAGGGAGCCATGTGAGGTGGGAGGCGGGATGAATCAGCGACACCTATGAACTTTTGTGAATCTTTAACGAATTGCAGCAATTTTTCTCGAATCACAGAAGTAGTTCGCTGCAAGTAACCGATAGTACGGTTTGTGCAGAAGTATCACATCCTCGCCCAGGGAACTCTTCGATGTACAACCGTCTCCACTGCTGCTGGACCACCTTTTCCACGCGTCTGGACACCCTCCCTCCCTTCTGGACAGTGTTCGCGCTCACCCTGGTGGAGACCGTTGGAGAAGGTGTTTTGGCAATTCCTATCGCAGTTGCCCAGATTGGCCCGATCGCCGGAATTGCAATTCTGGTCATTCTTGGAGTGATTAATATTCTGACGATCGCGGCGATCGCTGAAGCCTCGGCCCGCAATGGCTCCATTCGCTACGGGGAAGCCTACATTGGGCGGGTCGTTCAGGACTATTTGGGACATCATGGGTCGCTGATTTTAGGATTGGGGGTGGCGATCGTTCAGTTTCAGGCGTTGTTGTCCTACATGGTCGGGTTCTCAACTACGTTAGAAGACGCAGTTCAGATTCCTGCTGAGCTTTGGGAACTGATTATTTTTGGTCTCTGTTTCTATTTTATCTGGCGCGGCTCATTCGATTCCACAGTGGCTTTTGCACTACTGATTGGCTTCATCAACATCAGTATCATTCTGGTGTTATCTCTGATGACATTGCCCCATATCCGCTGGAGCAACTTTGTTTACTCAAAACTGTCTCTCACAGCAGCTCACGGCTTCGATCCTACTAGTCTCACCATCGTATTCGGGGTCATTTTCTCGGCTTACCTGGGTCACCTCGGTGTCAGCAACAGTGCTCAGGTGGTGCTGCGCCGGGATAACAGCGCCCGTTCCTTGCTGTGGGGGAGTATGGCAGCACAGGCAACGCTGATGGTGTTGTACTGCCTGTGGGTGTTTGCGGTGAATGGGGCGATCGGTCAGGAGGTTTTGGCCCAGCAATCGAGCACGGCCCTGGTTCCCCTGGCCGCAGAACTGGGTCCGATGGTTCACTGGCTGGGGTCGGGACTGATTGTTCTGGGCATTGGCATGTCCTCGATTGTGACAGCGCTGGGGTTGTTCTGTCTGGTGCGCGAAGGTTTGCCACAATTCTTTACACTAGAAGAAGTAAGCCTGTGACTCCCGGCACTATGCTGCAACCAAACCAACGCATCAAGCTCGATGAATCCGATGACACGCTGTTCTACAGCTTTCCCCGATTTGTCACCCACGTCGATGAAGGGTTCATCCAACAGTTGACCGACCTCTACCGGGAACGGTTGAAGCCAGACACCCGCATTTTTGACCTGATGAGCAGTTGGGTATCTCACCTGCCTGACGAGATGACCTTCGCCCACGTCGAGGGCCACGGCCTCAACGAAGAGGAACTGGCCAAAAACCCCCGCCTCGACCACTACTTTGTGCAGAACCTTAACCAGAATCAGCTCCTGCCCCTGCCCGACCAATCTTTTGATGCGGTGCTCAACACCGTCTCAGTGCAGTACCTCCAGCGCCCAGAGGCCGTATTCGCAGAGATTTACCGCGTTCTGAAGCCTGGTGGGATTGCGATCGTCAGCTTCTCAAATCGTATGTTCTACCAGAAGGCGATCGCCGCCTGGAGAGAGGCCGCTGAAGAGCAGCGAGTCAAGTTGGTGAAACAATACTTTCAGGCAATCCCCGGTTTTGGCAACATTGAGGTGATCAATCGTCCCTCAACCCTACCTGCGTTCCTACAAATGTTGGGTATGGGGGGTGGCGATCCCTTCTATGCCGTTATCGGTGAGCGTATCCCTTAGGATCGCAGATTGATTCAAACCCTGAATTTAAGTAGGCAGGCGCGATTAAGCTTGAAACCCCAAAAGCTGTTCCGCCCGCTGCGCGGACGGAACAGCTTTTGGGGTTTCAACTTTTTCCACGCCCACTTATTTAGTTTCTGCAAGCGCGGCAAAGCCGCACTTGCAGAAACTAAATTCCGGGTTTGATTAAATTTCTGTTCCTTAGAGTCATCTATGTTCAAAGTCATCACCAAAGATTACACCCAGGAATTTGAGCGGTGGACCGATGCCCTGGAGGCCGCTAACGCGCTCAGACCCCAGTGCAAAACCCTGACCCAGGATATTCGGATTTTCCTGGAGGAGGAGTTGATCTGGGTGTATAGCCGATCGCACAAATACCCGATGTACATCGGTGCAGGTACCTATGACCGACTGGCGCGATTGTTTGTGCTGGAGGCAATGGAAGAGCAGGATCAGGGCAAGTGAGGCATTTTTGCTGAGGGAACAGATATTAGGGACTCACCCCCCTCAGTCCCCCCTCCCTCCCCTTTGCAAGGGGAGGGAGGGGGTGGGGTCAGGCCAGATGCTGCTCCACCGCAGCAACCAGGCGCTCCGTCCACTCCTGCGCCAGATCCGCACAGGCAGCTTCTACCATGACGCGAATCACGGGTTCGGTACCCGATGCCCGCACCAGGATTCTGCCCCGATCGCCCATTGCCACATTGGCCTGCCCGATCGCCGTCTGGACGGGTTCGCACTGCTCCCAACTGAGGCGGCGATCGCGGTCTTCCACCCGCACATTTCTCAGAAGCTGGGGATAGGTCTGGAAGCTGTCGTCGCGTAGTTCCGCCAGAGTGCGGCCCGACTGTTTCACCAGGGCGGCGAGGTGCAGTGCAGTCAGCAAACCATCGCCAGAAACGCTATAGTGGCGGCAGAGAATGTGGCCGGACTGTTCGCCGCCGAGGACTGCCCCCCGCTTGACCATTTCTGCATGAACGTACTGGTCGCCAACAGCCGTTCTTACCAGGGTGCCGCCCTGCTGCTGCCACGCCCGCTCAAAGCCCAGATTGGCCATGACGGTGGAAATAATCGTATCCTTAGGGAGCTGACCCGACTGTTTCAGGGCATTTCCCCACAGATAAAGGATGTAGTCACCATCAACGATGCGCCCCTGAGAATCAACAGCCATCGCCCGGTCGGCGTCACCATCAAACGCAAAGCCCAGATCGGCCTGATATATTTCAACTGCTGCTTTCAATGCACCCAGGTGGGTGGAACCGCAGTTGACATTAATGCGATCGCCATCCGGCAGGTCATGCAGGCAGATCACCTCGGCTCCCAGCGCCTTAAACACGGATTCCCCTAGACGGGCAGCAGCCCCCCAGGCCAGATCCAGCACCACTCGCATTCCCTCCAGGCTGACGTGGTTGAGGGGTTCATGCAGAGAGGTGGCGTAGGTACTGACCAGTTCAGAGCGATCGTAGTGTTGACCTACTGCCGCTGCCACAGGCTTCGGCACCAGATTCCCCCGCAGCGCTCCTTCAATTTTTGACTGGAGTTCGCCTGACAGCTTGGAGCCATCGGAACTAAAGAACTTAATGCCGTTGTCTTCGGGAGGATTGTGGCTGGCGGAGATCATGACCCCACCCGCAGCACCCATCGTGCTGGCCAGGTAGGCCACCGCTGGCGTCGGGCAAAGGCCCAGATTCCAGACCTCCAACCCGGCAGCAGTGAGACCTTCAGAGAGGGCGATCGCCAGCAGGTCGCTGGTGTTGCGAGAGTCCTGTCCCACAATGATGGGAGCTGCATCGGTGCGCAAGATTTGTCCTGCCCAGAAGCCCACCTGAAAGGCCAGCGGCGCAGTCAGTAGATCGCCCACACGACCACGAATCCCGTCGGTGCCAAACAACTTTGCAGCAGGGAGGTCGAGGGACTGCCACAGGTCATCACGCAGCCCAGAAGGACGGCCTCCATCCCGGTTGTATTGTGAATTTCGGTTAAAAGGAAGACGGGATAACACCATAAGAATCTTTACTCCACACACCACAAAAGGAGCATAGCACCTCGCCAAATAAGTCTATCTACCGATTGACTTTATTTATGGTCAGCGCTTGCGATGGTTCAAAAGAGCTTTGCAAAAACAGCATTTCTGCTGGATTTCAATCAACTCCCTTCTCGCTATTCATTGCACCCCTGCGACAACAGGAAAAAACTGCCATGAAATCAATTAGAGCAGAGACTTTTTCCCTGACGAATCCCTCAGCAGAGAGAACCCCAACTATCCCTTAGACGCCAACCTCAGCCATTAATGTTGCCATTTCCTCCACAGTCAGCCCCTGTTGAATGTAGCGGGGTGACTGGGGAGTGTATGGCCCCTGCAAGCGATCGATTGACACAATTTCGGCAGTCTCAGCCAGAACGGGCACATCAGGGTCAAACGCTGTGGGCCTCATCAAAGAGCTGGAAAAGCCCTTGAAAATTGCGACCTGATCGTCCTCACCATCCACACGCACACTGACTAAAAGCACCTCACCTGGGCGCTTCAAAGTGTACTGCTCTAACCGAAAACCAAAGGGGCGCTTCACGGACAGGTTCTCCATTGCAACGCCTTTATTGTGGGGCATGGCCCACACCTTTGGAGGATCACCCCGCTAAAATTCCAGGCAGGCGATCTGACTACCGCACGAATACTGACTACCTTAGAAGAAAACTCGTGAAAAGCGGGTGAAGGGGTTCATGTACGGAACAAAGACTTGGTAAAGACCAGGAGAAGGGCCGCAATGGCTGACAAATTTGCTAACGGAGCCACACTGAAATTTGAGCTTTGCCTGACATCCTCCCCACGGCTATAAGCCGGGGGGTTCCTGAACTGCCGTTGCCCTT
>CAZVXA010000309.1:0-6531 GCA_964630955.1 uncultured bacterium | reverse complement strand
GCGCGGCTCTCTCACAAAAATCTGTACCTTATCCAAGCGCGAAGCGCTATATCATCAACTTGCCTCGATTTAGCGCCTGTCGTTTACAAATACATCGTTGGAAGGATTTAGATGGAAGCCGAAACCAGAAACAATCTCTCGGATCCCAACCGCCTGGAACTGGACGATTTGGACAGAAGAATTGTACAGTTGCTCCACAAAGATGGTCGTATGGCTTATACAGAAATTGCCAAGCGGGTAAATTTTGCTGAAGGAACGATTCGCTATCGTGTCCAGAGGTTAATTGAAACGGGTGCAATCACCATTCAGGCTTATCTCAATCCTGACAAACTGGGATATCGCCATATTGCCCTTGTGAACCTTAGCTGTACCGATCTGGAAAGAGCTGAGGTGATTGCAACTGAGCTTAGTCGCATGGATGCCATCAGCTACGTTGCTTTTACAGCAGGTCCTCATGACCTGTTCATTGAAGTCACCTATGACGACAACGATGGACTGCTGGAGTTTCTCACCCAGCTTCGGAAAATGCCGGGTGTGGTTAGCTCTCAGACGCAGACCGTGCTCAAACTACTAAAGAGTCAATATTCCTATCAGATTAAGCAATAAAATCAAAAAAATGACCACTTTTGCCTGGATTAATCAATAATCTCAGGCAAGTTTTGATTAAAACGTAAATTTGTATCCGTTTATTCTTTTTCTTCGCAATCTGGCTGTTATAGTTGCTTGCAAGAACTGCCTTCTGGGTTGTATAGCCGTAGTCATAGTCGTTTAGGATCGCGAATTCAATAAAACCGAATTGTTTTTGAGAGAGGCGCGGCGAAGCCACGCCTCTCTCAAAAACAATTCCAGGTTAATTTATTCGTGATTCTTAGAACGGGGTGAAAGGACGACGACGTCAGATGAGTCAAACGTTGGAATCCTATTCAGGGGGATCTATCCCCCTGCTCACGTCGGCATTGCTGATTGGAAGGATGAGTTTTTGTAGAGAGCCGCGCTTAGCGCGGCTCTCTACAAAAACTCATCCCTGAATTAAACAACGCCCTCACGTCTTATAGCGGTTTTCATTCGCATAAGGTACAGGGGGGTGGGGGCGGTGCCCCCACGCAGGGGTTCCACCCCTGCACCCCGTACCTCACCAACACGAGAAGTGCAATATTTGCAAAGGCTATAGAAATGACTACCCTCCAGGCTGCAATTGACTGTTGAGGTGACTGTGAAACTGGTAATGCTACGAACGGCTACAGGTGAAGTGAATCTGTCTGAGTTTCTGGTCGAAACGAGATTGGCAGGCTTCGATGGCATCGAAGGCCCCATTCCGGCCAACCCGGCTGCTAGAAAGGAGCTACGGCAACAGCTCCAGGACAACGGACTGGTTCTGATCGCTGAGTCCACTACCGGCAGTGACCTGACCGCATCTGACTGGTGGATTCCTCGTCCAGAGCGAACCGTACCAGATCACCTGCAGGATTTGCGATTGGTTGCTGAACGAGCGGTTGAGGTTGGCGCTCTGTTTGTCAATACCATGTGTGGGCGAGATAGTTGGGCCTGGTCAGAACAGGTCGATTTTTTTGGTGAAGCACTGGAGCTGGAGCAACAGATTGGTATTCCTATCAGTTTTGAAACCCATCGCTCTCGCTCACTATTCAATCCGTGGATTACCCGCGATCTCCTTCAGATCTTCCCAGCCATGCAGATTACCTGTGATTTTAGCCACTGGTGTGTCGTCTGTGAGCGGCTACTCGATAGTGAATGGCCGATTCTCGAACTCTGTGCCCAACGAACATTGCATGTGCAATGTCGGGTAGGCTATGCCCAACATGCGCAGGTTTCTGATCCACGCGCTCCTGAGTTTCAGGAAGCCCTGCTGGCTCACGAGCGCTGGTGGGATTTGATCTGGCAATCTCAATTGCAGCGGGGGTTTTCGCAGGTGACCATGACTCCAGAGTTTCTCTACGACGGTTACATGCAGCTTCTTCCCTATACAGGTGCGCCTGTTGCCGATGTCTGGGAGATCAATTGCTGGATGGCTCAGCGCCAACGGCAACGCTTTGTTCAGCAGTATTCTGCTGGTTGAATTCATTTATTGCACTTCCCATGTGGGTGGGAACCGCTCTATTTCTGTTGCTGATTTCGGATGAATCAAAGTATACAAGTTCACTCAACGTCAAAATCTATGGTTATCTCTCCTGTCCAAATTCATTCCACTAATTTACTCGGTCAGTTACAGCAGGCGATTCTTGCAACCGCTGCTCGCCCAGCAGAGCAGGCAATTGCCCTTCCTGCTGCGGCCTACACTAGTTCTGAGTTTTACGCCTGGGAAGTAGAGCAGGTCTTCAAGCGACAGTGGTTGTGTGTTGGCCATGTGTCCCAACTGCCTCAGGTCGGCTGTTATTTAACGCTGACTCTGATGAATGAACCCTTACTGGTCGTGCGGGGTAGAGACGGACAAATTCGTGTGTTTTCCCGCGTTTGTCCTCATCGGGGCATGGAGATTCTGCCTCCAGATTATGGTCATCCGGCCCAGGGCAATCGCCAGCATTTTCGCTGCTCCTACCACCACTGGACGTTTGGTCTAGAGGGACAACTCCTGGGTGCTCCGCAGATGCAGGAGTCCGAGGTATTTGACCGCGAAAAGAACTGTTTGCGACCTTATCGAACGGAAATCTGGCAGGGCTTTATTTTCTTTACCTTCAGTCCTGAACTTCCCCCGCTGCAAGAGTTTTACAGCGGGCTGACTCCTTATGTGGAGCGATGGCAGATCGACCAGATGCAGGTTGTTGCAAGCCTGGAATGGGATTGTGCTTTTAATTGGAAAGTGCTGGTTGAAAATTTTATGGAGGCATACCATCACCTGGGAGCGCATTACCGCACCTTTGAGCCAATGATGCCAGCCGCCACGACCTGGACAGAAGCAGAGACCCCCAATTACGTTGTCTGCCATCTACCCTTTACTCAATCCATGCAGACAGAAATAAAGGCTGGAGAAATGGCCTGGACGTTTCCGCTGCCAGCCAATTTGACCCAAACCGATTTGCTGGAATACACAGTATATCTGGGGGAGCCTGACTTTTTACTCTTTGTTGGCCCTGATCGCGTCTACTGGTATTTGTTAGTCCCCGAAGGACCGGAACGGATGAAGCTTTATACAACTCTGTTAATTCGACCCGAGAGCCAGCAGAACGAGAACTACCCGGCCATTCTGGAACAGGAAATTGAGGCATTAAAACGCTTTCACCTGGAAGATATGGAGGTCTGCACCGCTGTGCAACGGGGGCTACATTCTGCCACTTACCAACCTGGACCACTCAGCCATTTAGAAATGCCTATCTATCTGTTCCAGCGCTATCTGGCCCGATGTATTGGGTCTGCTGCGCCAGACCTGGGTCTTAATCAGTCTTGATCGCCAGAGCGATTGTCGAAAACTCAATAAAATTGGTATCCATTTTATTAATTCGCAAACAATCTCGGCGAAAGATGTGAATGTATCAACAAAGACAATTCTTGATTGACTAATCCGCTAATCTGGCAAGCTAACTGCTCATTTGGGGTATTTTATGAGCCTGGTCGAAGGTCATCGTCGCCCTGAGTTTCAAGTTTCTTCGTGTCAACAATCGCAACAGTTTTCCTCCCTAATCGAACCATCTGGCTCTGGCTATCTCAGGGTGCAGAATCTGAGTAAGGAATACATCCTCAAAACTGGCAAAAAACTATGGGCGCTTGAGGATGTGTCCTTTGAACTAAACCAGAATCAGATTGGTGTGCTGTTGGGACCCTCAGGATGCGGTAAATCCACAATTCTCCGGATGATTGCAGGTCTGGATATTCCAACGAGGGGCAGCTTTACGTTAGCCGGTCACTCAGTGAAAAAGCCGGGAAGAGATCGAGGAATGGTATTCCAGCAGTACACCTCTTTCCCCTGGCTAACTGTGCAGGAGAACGTAGAATATGGACTGAAACTCCAGGGATGCCCCCGGTCTCAACGGCGGCAGATTGCCGACCACTTTATTGAACAGGTGAAATTGACACAATTTCGCCATGCCTATCCCAGCCAGCTCTCTGGAGGTATGCAGCAACGGGTTGCCATTGCCCGCACTTTAGCGAATCAGCCAGAGATTGTGCTGATGGATGAACCCTTCGCTGCCCTAGATGCTGAAACTCGCTGGCAAATGCAGGAACTGTTGCTGACCCTGGTTCAGGAAGAGCGACTCACAGTCGTTCTTGTGACTCATGACATTGATGAAGCGCTGTTTCTGGGGGATCAAATTATCTTCCTCTCCAGCCATCCGGGAACTGTGCGGCAGCGCTTCTACCCCGTTTGGCAACAAAGCGGTGCTAAACGATGCAAGGAAGATTTGCATGGTACCCAGGCATACATTGACATGGAAAAGCAACTCATGCAATTGATGCGGCAGGAGGCCGGGGTAGGTGGCCATGCTTAAAACACTTTTTCTCACAGAAATTACGCACGGGCTAGAAGTGCGAGGGCGATTGGCACCAACTAGTCGCATTTCGTTGGGGGTGATGGCCTGGGTTGCCTTTCTTGGCCTCTGGCATGGATTAGTCAGTAGTGGATTGGCTAACCCTCAATTGCTGCCAACTCCAGTTGCTGTCGTTCAGGCGTTATGGCAATTATTTACTCAACAAAACTTCCTTGCCGATGTCTATCGAAGTACAACGCGAATTTTGCTGAGCTATTTTCTGGCTGTTGGAATTGCGCTACCGATCGGCATCTTGATTGGCACCATACCCGCTGTTGCAGCCTTTCTGAATCCATTGATTTCTCCTTTTCGGTATTTGCCAACGCCTTCTTTTATTCCGCTCCTGTTAATGTGGCTGGGAGTGGGTGAATCTCAGAAAATTGCCTTGTTGTTTCTGGGGGTGATCTGGTTTCTCATTACCTTGATTGCAGATAACACCGAGTCGGTGCGGATGGAGCTGATTGAAACTGCTCAGACTCTGGGCGCAACCCCCTGGCAAATTATCAAAACGGTTATTCTGCGAGCGTCCCTACCTGATCATCTCACGACTATCCGACAGATGCTTGCTGTGAGCTGGACTTATCTTGTGATTGCTGAGATTGTGGCTGCTACCGATGGCATTGGCGCAATGATGATGCGGGCTCGGCGAATGTTACAGGTGGATGAGATTATGGCGGGCATTCTCATGATTGGTATCCTCGGATGGTTGTTTGATATCCTGCTGCAATTCTTGCATGCTCGTATGTTTGCATATCTTTATCGTCACCGTTAGTTTCCTTTTCTGAGTAGACAAGTAATGTTGCGATTCTTTTTATTTTGCCGGGTTTCATTATCCAAAGTTTCCTTTTCTCCAAAAGGAAGTTTTTGGGCACTTTTAGTGTCGGTTTGCCTGCTCGTCGTGGCCTGCCAAACTACTCAGCCCTCGACAACCACATCAGCCACAAAAGCTGAGTCGGTAAATGTTTCATTGTTTACCTGGCCGGGATATGGTTTCTGGTTCATTGCTAAGGAGAAGAATTTTGTTCCAGAGGTTAATCTGGATATCAAAATTATTGAAGATCCTAACGAGAGCTACAGCCTGATCAATAGTGGACAGCTAGATGTAACATCCAGCACAGCTGAATACGGCCCCATTGCTGCCTACAAGAATTCAGATATCAAACTGGTCACCTATGCTAACGCTTCCTACGGAGCCGACAAAATTTTTGTTCGTCCCGATATTCAAAACATCTCTGACTTAAAAGGCAAAACTGTTGCTGTTTTGGAAGGTGGCATTACTCAGATTTTTATGGGTATCTGGCTAGAGCAGAATGGCGTCAGTTTTCGCGATGTAAAATATGCAAACCTGATTATGGATGAGGCAGTGGCTGCCTTCGTCTCCGGATCAGTGGCTGCTGCGGAACTATGGGAACCCTATGGTCAAAAAGTGCTGCAAGCAGTTCCTGGTGCGCGGGTTGTGGCAACCTCCAGTGAGGACTTCTGGCAAAAGACCGCATTGCTGGCGGATGGCATGTACATGAGTGGTTCATTCGTTCAAAATCGTCCCGAAGCAGCCAAATTAGCCCTTAAAGCCTATTATGCTGCTATTGATTATTGGCAGAAAAACCCCAAGGAGGGGAATGAGATTATTGCTCGTAACTTAAAATTTACGGTTCCGGAAGTGGAACTGGTGCTGGGATCTGATGGCAAACCGTTCAAAGGTGGCCTCTATGTTTTCAACCTGGATGAAGCAGCACGATTTATGGGTGTTGCTGGCGGTGATCCCCCTCTGGGATTGAAGAATGGTCAAATTAAAGATCACTGGATGCTGACGAGCGATTGGTGGGTGAAGTTTGGGCTGATTTCCAAGAAGTCACCTCCGGAGTCTGGTATTGCCTTTGAACCCCTGAAAGCTTTGGTGGCTGAGCAACAGACAAAGGGTTAGGGGCTTACCATAAAATAAAGTTCCAGTAAAATCCCAGTTTTCACCTGGCGCGGCTTCGCCGCGCCAGGTGAAAACTAGTACTCGGCGGCTTAAGTTTACCGATGATTGGTGGTGTGGCGCGCTTCGCGC
>CAZVXA010000308.1:0-6535 GCA_964630955.1 uncultured bacterium | reverse complement strand
CCTCTCTCAAAAACAATTACAGGTTAATTTGTTCACGATCCTAAATATTTGAACAGTTGTACTGGTGGCCACCGCCCAAATCTATAAAAATTGCTGAAAAAACTTCGCCCCCCTACCAATCGTTGAGAAGTTGTTGATGTTGCCTGAATACCCCCATGCTGCCAAATTTAAGAAGATTTATTGCCATCTACCGGGATTATGTTCGGCCATTTGTCGTCTCCCAGGTGTTGCTGGCGATCGCCACCCTGTTTACCCTGCTGATCCCGCTGATGACGCAGGTGTTGCTGGACGAGGGATTGCTCAAGGGCGATCGGGATGCCACCGTCAACAGTGTCCTGTGGATGATTCTGTTTGCCGTGTGTGGTGCGATCTTCACCATCGCCAATGGCTGGTATGCGGTGCAGTTCGCCGAACACACCGCCCATGCAGTGCGGATGTACCTGTATAAGAAAATTCAAACGTTTTCCTTTGGCAACCTGGATCAGTTTCCCACCAGTGACCTGATGGTGCGGATGACCAGCGATGTTAACTCGATTAAGGCCGCCGTCCAGATGGTGATTCTGTCGCTGGTACAGGCTCCGGTGATGTTTCTGGGGGCGCTGTTTTTGATCTACCGCAACAGTCCCAGCCTGACGTGGATTCTGTGGATTGTGCTGCCCATCGTCATCGTGGTGCTGATCTTCTTTGTGAATAAAATGGGGGCGCTGTTTGAGATTCGCCAGAAGAAACTGGATGACCTGAACAACGTATTGCAGGAAGATCTGTCGGGCATTCGGGTCGTGAAAGCTTTTGTCCAGAGCGACTACGAAAATCATCGGTACGATCGCGCCAACCAGTCCTTTCGCAAAGCATCCCTGCGCCCGATGCAGTACGCTGCTTTCCTGCAGCCTGCTCTGTACATGATCATCAACCTGGCAACCGCAGCAGTGCTCTGGTTTGGTGGTCTGTCGGCGATTGAAGGCACCGTCACCATCGGTGAAATCGTTGCCTTTTCCCAATACCTGGCCACAATTCTGTTGCCGCTGGTGGTGCTGGCGATGGTTACCCCCCAGATTACTGCGGCGGAAGCATCAGCGGAACGCATGTTTGCCGTTATGGATTCCGTTCCGGTCGTGCCCGATGCCCCCAACCCCATTGCACTGTCTTCAGAGCGGGCAGGGGGCCGCATCGTGTTTGAAAATGTGTTCTTTGGATATCCCAGCAAAAATGGACAGTCCCCGGCCCAAGTGCTGAAAAACATCAATCTCACGATTGAGCCGGGTCAGACTGTTGCTTTTCTGGGGGCCACGGGTGCCGGAAAGTCAACGCTGGTGAACCTGATCCCGCGGTTCTATGATGTCACCAGTGGACGCATCACCATCGACGGTGTGGACGTGCGCGACATTTCCCTGGCGGATCTGCACGACATCGTCGGCATCGCACTCCAGGAATCTGTTTTATTCAGTGGAAAAATCCGCGACAACGTCTGCTACGGACGACCGGACGCCACAGAGGACGAGATGGTGGCCGCAGCCACGGCAGCCGATGCCCACAGCTTTGTCAGCAACATTCCCGAAGGTTACGATGCCCCGGTAGCCCGTCGCGGCACCAACTTCTCCGGTGGGCAACGGCAGCGGCTTTCCATTTCACGGGCGCTGGCCATGCAGCCCAAAATTCTCATCCTGGATGACAGCACCAGCGCCTTAGACATGGCCACCGAAGCGCGAGTGCAGGACGCCATCAAAGATTTGATGGGCCAGACGACCACGCTGTTTGTGGCGCAACGGATCAGTACTGTTATCACGGCGGATTGCATTTTTGTCATGGAGGCAGGCGAAATTATCGCCACAGGCACCCATGAACAACTGCTCCGCACCTGTCCGCTGTACCGGGAAATTTGTGACTCTCAATTGGGAGGGGTGCCTGTATGAAGCCATTCATTCGCCGCAAGCTTCGTTCAAAAACGCAAGAAAGTTTTCCCCCCGCCCGATTGCGCACCTTCGGGCGGCTACTGAGCTACGTCACCCACTACACAGGGGCGATCGCCCTCGTTATCTTGCTGCTCCTGGTGGGCACCGCTCTGAACCTGCTAATTCCGTTCCTGCTGGGGGTCGGCATCAACAACCTGAGCGGTCCCCGCGACATGGATGCGCTGTTCCAGACGGTCACCTGGATGGCGATCGCCGCCATTGGCAGTGGGGTTGCCCTGATGCTCCAGGCGCAAATCCTGGCGTGGGTGGCTCAGAAGGCAATTTACGACCTGCGGCGCGATCTGTTTGAGCATATGATGACGCTGTCGCTCAACTTCTTTGATCGCCGCCCGATTGGAGAACTCATGAGCGGCGTCACCAACGACACCGAAGTGATTGCCCTGTTCTTCCGCAGTGGTCTGGGAACGCTGGTGAGTGAGGGACTGAAGATTATTTTTATTGTGATCGCAATGGTCTGGCTGAACTGGCAGTTGGCGATCGCAGCCCTCGTAATCGCCCCCCTGATCCTGGCATTCATCAGTTTCATCAGTCAGGCATCCGGGCCTGCATTTGCCGCACTCCAGGAGGAAGTGGGCGAACTGAATGGCCTGATGGAGGAAACCATCAGCGGCGAGAAAGTCGTGATCGCCTACGATCGGCAGGAAGAGGCGATCGACAGCTTCAAAGATATCAGCATTGCCGCCATGAATGCCGGGATCAAAGCCCGCTTTGTGGCGCTCCTGAGCCGTCCCGTGACCCAGGTGCTGACCAACCTCGACGTGGCGCTGGTGGCCCTGGTGGGTAGTTTTCTAACCCTGCGCGGCACAGCCGATGTAGGGACGGTTGCCACCTTCCTGCAATACACCCGCCAGTTCTCCATCCCCATCATCAACATTGCCAACACATTGGATGATCTGCTGGCGTCGATCGCCGCTGCCGAACGCATTTTCCTGACGCTAGACGAGAAACCCGTCATCACTGACAAACCCAACGCTGTTCCCATGTCCCCGATCAACGGCCATGTGGAATTTCGAGACGTAGATTTCAGCTATGTCCCTGGCAGACCCATCCTCAAACACAACACCTTCACAGCCCTGCCGGGACAGAAGATCGGCCTGTGCGGCCCCACCGGTGCAGGCAAAAGCACCATTATTAACCTGATAACCCGCTATTACGATGTCGATCGCGGCGATATTCTGATCGACGGCCACAGCATCTACGACGTGCAGCAAGAAAGCCTCTGTCGTCAGGTGGGCATCGTGCTCCAGGAACCCTTCCTGTTTTCTGACACAGTGATGAACAACCTGCGCTATGCCCGACTCGATGCCCACGAAAAAGACTGCATCGAAGCTGCAAAACGTGCCAACGCTCACGATTTCATCATGCGTCTCCCCAAAGGCTACGATACCCTGCTGACCGAACGGGGCAGCAACCTGAGCCAGGGCCAGCGCCAGCTTCTGACGATCGCCCGGATGATGGTGCAAGACCCCCGCATGGTCATCCTCGACGAAGCCACCAGCAACGTCGATACCCGCACCGAAGAAAAGATCCAGGAAGCCCTGGCCCGCCTCATGGAAGGGCGCACCAGCTTTGTCATCGCCCACCGTCTCAGCACCATTCGGGACTCCGATCAGATTTTGGTGATCAAAGCAGGAGAAATTATCGAACGGGGAACACACGATGAACTAATGCAAAAACACGCCTTCTACCACGACCTATATATGAGTCAGTTCAAAGGAAAGCTAGCGGCGATCGTATAGTTTTCCCATCTTCCGTGGCTTCCCTACCTCATTTCACCTCGTTTCCAGGCTCCGCCTGGAAATGCCAACCGGAGGCTCTGCCTCCTACCAGCAGGAGGCAGAGCCTCCGAATGCGCATTCCTGGCTAGAGGCCAGGAACGAGGTAAAACCAGGTGAACTTTGCCCCAAGTTTTCACCCCCACAGGCTATATTCATCAGACATCCGGCACCTGTTACCCCCTATGAACCTCGCCACTCCTTCTATCTTCGAACTCTCTGGCCTCACCGAACAGGAAGCCACCGCCCGACGAGCGGCGGGTCAGGGAAACGACCTGCCGCTGCAAACCAGCCGCACTTATACGGATATTTTTCGAGAAAACCTGTTCACATTCATTAATATTGTTCTGTTTTTTATCAGCATCATTCTGATTTTACTGGGGCGTATTGACGATGTTGGTGTGATCGCCTTCGTCATTGGTACTAACGTCATCGTCAATATCTACCAGGAGATTCGCGCCAAAAAGAAACTTGATAAAATTGCGCTGGTCTCTCGCCCCACAGTCACCATTGTGCGGGAGGGTAAAGAAAAGGTTGTTGACCCGAACGAAATTGTGGTGGGTGATCTACTGGTGGTGCAACCCGGCGATCAGATTGTGGTAGACGGGACAGTGGTTGGCAGTGGTGAAGTGAACATGGATGAATCACTGCTGACAGGCGAATCCGACCTGATTCCCAAGCAGGCAGGTAAGCCACTGTACTCCGGCAGCTTCTGCGTCAGCGGGAAAGCCTATTACCAGGCAGAAAAAGTGGGGAAAGACAGCTACGCCAATCAGCTCACCGCCGGAGCCAAAACCTTTCGCCGTATACTCACCCCCCTGCAAAAAGAGATTAACCTGATCGTGCGAGTTCTGCTGGTAGCGGCAATTTTCCTCTGGCTGCTGGCGGCGACCTCCATGCTGATGGGACTCACCCCCTTTGCCCGCACCGTTGAGAATGCAGCAGTGATCGCCGGACTCGTCCCCAGCGGCCTGTTCCTGATGATCACGCTGGCCTACGCGATGGGCGCGGTGCGGATGGCCGATCGCAATGCCCTGATCCAGCAATCGAACGCGATGGAGTCCCTCAGCCACATTAACGTCATGTGCCTGGACAAAACGGGAACCCTGACGGCCAACCGAATTCAGCTCCAGACAGTGCAGCCGATTGGAGTGGGTGAATCAGAGTTGCGTGAAATTCTGGGAGACTATGCGGCCAGCGCTTCTTTTAGCAATAAAACGAATGATGCGATCGCCCAGTCCTGCCCCGGCCAAAAGCTCACCTTAAAGGAAGAAATTCCCTTTGCGTCGGCCTACAAGTGGAGTGCAGAGGCGTTTGAAGGGGAGGGGCAATCGGGCGTTTATGTACTGGGTGCGCCGGATGTTCTGAGCGCCAACGTCCCTCTCAGCGAAGACCTGCATCAGGCGATCCAGGCAGGAACCGACCAGGGACTGCGGGTGCTGCTGTTTGCCCACACGCCCACATGGGCACCTATGCGCACCGCCGACGCCAACCAGCCTCAACTACCGCCGGGACTGCAACCCCTGGGACTACTGTTCTTTGGCGACGAATTGCGCCCCCGCGTACAGGAAACCCTCAGCCGTTTTCAGGAAGGCGGCATCGAGGTCAAGGTGATTTCGGGAGACAACCCCAGTACGGTCGCAGCACTCGCCGCCCAGGCAGGCTTGGGTTCCAGTATCAAATTCATCTCCGGGCAAGACCTGGCGGAAATGAGCGATGCAGAATTTGCGCAAGCTGCCGCTGAGACCACCGTATTTGGTCGCATTACCCCTGACCAGAAAGCCCAACTGGTGAAAGCATTTCAGAGCCAGGGCAAGTATGTGGCGATGATGGGCGATGGGGTGAACGATGTCCCGTCGCTGAAGCAGTCCAACGTGGGTATTGCGATGGAGAGCGGTAGCCAGATCACCAGAGGCGTCGCCGATATGGTTTTGCTCAAGGATTCCTTTGAAGCGCTGCCCGATGCCTTTCTGGAAGGACAGCGAATCCGCAACAGCATTCAGGATGTCACCAAAATTTCGCTGGTGCGCGTGTCTTCCTTCGTGATTCTGATGCTGGCGCTGGTGATGCCCGGTTTCATTTTCCCGCTGACGATTAAGCACAATGCAATTCTGACGCTGCTGACTGAGGGGATTCCCACCCTGGGGGTGACGCTGTGGGCAAAACCGGGGAAGGAGTCTAATCAAGGACTCCTGCGATCGGTACTCCCCTTCGTAACTCCGGCAATGGCTCTGCTGGCCCTGTTCAGTCTATTTGTCTACGTGGGCTATACGGTGCAGCAGATCACCCCTCTCTTTGGTCTATTGAACGGCAGTATGGCATTGCAAGATATCGGGCAGGTGGTTACGCCAGCCAAGGTGAGCGCTGCCCTGTTCATGGCTCGTAACTCGCTGGTGGTCTTCCTGATCTTCTGTGGTCTCCTGCTGATTCTCTTCGTCAAACCGCCGACTCGCTTCTGGACAGGCGGTGCGCCTCTCATCGGCGATTGGCGCTATCCCCTGATGGCGCTGGCCATGCTCGGTGTTTACATCGTGTTGCTGCTGGTGCCAGGGCTAAAATCGCTGTTCGATCTCAACTTATTGCAGCCGATTGATTACTTAATTTTGGCGCTGCTGGCGTTTGCCTGGGCGCTGCTGGTGCGTCAGGCGTGGCGCGATCGCTGGCTGGGAAGATTCCTTCAGATCGATACGCTTGATTCTCTTTCTTGAAAATTGATCAAATTGTATGTGATTAGTGTCTCTTGCGTGCCCCTGCGGCGCAGGGGCACGCAAGAGACGCTAAAAATAGGTT
>CAZVXA010000307.1:0-6672 GCA_964630955.1 uncultured bacterium | reverse complement strand
ATTGCCGAAAAACGTCGGTCGCGGCTCGATGCACGATGGAATGACGATACACCAGGGCTGGCATGTCCTCACAGTAGCCGCCCCCAATTACACAGGCCACCGGGAAACCGAGTGACACACAGGTGGTTAATACCTGCATTTCCCGACGATAAAGTCCGGTATCTGTCAGTACCAACTTACCCAGGCGATCGCCCTGATGCACATCCACACCTGCATCGTATAGCACCAGATCGGGTTGCACCTGCGCCAGCAAATCGGGGAGATAGTCGGCCAGTGTTTGGAGGTACGCCTCATCCTCCATGCCCTGCGGTAGGGGCACGTCCAGGTCACTCTTCTGTTTGGTTCCTGGAAAGTTAACCTCACAGTGCATGGAAAAGGTAAAAACCCTCGGTTCTTCCTGAAAGATGAATGCGGTTCCGTCGCCCTGATGCACATCCAGATCCACAATCAGGATTTTTTGCACCAGCTCCAGGTCAAGCAGAACGCGGGAGGCGATCGCCAGGTCATTAAAAATACAAAACCCTGAGCCGTAGGTAGGAAAGGCGTGGTGAGTCCCCCCGGCTGTGTTGCAGGCCAGCCCATACTCCAGCGCCAGTCTGGCGGTAAGAATGCTACCACCTACCGCGATGCGGGTGCGATTGGCAAGGGCTGGACTCCAGGGTAAACCGATGCGCCGCTGGGCTTTGGGATCTAAGGTTCCGTCGCAGTAAGCCTGGACGTATTCGGGGGTGTGGACGTACTCAATCCACGCCAGGGGAGGCAATTCGGGTTGATGAAATTGATGTGGTTGAGCCACTCCGGTGCTAAGTAGATGTTCATGCAGCAGCCGGAACTTCTCCATCGGGAAGCGGTGACCAGACGGCAGCGGGGCAACGTAGTCGGGGTGGTAGACGAGGGGGAGATCCATATTTGCGCAAAAAACGATCGCTGGCTGAGCGGAGCCGAAGCCAGCCTCAAGGATTATTCGTCAATAACGAGAGCAATTTTTCCAGTCAGCGAGCCAGTTTCCAGAAGGCGGTGGGCAGCGATCGCTTCCTCCAGTGGAAACGTGTGGGTGAGGGCAATCTTGAGTTCTCCGTTGTCGATCAGGCGGGCGCACTGCTGGAGGATCCTGGCCTGGTCAGCCTGGGCCTGGGTTAACCCTTGCAGCATGGGGGTGAGCATCAGTTCAAAGCTGACCCGGAGGTTGCGATCGCGGGCGGTTTTCCAGTCTGTTTTGCCTTCGGGGGCGAGGATGGTGACAACATCGCCATAGACACGGGTGGCAGCAAAGGACTGGGACAGAACTTTGCCGCCAACGGTATCCATCATCAGGTCTACCCCTTCACCGTTGGTCCAGGCCAGGGTGGTTTTGACAAAATCAGTTTTGGTGTAGAGAATCGCCTGGTCCGCCCGCAGGCCGTAGACAAACTCTGCTTTTTCTTCGGTGCTGACGGTGGTACAGACGCTGGCTCCCTTGAGTTTGGCGAGTTGGATAGCGACATGACCCACGCCTCCGGCTCCGGCGTGGACTAAGACCTGTCGCCCTGCCTCCAGGCTCCCCCGGTCGAACAGTCCCTCCCAGGCGGTAATCAAGACGAGGGGGGCGGCGGCGGCTTCGGTAAAGCTGAGGGTGGCGGGCTTGTGGGCGACAAACTTTTCATCCACAACGGCATACTCGGCGTAGGTTCCCGGATGTGCCCCCAGTCCCCCATTGCAGAAATACACTTCTTCTCCGATGTGAAACTGTTTCACCTTCGCGCCCACTGCTTCTACCACGCCTGCACCATCACAGCCCAGGATGGTGGGCATCTGTTTGGGAAAAAACGTTCCCCGTTTGCGCAGCTTCGTGTCAATGGGATTCACTCCGGCAGCTTTGAGGCGCACCAGGAGTTCAGTTTCGTTTTGAATGGCGGGATCTGGAACGGTTTGGATCTTTAAGACCTCTGGACTGCCAGCGGCGGTCATGAGAACAGCTTTCACGGAAGTCGATCGAAATAGCAGTGCGCTAATAGCATAGCGGGGATGGATTCCCGATTCTAGCGATCGCTTCCCTCACCGTTTCCTCAACATCACTTCCTAAAGTTGAGGTAAGACCATCGGTTCCAGATGTAGGTTGGGTTGAGCGATAGCAAAACCCAACACCACCACGAATATTGAGCTTTAAGCGGTTTCATCTAACCACTCCCACACAATATCCGATCGCAGTATCAGGAGGCGTCATGAGTGCTTCAACGACTAAATCCCGCCCGACGACCGCAGGCGGTGCTCTCACAAAGTCCATTCAGCAAGTATGGGATGCCCTTGCAACCGAACCGTCAACGGATACTTTTACCGAAGCCATGATCGCCCATTTACCGGAACCCGTGCAGCGGTACTTCCGCCATGCGATCGCCCCCAACACGCCTCTCGCATCCTTGGTTGACCTGACGATGACGGGCAGTTTCAAGATGGGAAACAATTGGGTGCCGATGCGGGCTACAGAACGGCTTTCGGCTGAAGGATTTGCCTGGAAAGCGGCGATCGGCCAGGGCTTGATGAAATTCTTTGGGTGGGACTACTACTATCGGGGCAGTGGCCAGACGCACTTTGCTTTGTGGAATGTTCTGACCGTGGCAAACGATAGTCGTCCTGATACAGCCCGCTCTGCCATTGGCAGGTTAGCGGGAGAACTGGCGTGGCTGCCATCGGCGCTGTTGCCACAGCGGGGGGTGACCTGGGAGGCAGTAGCTGACGACACGATTCAGGCCAGCTTTGCAATTGACGGAGAGCCAATTTCCATGACGCTGACGCTTGATTCCAATGGCCGGGTGCTGAAGGTTTCGTATCTGCGCTGGGGTGACCAGACGCCCGATCGCAGCCACACCTACATTCCCTTTGGTGGGGATATGCTTGCAGAGCAGACCTTCAGCGGGTTTACGATTCCCACGCAAAGTCATATTGGCTGGTGGTATGGGAGCGATCGGTATGCCGAATTTTTCAGGGGGACGATCGAGCAGGCGAATTTTCGTTGAGATTAGGCAGGGGCTTTGGCCTTACCTGCCGGGAGTTCCTGGGAGGGGGTCACACTTTCGAGAATCTCCCGCAGAGGGCTGGAGCCGGGGCCAATGATTTTG
Organism: uncultured bacterium; assembly: GCA_964630955.1. Taxonomy (GTDB): domain Bacteria; phylum Cyanobacteriota; class Cyanobacteriia; order Elainellales; family Elainellaceae; genus CAZVXA01. Next base: position 3,577 of record CAZVXA010000307.1, on the reverse strand, counting down.
TCGAGTTCAGCAACGGCTTCCTGGGCTTCTTTCAGGGCGGTCTGGTGGTCGAGAGTAAGTTTGACCAGCTTCTGGAGCTGTTTCAGGTCTTCCTTGATAGTCTGCATCTCCTCCTCACTGGGAAGATCGCCGCTGACCATCTTCAGGATGAGCTGGGGATTTTTGAGCGACTTTCGTTCCTTAATCAGTTGCTCGGTCGGCTTAACCAGGTTGTTGAGCTTTCGAAAGATGTCGTCAACGCTGGAGTCTGGGGCGACCGATTCAACGTCAATCTCCGGGTGCAGAGTAGTTGCCATTTTAATCTGGTACTTGTGTACTATGGCCTTATTGTACCAGATGTCGGAGCATTGCGAGGGCTATCAGGACACTGAATTATTCCCTGGTTTTCAAAACCGCAACGAGATCGAGATGATCCAGATGACGGCGAACGATCAGGCCAGAGATGAATGCGGCAACCGTGACCACAATGAAGGCGAAGGCATAGGTGAAATCGGAAACAACAGGCGGTAGACGATAAAGCTCAGAGCTATAGACGATCGACAGTAGAACCACTAATCCATAGCCCAGCAGAAAACCGACCGGGACGGCGGCGATCGTCAAAGCGGCCTGTTCTCCCAGCAGCACCACAGCAATTTGAACCCGTGAAAAGCCAATAATTCGCAGGGTAGCCAGCTCTCGGCTGCGTTCGGAGAGAGCAATGCGAGCAGCATTGTACACAACGCCAAAGGCAATGATGCAGGCGAAGACGACCTGAATCACGTCCATAACTTGTCGGGTTTCGGCAATTGTCTCCTGGAATCGGTCGATCGTGGTTTGGCGCAGGGTGACACTGGCGATCGCCGGAGTTCGTTTCAGTAGAGCATACAGGCTGTCAATCTGAGCTGAATCAACCGCCAGATATGCTCCTGAAATCGTCGGGCCTTCGTGCATTAAGCGGTTCAGAGCGCCCCGATCCATGTAGGCCGAAAGCCCAACCAGATCGTCCACCAATCCTGCTACCCGGACGCTGCGTGTGGGGCGATTGCCCTCCAGTACCTCCACGCTCAGACTGTTCCCAGTCTGAATATGTAGTATCTCTCCCAGCTTGCGGGTCAGAAGCACGCCTTCAATGGGGAGATCGATTGGGTGTAAGGTGCGATCAACCAGTTGGTGCAGTTGGCTCGACGGATCCAGACCAAGAATTCCGAGCTGGCGAGTGTAGTGTTCGTTGCGAAACCGGACGGCAACGCTGCGGAAGGGTTCGGAGTAGAGGACGCCGGGGAGATGGTTGACGTCGTAGCGCACCTGGGCAGAACGAGGTTGATTGAACAAAATGGTGACATCCTCGCGCTGCATCAGGCGGAACTGCACGTCAATCAGGTAGGCGATCGAGTCCTGGGAGAAACGCCCCACGATCAGCATGGCGATCGCCAGGGAAATTCCCACAATCGAGAGGATAGCCTGGACAGGTTTGCGCTCCAGATTTCGCAGAATAATCCGACCGGCGGGCGAAAGAAACGCCTGCAAGCCCAGTCGCTCCATCAGAGTGCGGCGGAACTGGGCGGGCGGTTCGGGACGCATCGCCTCTGCGGGCGGCAGTGCAACAGCCCGACGCACTGCAGTGAAAGCCCCAATCAGGGCGGCGCTGGCGCTGATGGCGATCGTCCCCAGAATCAATGCCAGACTGACGTGGTAAGGCAGTGTCGGGAAGTGATAGTAGTGCGTGTAAATGCCCAGCATCCCGGAGCCAAGCCAGAGACCTGCTGCGACCCCGATCGCCCCACCCAGAAACACGATAACCAGCACCAACTTGAGAAAATGCCAGCCCACCTCCCAATTGGAGTAGCCAAAGGCTTTGAGGATGGCAATCTGATCGCGCTGGGTACCGATTAGACGAGACAGCAGAATGTTGAGCAGGAAGGCGGCGATTCCCAGAAAAATCGTGGGAATGATCAGTGCATGGGTTTTGAGCTGCTGGATTTCCTCGGTAACAAACTTGTTGGAGATTTGATCTTCCCGGTCGTATGCACCAAACCCACCATAGGGCTTCAGAATTTGATCGAGTTGAAAAATGACAGATTCGGGACGGGTCTGGGGGGTCAGCGTGAGGGTCACATCGTTGAAGGCTCCGTCCATGTCAAAGGCTGTACCCAGGGCTTTTCGGCCCATCCAGAAGACGCCAAATCGCTGGTTGTCCGGCAAAAAGTCTCCGCCCTGAATTTCATAGACGTATTCGGGCGAAAGGCCAATCCCAACAATTCTCAATTGCTGCCATCGACCATTTATAATTGCGCCAATCTTATCCTCCAGCTTCAACCGATTGGCATTCGCAAAGGATTCACTAACGATCACTTCTTCTGCACGACCCGGTTCAATGTATCGTCCCCGTCGAATAAATAAATCGTTCAAAATTGGTGTTTGCTGTTCCGGTAGAGAGACTAATCGCCCGATCGCAGGTTCCTTCCGCCCCGGCACATCCAGTGTCACATCCACCACCACACGGGACTGCACCTGTGCTACACCGGGAATTGCCTGAATTTGCGCTACGACGGTTTCCGGTGCTCGTTTGAGTTGGGCAAACACCTGAGCAAAGCGGTACTGCTGGTAGTAGTCTACCTGAGATGCTGCAAGGGACTGATAGGTGCTCAGCATGGCAATGAAAATGGCAATACCGCAGGCTACGACGAGGGCGATCGCCACCATCTGCCCCCGCAGTTTCCACAGGTCTCGCAGCAGTTTTCGGTCGAGCGATCGCAGCGTTGTCATCACCACTCCAACTCCGCAGGCGAAAGTTTATGCTCGTTGCGCTGAATGTGGCTAATTTCACCGCTGCGCATCGTTACCACCCGGTCGGCCATCGCCGCAATGCCCGCGTTGTGGGTAATGACAGCGGTGGTCGTACCCAGTTCCCGGTTGACCTGCTCCAGTGCCTCCAGCACCAGCTTTCCGGTTTGATAGTCCAGTGCTCCGGTCGGTTCGTCGCACAGCAAGACCTCTGGCCGTTTGGCAATGGCACGGGCGATCGCCACTCGCTGCTGTTCTCCCCCCGATAATTGGGCCGGAAAGTGGTCAAGGCGATCGGCCAGTCCAACTAACTCCAGCGCCGCACTGGGACGCATAGGGTGGTGGGCGATCTCGGTCACCAGGGCCACGTTCTCCTGGGCGGTGAGGCTGGGAATCAGGTTATAGAACTGAAAGATAAAGCCCACGCAATCACGGCGAAATCGGGTCAGCTCCGCATCTTTGGCGTAGGTGAGGTTGCGATCGTGGAAAAATACATGGCCACTGGTGGGAACATCCAGTCCGCCCAGGATGTTTAATAGGGTGGATTTGCCACTTCCTGAAGGCCCCAGAATCACGACAAATTCGCCATCGTAGAGATCCAGGCTGACCGATCGCAGTGCGTGAACCTCGACTTCGCCCATACGATAGATTTTAGAGAGGTTGTGGATATGAAAACTGATGCCGGGAGGGGCTGCAGTGCCATTGCTGGTGCTGGTGTTGGACAGTCCTGCTTGAATCATGTTCGCCTCCCGATAAGACCCATCTCATCTCTGTATCTCCCCGGTAATGCTCTAGACGTGTGGTTGGTTGTTGT
>CAZVXA010000306.1:0-6845 GCA_964630955.1 uncultured bacterium | reverse complement strand
ACACTTCTAGGTATTCCCCGGTTCGAGCAACAGGTTCTGAATATGGCGCTGGTTCACCTGTGCGATCGCCAGAGCCACGTCGGACAACTGATGCGCCGTAGCGTTGCCACTTCTGCTGAAGAGACCAGTGATGGGGATATATCTCAGGACCACTGGGAAGCCTTGCATCAGATCACCATTTACGTTCCCCATCCCAGGCAGGAATATGAGGACGTATCCCTGGAATCAGGGCTGACGCAGGGCTACAACATTGAGGTGGATCAAATTGGCGATCGCAGCCACATTCCCTACGTCATTCCCAGAGGCGCACAGTTTGTTCGCGTGTTGCGACAGAAGGGACTGGATGCCGGGTTTGGTCTGGCGGCGATCGGTCTGTTTATTCGTCCCCTGGCCATCCTCAAACTGGATCTGATCGTGGATGCAGAACAGGCCGAATATCAGGCGATCGCCGTCCGTCACCCGGTCATCCGGGAATACCCCAGTGATTGGGAACAGAAGTTGAATTTGTTTCTCCAGCAGGAATTGTCCAATGAAGGACTCCCCAACCTGGTGGGCTATGTTGATCGAATGTTGAACTCAGACTATAGCCCCCCCAACTGGATGCAGATTTCTGCGGGCTAGGAGCAATGCACTTCTGTCCATGTAGCGGGCGGGATACAGCACTTTGTAAGTGCGTGAGGTCTAAAGTTTTTGTTGAGAGCCGCGCGGAGCGCGGCTCTCAACAAAAACTTAATTAAGTTCGCCGCGCAACGCTCTCTATGAGAGCGTTGCGCGGCGTGATCAGGCAAAATGTCAATACTCCAGTTATATAGTGGGGAGATGTCGAATCGATCGCACCCTATGACCTGGAACCCAAAATCCCTGGGCGGTATCCCCTGGTTGGCAATTGGTTTACTGGGAATCTTCCTGGTATCGCTGGCATTGCGGTTCTGGCAGTTGAGCCGATTTAATGCGCTGGTATTTGATGAGGTTTACTACGCCAACTTCGCCTCCGGATATCTGCGCGGAGAACAGCAGTTTGGTGGCCATCCGCCCATCAGCACCTACATTCATGCGCTGGGTATCTGGATCTCTGAGCGCCTGGGTTGGGGCGATCAAACCCTCCGCAATAGCCTGACCCGCAGTGACCTGTCCACCTTCAGCTACCGCTGGGTGAATGCACTGTTTGGGTCGTTCTTTCCATTGATCATCGGAGCGATCGCTTTTCAACTCACTCGCCGCAAGGATTACACCTTCATCGCTGCCCTGTTTGCAGCGGTGGATGGAATGTTCCTGGTGGAGTCGCGCTACGCGCTGAACAATATCTATCTGGTGCTGTTTGGGTTACTGGGGCACCTGTTTCTGCTACTGGCATTGAGAGCCGTCAGCCTGCGGCACCAGAAAGGGGGAGGGTATCTGGGGGCGATCACCCTGCACCTGACGCTGATGGGAGTTTTCTTCGGCGCATCCATTGGCATTAAGTGGAATGGAGCGGCGTTTTTGCTGGGGGCAGGAGCGCTGTGGGCGATCGCCTGGGGAGTCAAAGTCCTCAATCGCTGGCGCAAAAATCCAGATGCAGAACCGGGAGCCGCCGCTTCTCCACTGGAATTTCTCACCCGCCTGCACCTGGGATGGGCCATCTATGGGTTTGCCCTGATTCCGGCGATCACCTACTACCTGAGCTGGATTCCCTATATGCAGCTCAAACCGGGCGTCAGCTTCTGGGAATGGCAGGGGCGAGTGCTGGACTACCACAGCCGGGTGGCAGGAGCGAACGCCCATCCCTACTGTTCCGCATGGTACTCCTGGCCGCTGATGGTACGTCCGGTGGCCTACTTCTACAAAACTTCCGACAGCCCCCTCGACCCAACCCTCAACCCCAATCCGGTTCCCACTTCAGGCAACGTGATTTTCGACGTTCATGCGATGGGCAATCCCTTCCTCTGGTGGTTTGCGGCGATCGCCATGCTCCTGTTTGCGGTTACCCTGCTCTTTCGCGTTTGGGACTGGCTGCAACAAACCCCACCCGAAGACCCTTTGCAGGACTTCACTTTGCTTCCCCATAGCTCTGCTGCCACCTGGACAGTCACCTTTTTTGTGGTCAACTGGCTCACCAACTGGCTGCCCTGGATCAAAGTCAGCCGCTGTATTTTCATCTATCACTACATGGGAGCATTCACCTTCTCGCTGCTGGCGATCGCCCTTGTGGTCAGCAATTGGCTGCGCAGTCCCCAGCGTCCCTACCGGGCGATCGCCGTCACCACCATTTTCCTGATCGTTGCCGCTTTCGTCTTCTGGATGCCTTTCTTCCTGGGGCTTCCCCTTTCTCCGATGGAGGTCACGATTCGCCGCTGGTTCCCCTCCTGGATTTAGCCCATGATCCAGACCTACACCCACCCCGAACTGGCAACCCCCTGGCTCCACAGGCACATCGGACGTACTGCCCTCTACACCTGCATTCTCGGATTCACTGAGACGGGATTGGTGCCCGGAATTTCTGCCGCCGGGGCGACTCCGGCAGACCGGGAGTATACGGCGATCGCCGATGCTGAGTTCCTCTACGACGGTGTCCAACCCCAACCCGCGTTTCCGCTGCCTCCCCTCACCGCCGGAGCCTCCCCGACGCTCATTTCTCGTGCCGTGATTGAGAGCTGCCATCTGCCCGTGTATCTGTTTAACGCTGGACTGCGCCATGCGCCCACTGTGCCCACAATTGATCTGGGAGGTACGCCCGCTCACTGTCTCAGCAGCGGTCAGGCGATGCAATTATGTGTGGTCGAACACCTGCTGAATCAGGGCCTGCACTGGGGAGAAAAGCTGGCTGCTACGGCTGAAGGGTATTTAATTCTGTCAGAATGCGTAGTTGGAGGCACTACCACTGCCTTGAGTCTGTTAACGGGTCTGGGCTGGAACGCTGCCGGGAAGGTGAACAGCAGCCACGCCACCTGCAACCACGATCAGAAATGGCAGTTTGTGCAGGCAGGCTTACAGCGATCGGGACTGAAAATTCCTGCCCTACCGCTACCGCTGGTCGCCGCAGTGGGCGATCCCATGCAGATTGCGCTGGCGGGAATGGCGATCGCCGCCAGCCGTCACTGCGGTGTCCTACTGGCCGGAGGCACCCAGATGCTGGCTATCTACGCCCTGATGCAGGCGCTTGAAGCACACCAGGGCCTGACCTGGAACCGCGATCAGGTTCTGGTGGGCACAACTCGCTGGGTGGCAGAGGACCCAACCGGAGATACGGTTGGACTCGCCAAGCTGCTCCAGGCTCCTCTGATTGCAACCCGCCTTAGCTTTTCCCCGTCTCGCTTCTCCCAACTGCAAGCCTATGAGCAGGGATTTGTGAAAGAAGGGGTTGGAGCGGGAGGGTGTGCGATCGCAGCTCACCTGATGGGCTGGAGTGAGGGCAAGCTACTGGAAGCGATTGAACGCCTCCTGGAAAAAAGATTGGCCCTGCTTCAGCCGTAAAGGTCTAAGCACCTGACCGCAACCCCAAATTCTGGAGGGCGCGCCGCTACAGCGACGCGCCCTCCAGAATTTGGGGTTGCGATACCAGACAACTCGCCCACCTGGATGAAGTGGACAGCACCCGGTGCCATTACTTTTGACTATGGGCCACCTGGGGAATGATTAAATATAGGTGGGGCACTCATTGACCTCGTGACTCGTCGGAGCAATTTGGTTACGCTAGTAAGGGCTTTTTAAGTGCCGGATTTCCTGTTGAGGTTGAGAGTGATGAGCCAGCAGAACGACAAGCAACGGAAACCCTTTGGCCAGCGCCGTCAGCCGCTGTGGCTGAGCGTTAGTGCAGTCAGCAGTACCATGTTGGTGGGAATCAGTGCGGTTCCTTCGGAGTTGCGCGGAGCGCTAATCGCCCCCGCCATCGCCCAGGTTGATCCCACTGCCGCTCCGGGTACTGTCCCCAGTGCTGAGGATTTGCTGCCGCCACCCGTTGCCCCAGCACCCGCACCTGCGGCTCCGTCGGTTGCCCCCCCTGAAGTTTTGCCTGCCCCCGCTGCTGCTCCGTTTGAAGCAGCGCCAGCACCCAGTGCCAATCGTCCTGCCCCCGCTGCAGCCCCCACCAACTTTGATGACCTGTATATTGACCCGACCCGGTACCAGGTCGGCGCGACGAAGAGTCCTCATGCAGATGTGGTGCTGTCGGAGCGCTCTACGGGCTGTGAGACAGTGCTTCAGCCGGGACAGTCAGTGTCTGCCAGTCCCTGTGCCTCTGGCGCAGGTCAGTCTTTTGTGGCAGGTGATTCCCCGAATGCGATTCGCATTGGCCCCGTCAGTTTCAGCCGCAACGGGATTGCAATTAACTCTTTTTCGGTGCAGGACTTCTATAACCGCACGATTCGACCGCTGGCACTTCCTGGTAACGGCAACGCCCGACTGATTTTCCCCTTATCGATGCCCGCCGTTATTACCTCTGTCTTTGGCTGGCGGCTCCACCCGATTCATGGAACTGTCCGATTCCACTCTGGTACCGACATCGGCGCACCGATGGGAACCCCTGTGGTCGCGGCCTATTCTGGCAGGGTGGGAACCGCAGACTTCCTTCAGGGCTACGGTCTCACAGTTGTCCTCGAACACAATAACAACACTCAGCAAACGCTCTACGGCCATCTTTCGGAGATTTTTGTGCGTCCTGGTACCTGGGTGAAGCAGGGTGAGGCTATTGGTCGGGTGGGTAGCACCGGTAACTCTACGGGGCCTCACCTGCACTTCGAGTTCCACCAGCTCACAGATCAGGGTTGGGTTGCTCTTGACCCCGGCTCTCTACTGGAAAACGGTCTGACCAATTTCATGCAGCCGCTCCAGACTGCAGATGCAAGACCGCTGACCCCGGCGATCGCCCTTAATATCAAATCGCTTCAAGATTTTGGTAAACTGGCCAGCGATGCTCGACCAGAGCCAGCCCGCAAAGAACAGCCTTAAGCGAATGGCCGCTCCCCGCCCCAAAGTTATTTTTCTCGATGCCGTCGGCACCCTGTTTGGCGTCAGAGGCAGCGTCGGTGAGATTTATGGTGAGCTGGCGCAGCAATTTGGCGTCAAAGCTGATCCGCAGGCGCTTAACACAGCCTTCTTTGACAGCTTCCGCAACGCGCCGCCGATGGCTTTTCCGGGGGTTGACCCGGCGCAGGTTCCCGACCGTGAGTATGCTTGGTGGGCGGCGATCGCCGCTGAGACCTTCCAGCGAGTTGAGAAACTGGATCAGTTCCACGATTTCTCTACCTTTTTCAGTGCGCTCTACAGCCACTTTGAGACTGCGGACCCCTGGTTTGTCTATCCCGAAACCCACGACACCCTTAACCGCTGGCGCGATCAGGGGTTTGAACTGGGGGTTCTCTCCAACTTCGACACCCGTCTGCACCCCGTCCTCAAGCATCTCAATCTGAGACAATTCTTTACCTCCGTCACCATTTCCACCGAGATTGGTGCCGCCAAACCCAATCCCCAGGTCTTCCAGGCTGCTTTGCAAAAACACAACTGCCCCCCAGACGCAGCCTGGCACATCGGCGACAGCTTTCGTGAGGACTACCAGGGCGCACGCTCCGCAGGACTACGCGGCATCTGGCTCAAACGTCCCTAGTAGTTCGCCAAGCGAGTTTTGCCTGGTTGGAGTTTCTTGGGTGGACTACTAGCACCTGTCCCTCTTTCGACAGTCGTTTCAATTCATCCTGATGTGGGAAAAATACAATGTAGGGACAGGGAATTTGATTGAAAATTCCTGTCTGGGATCTACGTCTGCTCTGCAATTTCCCCCGTCAGCTTTGTAGCACTTCTCACACCGGAATGCTCCGGTCGTTTCCATGCAGCATTGCTCGATCGCGTGCGTATCTACTCCTTACCTGAATTGCAATGAATACTCTTCCCGGCCCCCTCACCTCCTTTACCAGAGCGAACGATAGCTTCCGCAAGGCCGCCCACGCCCGCTGGCACCGACAGCAGAGCAAACTTCATATTCTGCGATCGCAACTGGGCTTCACCGAAGCCCAGACGACCTGCCCCAAAGCCTGTCAGGGTTGCGAACACTATCACGGAATTGCCTATGGCTATGGCAGTGAGCGATCGTTGCTAATCTGTGGCTTCCATCCCTACGGATGGGACGGCGACTTCTGTCCCGACTGGACGGCAGCAGATCTGTAACCTGAGAGAAAGGGACACGAAGTGCCCCTTTCTCTCACTTGAACTGACTGCTGTAGCGACGGTAAAGTGCGACAATAGAACCGACGGCATTCGAGACGAGCCATGCTGAGGCGATTTGCGGCGGTTTTATTCATTGTTCTGACCCTGGGGCTGCAAAGCTGTGTGAGTGGGGCAGCAGGTTTGACGAGCTACGTCGATAGCTACAAGGGCTTCGAGTTTCTGTACCCCAGCGGATGGATTCCTGTGAAGGTGGAGAATGGCCCCGATGTGGTGCTGCACGACCTGATTGAAGAAACTGAAAACGTCAGCGTCATCATCAACCCCGTTCCCGAAGGCAAGACTCTGGAATCACTGGGCACACCCAGCGAAGTGGGCTATCGACTGTCGAAGAAGGCGATCGCTCCCCCTGACTCTGGCCGTACTGCCGAACTGGTCAACGCCGAAGCCCGTCAGGTGGGTGATAAAACCTACTATTTGTTGGAGTATGCGGTGACCCTACCCAATCAGCTTCGCCATAACCTGGCCAGCGTTGTTGTTCGCCGTGGCAAGCTCTACACCTTTAACCTTTCCACCACCGAGAAACGCTGGGAAAAAGCGAAGGCCCGCTTCCAGAATGTCGTCAATTCATTCTCGGTGTATTAAGAGCCTATCCGAGAACCCAAATTCTGGAGGGCGCGCCGCGACAGCGACGCGCCCTCCAGAATTTGGGT
>CAZVXA010000305.1:0-6869 GCA_964630955.1 uncultured bacterium | reverse complement strand
GCGCCAATAATCGTACTGGTGATAAACCAGCGACTGCGAAGAAAAGCGATCGCCATTGCTGCAGGTGAAAGCCGATGATACCGGGCCAGATCTACATAGGCTGCTACAGATGCCTCCACCTGAGGCTTGCGGTAACGTCCCCCAAAGTTGGGAAAAAGGCTCATGCGCGACTGGGGTTGGGTGCTCGTGAGGTACTTACCCGAAAGGTTGCCAAATCCGAGTGGACTGTAGGCCAAAAAGCCCAATTGCTCCCGGTAGCAGGCTTCCACCAATGCCGGATCAGCCACCCGATTCAGCAAATTGTAGGCATTTTGCACAGAGACAACTTTGGGCAGGTTGATCTGCTGGGCTGCCGCGCAAAACTGGCAAATTCCCCAGGGTGTTTCGTTGCTGAGACCGAGATAGCGAATTTTGCCCGCTTCAATCAATTTTGCAAAGGCCGCAAGCTGTTCAACGATGGGAATCATTTCCCGGTCTTGCTTTGGATTGAAGGCAGCCTGCCCAAACAAGGGAACATAGCGATCGGGCCAGTGAAGCTGGTAGAGGTCAATGTAGTCTGTCTGGAGACGATGCAGGCTATCGTCAATTGCCTGGCCAATCTGAGAGGGGGTGAGTGCAGGTCCTCCGCGAATCCATTCCAATCCCCGCGAAGGTCCCGCAATTTTTGTGGCAATGATCAATCGGTCACGCTGCTGGTGTTTCAACCAGGTACCAATAAAAGATTCCGTTGCCCCGTAGGTATTGGCCTGGGCAGGCACCGGATACATCTCAGCGGTGTCGATGAAATTAATTCCGTTGGCGATCGCATAATTAAGCTGGGCATGGGCCTCGGCTTCGGTATTTTGCTGACCAAAGGTCATCGTTCCTAAACACAACTCTGAGACTTCAAGCCCACTTGCACCTAATGGTCGATATTGCATTGCATCAACTGCAGTCGATGAGGTGAATGACGAGGTGGATGTTACCCTCCAGATTGAACAGGGAGCGATCAGTCAAGGAGGAACACGAAACGAGTACAGCAACAAAAAAGGTTTGCAAGGGGCGTAAGGGCTTCGACGTGAGCGCTCAGCCGAACGGTGAAACCCCTGCCTGGGGGCGAGAGCAACCAAACCCCCATGTTGCAAAATTTAGTATTTGTAACCCTAGATTTCAGATGTTATAGCAGTTCTCAGTCTAGTTCGGTACAGTTTCTGGGGAGAGAGCCGAGCGCCGCGCAGCTCTCTTCCCAGAAACTGTGGTTTACTGGAGCGTGAAGCGCTATAGGTTACAGGTTACAGGTTTTAGGTGCTGGGGGTACAGATTTCAGGCCGGGGAAAATTGCAAAAAATTCTTAAAAAAATTAACTTTTACAGCCTATCGATATAGAGTTTTCCACAAGAACAGATGGTTTTCCACAGAATCCTGGAGGTTTTCCACAAGATTGCGGCCAATCCTCTAATTCCCTGCCCTCATCACTGATTCCCTATTCCCAATGACCCATCTCCTATGAAGGAACTTGACTTTTGACCAAGCTGCGCTGATTTTCCAGGAAAATCAGCGCAGCTTGGTCAAAAGTCAAGTTAGGAGATTTCTCCGAAAGAAATTACTCTTCGTGTGGCTGTCTCCCCTGCGCAGCAGGGGAGACAGCCACACGAAGCAGGTAATTTCATTGCTAGAAATCTCCTTCGTAGGGGCAATTTGAAAGGGCGACGGCAGTTCAGGAACCCCCTACTCTTTAGGGATGGGGAGGATGTCAGCTATTCCCAATGCTCTACTCCCACTCAATCGTTCCCGGTGGTTTGGAGGTAATGTCGTACACCACGCGGTTGACGCCCCGCACTTCGTTGACGATGCGGTTGGAAATGGTTTCCAGGAGGTCGTAAGGGACTCGTGACCAATCAGCAGTCATGCCGTCTTCACTGGAGACAATGCGAAGCACGATGGGGTAGGCGTAGGTGCGCTGATCACCCATGACGCCGACACTGCGAATCGGCAGCAAAACTGCAAATGCCTGCCAGACTTCGTGGTATAAACCGCTCTGGTTGATTTCCTGACGAACGATAAAGTCGGCATCCCGCAGAATTTCCAGTTTCTCCTCCGAGACTTCACCCAAAATGCGAATGGCCAGACCGGGACCAGGAAAGGGATGGCGGTTGACGATTTCCTCTGGAAGACCAATGGCACGTCCGACCTTGCGCACCTCATCTTTAAAGAGTTTGCGCAGCGGCTCCACCAGCTTAAAGCGAAGGTCTTTGGGTAGACCGCCCACGTTGTGGTGGCTCTTGATTTTAACGGCGACGCGCTCTCCAGTTTGGGGATCAACGTTGGTATCCGCCGATTCGATCACGTCGGGATAGAGGGTGCCCTGGGCCAGGTAATCGAAGGGGCCAAGCTGGCGAGAACCTTCTTCAAAGACGCGGATAAATTCGTGTCCAATTCGCTTGCGCTTTTCTTCAGGATCTGTAATGCCCTCGATCTGTTTCAGGAAGCGATCGCGCGCATTAATATACTGCACTGGAATATGAAACTGCTCCTGGAACAGTTTCACCAACCGTTCCGGCTCATTCTTGCGCATGAAGCCCTGGTCAATGAACATGCAGGTGAGCTGATCCCCGATTGCTCGATGCAGCAAAAAGGCCAGGGTGGAAGAGTCAACGCCACCCGACAGGGCCAGCAGAACGCGCTTATCGCCCACTTTGGCACGAATCTCCCGGACGGACTCCTCCACAAAGGCACTGGTGGTCCAGGTGGGTTCACACTGACAGGCGTGGTAGACAAAGTTGCGAATCAGTGCCAGACCGCCGACAGAATGCACGACTTCGGGGTGGAACTGGACTCCGTAAAACTTCTTGTCGTGGTGGGCGATCGCCGCACAGGGGGTATTTTCGGTGTGGGCCAGGACTTCGAATCCCTCCGGCATCTCCACTACAGAGTCCCCGTGGCTCATCCACATTGTGCTGCCGTCTTCAACATTAGTCAGTAGATCAGTGGGGTCGTCGATCAAGAGGGATGCTTTACCATATTCACCGCGCTCGGCCCGCTCCACGCACCCGCCGAGCTGTTGCACCATAAGCTGCATTCCGTAGCAAACGCCAAGGACGGGAATTCCCAAATTCCAGATTTCGGGGTCGCAGTGGGGGGCACCTGTATCGTAGACCGAGTTGGGGCCACCAGAGAGAATAATGCCTTTGGGGGCAAGCTGGGCCAGTTGTGCGGCAGTTGTGCGGTAGGAGAGGACTTCCGAGTAAACCTGAGTTTCTCGAATGCGGCGGGCAATCAGCTCTGAGTATTGGGAGCCAAAATCCAGAATGACAATCATCTGGCGGTTGATTGCTTCAATTTCAGGTTCGGTTTGGGGAAGCTGTTCTACTTGAGGTGTCACTGGGGTCCTGATTCGGTTGGTGAGGTTGACAAGAAGTGAAGTGGATAGGAGAAGAAATCTGCCGGGAAATGCCGCAGAGAGTGTTGACTTATGATGAGGGATGAAAAAGTGTGGCGGGTAAAAACGACCGGAAAAATTTTGAATAATTAAGACATCTTAACAAACCATCAGCCGGATTGTGGCAGCATTTTGGCTCTGCACAACAATCTGTCGATTGCGGTCAAAGAGAACGGTTCCCACCTGAATCCGCCGATCAGTGTGGGCATGAATATAGGTTGCTGAGCGTTCGTCAACAGTGTGGGCGATCGCCCGATAGACCTGTTCCACCCAGTTACACCCATTCTCCCTATCCAGTTCCCTGAGAATTTGCAGCGCAGCCTCCGCGGTTTCACAGGCAAACACCCGCCGCAGATCTGCAGTTCCCAAACCTGCATTCGCGCAGTGGGCCACAAACACCTCCCGCCGGCCATCGGCAACGTGGTGGTGGGTGTGGAAAATGCCGCCCGCCAGTTTCAGTAACTTACCGTGGTAGCCAAACAGCAGGATTTGCTCAATCCCCAGAAGCGCTGCTTCCACCAGCATTGGCCCTAACCAATTGGCAGTTTTAATCAGGCAGGTCGGTGCAATTCCCTGGCTCACCGCCAGGTCCAGTCCATTCTCCCCAATACAAAAAACCATGCTGGAGTGCTGTGCTGCCTTCTGCCGCAGTTCTTCTCGAAATACCTCTAGCTGACCCGGTGCGCTAAGCGGTTGCGAAATCCCAGACGTGCCCAACAGGGAAAGTCCATCTACAACACCAAACGCCGCATTGGAAGTGCGTTTAGCGAGCGATCGCCCCTCCGGCAAAATGAGGGTCACGCGAATTCGCGCTTCGGGTTTCAGCCAATGCGTCAGGTTGTGGTGCATCAGTTGCCGTGCATAACGGTAGATGGCAGGCTGATCTCCTGCATTCATCTGCCGTCCAATTCCCTCACCGCCCTCCAGGAGAATCTGCTCCTGCGACTCGGCGGTCGTCTGTAAGATTTCAACCTTTGCCCAGACAGGCGTATTACGCGTCAGATCGAGGTTCTCCCCTGGATCGCTGCGGACGATGGCCAGCGCTGCATTCTCGCCCAGACAGGCCACCTGTTCAACTGGAATGACGGCGGTTTCTGGGGGATTGACCAGATGAACGGAGACTTCTGTCGATGTATCGCGATGAAGATGGCGGAGGGCAGCAATCGCCGCTGCACAGGCGAAGACAGGTAGCGTGTACCCGGCCCGAGGCGGCAGTAGGGAGGAATCAGAACGCAAGGGAGAAATGAGGCTGAACGTGATTAGTACTACTTTATACTGTCAGAAGAATCTTGTTTCACGCGTCTCGTATGGAAACGAGATACCTGCCTAGTAGTTTGCCAAGCGAACTTTGCCTGGTTGAAGTGGTGCGTGAAGCGCACCACTTCAACCAGGCAAAGTTGCTTTGATGGACTACTAGTGTTGCGAACAAAAATTCTGCAACATGAGGGTTTGGTTGCTCTCGCCCCCAGGCAGGGGTTCCACCGTTCGGCTGAGTGCTCATGTCGAAGCCCCTGCACCCCTTACAAACCTTTTTGTTGTAGTACTAAGCTCGACTTTACCCAAATGCTAGAGGCTCTGCCTGGAGCAGGTTCTGGTGTGCCAAGCCCTCCCTGGACTGTTCTATATATCAGCCAGGTGTGGGATATACAAAAAAGTTAGGCTTCCCGCCTGCACTCCAGACACAGCCGGGAATGGCACCGGACTCAAATGGGTAAAGTCGAGCTAAGAGCCTATCCGAAAACCCAAATTCTGGAGGGCGCGACGCCACAGCGTCGCGCCCTCCAGAATTTGGGTTTTCGGTTTTTGGATAGCACTCAGTACTGGAGTTTTAACTATTTTCTTGCAATGTCCGAAACGCTCTCTCAGAGAACGTTTCGCGCCATTACAGGGAAAATAGTCAAAACTCCAGTAAGTGATAGAAGAGGGCAAAAAGCAAAAATTAGATTTGCCGCGAAATGCTCTACGGTATCTGTTTAGTGTCTTCGGATTCCTGCTTGGGCTGCACTTAGCGGCATTGTAGGGAAAAATCGTTGAAAGTCCAGTTGAAAGAAGACGCAAAAAAGCCCCCTGGGGAAGGTCTCAGGGGGCTTTAAGCTGCATTAGATGGCGCACCGCAGCCGCACAGTTGCCACCGACAAATTAAGCCTGTCTGGAGTAGTATTCCACCACCAGCAGTTCGTTGATCTGGAGTGCAACCCACTCCCGCTCGATCACGCTATTGACTCTGCCCGTCATCTTGTTCTTATCGAACTCCAGGTGGCTGGGCAGGTTGGCCAGTCCTGGGAACTGGAGGTTGGTTTCCACCAGTTTGCGAGAGCGATCACTGTCACGCACAGTAATCACATCACCCGGTCTGCACTGGTAGCTGGGGATGTTAACCGCACGTCCGTTGACGGTGACGTGGCCATGATTCACCAACTGACGAGCAGAGGGAATCGTGGGAGCCATTCCCAGGCGAAATACGGTATTGTCAAGCCGCATTTCCAGCAGTTGCAGCAATGCTTGGCCGGTGGAACCGGAGGCTCGCCGTGCCTTGCGGACATAGCGGAGCAACTGCCGCTCAGTTAGACCATAGTTGAAGCGGAGCTTCTGTTTTTCTTCCAGACGCACAGCGTACTCAGACCGCTTCTTGCGGGCTTGACCGTGCTGTCCAGGGGGATATGCCCGTCGCGGAGATTTGCGCGTCAGGCCGGGGAGTTCACCCAGGCGACGCACCACTCGGAGACGGGGACCTCGATATCGCGCCATCTATCTAGAATCCTTTCCAAAGGTGTCCAAAAGTTCCATTCTACCGGATGAAAGACAGGATGAGAAGCGTCAGTTAATAAAGTTATCGCTATCGCCACCCCTGTCCTACTCCCCATCGTCAGGGCCATGCAAAGTGCCAGAGGCATGCGTGCGCCTGCCGCCAACCATGAGTTATTCTGAATTACCTCCCCGATGCGATAGAAAAAGTCAATAGCCCGGACAATACAGGGGGTCTGGGGTTGACGAAAGGTTCACCTACGCTACTATGAATAATTGAAAGTATTGACCTGTGTCATTGCTGCTGCTCTTCACTGTTTTTGCTTGATCCTTTCAGCTTCGCAACAGGTGCCGAGCCAGGTTGATTTCATTTCACATTTACGGTATTTCAAAAAATTCAATCATGATTAATAGTGTTGTAAACCAGTCGGTGGTTCATCCGATGGTCAGACTACAGCGTCAAGTGCGATCGCTCGTTGACAAGAAACTGCTCAAGCCGACAGACCGTCTATGGAAGATTGCCCTTCTCTATGGTGACGAGTGGGCGCATCTGAAAAAAGAGCTGGAAGACTTTGACTTCACTATGCAAGACCCTGTGAGCGATCTGCTGGCGGTTGAGTCCTGGGAAGAAGAATAGGTCTCAGCACTAATTAAGTAGGCAGCGAAAAGAGTATTGCAAAAACCAGGCATACTCCGTCATCCAATC
>CAZVXA010000304.1:6393-6909 GCA_964630955.1 uncultured bacterium | reverse complement strand
GCGCCGATTTTTTCTTAAACGCTGTCGTTGCCAGCGTTTCATAAAAAATCGGCGCGATTTAGTCAAAAGTCCAGTAGGTAATAGGTAATTGAGAATCGGGAATCGGGAGTGGGTAATGGGGAATCGAGAAAAGCTCCACCCATGACCCATGACTGATTACCCACTCCCCTGGATACTTTTGACACGGCATCGGGATAAGATTTATATGGCTTTGGCGTCTGAAGCGTTGGCCTGGTTTGCATGAGGTTTTGACCGGATTGAGTCACAGCATGGCTGAATTGGGTAAGGAGATTTACAGCAATGAATCTACCTGCGTTGTGTGGGTAGTTCCCCCGCACCGAGGGGGAACTACCCACACAACAGGTAACTTCTTTTGCAGAAATCTCCTAAGGATCGTGAACAAATTAACCTGTAATTGGTTTTGGGAGAGGGGGGGGGGGGGGGGGGCGCGCCCCCGACAAAAAATGGTTTTTTTTTTTTGTGGTGATGATAAGTGGTAGAAGGGGACAACCCAAA
>CAZVXA010000304.1:0-6383 GCA_964630955.1 uncultured bacterium | reverse complement strand
TTGGCACAAATCTCCTACGGAGCGTGAACACATTCACCTGTATTTGTTTTGGAGAGAGGCGCGGCTTCGCCGCGCCTCTCCCAAAACCAATTCGGTTTTATTTAATTTGCGATCCTAAGAGGTAGAACGAGTCCACGCCTAATTGTTTGGATAACTGGATGATTAATGCTGACCCTCGTAGTAGAGAACATCTGCTGAGTGTTCCCGCGCCTTCTCTCCTGGGCGATCGCATTATTGCTGCAATTGACGTTGGCACAAACTCCATTCACATGGTTGTAGTCAAGGTAATGCCTGCCTTGCCCAGTTTTTCGATCATTGCGAAAGAAAAGACAACGGTGCGACTGGGCGATCGCGACCTGGAGACAGGGAACCTGACCAAGGAAGCGATGGACCGGGCGATGGGCGTGCTACGCCGATGTCAGGAAATTGCCTTCAGCCTCAAGTCAGAAGAAATTGTGGCAGTAGCGACCAGTGCAGTACGAGAAGCACCCAACGGACGGGAGTTCTTGCAGCAGGTTGAAGATGATTTGGGACTGACCATTCACCTCATCTCAGGCCCAGAGGAAGCACGTCGAATTTACCTGGGCGTGCTGTCGGGGATGGAGTTCAACCATCAGCCCCACGCCATTATTGATATCGGCGGCGGCTCTACCGAGTTAATTTTGGGGGATGGCCAGGACCCCCGTTGCCTCACCAGCACCAAAGTTGGAGCAGTACGGTTAACAGCAGAACTGGTCAAATCCGATCCCATCAGCACACCTGAGTTCAACTACCTGCAAGCTTACGTGCGGGGAATGCTGGAGCGGTCTGTAGAGGAGTTGCGGGCGCAGATTCGCCCCGGAGAATTGCCCCGGATGGTGGGTACCTCCGGCACGATCGAAGCCCTGGCGACCCTGCACGCCCGCGAAAAGTTGGGGACGGTGCCCGATCCCCTGCACGGCTACCAGATGAGCCTGCGTGACCTGAAGGAAATCGTGAATCGGCTGCGGCGACTCAACTATACAGAGCGGGCTGCAATTCCAGGGATGAACGATCGCCGTGCAGAAATTATCCTGGCAGGCGCAGTAATCTTGCAGGAAGCGATGACACTGTTGGGATTAGAATCAGTGACGATTTGTGAGCGATCGCTGCGGGAGGGGGTCGTCGTAGACTGGATGCTGACCCACGGCCTGATTGAGGATCGGCTGCGGTTTCAGAGTTCGATTCGCCAGCGCAGTGTGCTCCGCGCCGCTCAAAAGTATCAGGTGAATCTGCCCTACGCCGAACGCATTGCCGCTTTTGCCCTCAGCCTGTTTGACCAGACGCAGGGCAGTCTTCATCAGTGGGGGAGCGAGGAGCGAGAGCTACTCTGGGCAGCGGCGATGCTGCACAACTGTGGCCATTTTGTTGGGCATTCTTCGCATCACAAGCACTCCTACTATCTCATCCGCAACGGTGATCTGCTGGGCTACACCGAGATCGAGATTGAAACCATTGCGAATCTGGCCCGCTACCACCGCAAAAACTGTCCTAAGAAGAAGCACGAAAACTATCGCAACCTCAATAGCAAGAAGCATCGCAAAGTGGTCGATCAACTCAGCGCTCTATTGCGGCTTGCGGTAGCGCTGGATCGCAGACAGATTGGGGCAGTGCGTCAGGTGCGGGTAGAATATCGCCCAGAGGTGCGGGAATTTCGACTCTATCTCCAGCCTGTGGACATCAGGGATAACTGCTCACTGGAATTGTGGAGCCTGGACTACAAGAAAACCTGTTTTGAGGAGCAGTTTAGTCTAAAGCTGGTATCGATTCTTGAGGTCAACACACCCGCTTCAATCGCAAGCCTTGATTAACAGGGTCATTTCATTCTCGATTTGGGGTATGAATTGACCCAAAGTTGAACGGTAGGATGGGCAAAGGACGGCAGTCCGTGCCCATCACCATTCGTATGCATTGATGGGCACGCTTCGCTTTGCCCATCCTACCCTGCTCATCCCATATCAGGATTGATTTGAGAATGAAATAGCCCTGCTTGATTAGAGGCAGCAACAGTCGGTCTGTGACCAATCTGTTGCTGCTGGGGGCGATCGCCAACTTCTGGTACCACAGCATCATCCAGGACAATCACATCGGCTACACCATCCCTACAGATGCTATAAACACAGCGTTGCCTGAAGCATCACCTGTGGCCTTTAACCATAACGAATCAGTGGAAGCATCGTCTCTTGCCTCCAGGGGCTACCCGATGTCGTACTCGGCTTCGGGAAGGAAGTTGGCGTTATGAGGTTGTCTCACCTAACGCTAACCTAAACCATAAGTATAAGGAAATTATGAGGATTGTCGGCGATGGGCGTGGAACAAGGCGAAACTCCAACTTAGCGCCTATCCGAAGACCCCAATTCTGGCAGGCGCGATGCTACAGCGTCGCGCCTGCCAGAATTGGGGTCTTCGGTTTTCGGATAGGCTCTTATGATTAAACTGATAACTGAACGCTCGATCGCTTCCCTTGGAAACCACTCTGCCTAAAACTATCAAATTTCTGCAGCAGCCGACCACTGATGCCTGGGTCGAACAGGCGATCGCCCACCTCGACACCATTCTGCTGGACCACTCCCACTGCGAACGCAAAGCAGCAGGAGTGGCATTGAATCTGATGTTTCGCTACCCCTCCAGCAGCAAACTGGTGCGGAGTTTGACGGCGATCGCCCAGGAGGAATTAGAGCACTTTGAGCAGGTGAACCAGTGGCTGGAGCGACGCAGCATTCCCCTCGCTCCCCTGTCTGCTCCCCCCTACGGAGCCGGACTCAGCGCCCAGATTCGCCGTCAGGAACCCGACCGAATGCTTGACTCGCTGCTGGTGTCGGGGCTGATCGAGGCCCGCAGCCATGAGCGGCTGGGCCTGCTGGGTACCCACTGCCCTGAGCCGGAGCTGGCCAGGTTCTACCGGGGATTAATGGCTTCCGAGGCGCGGCACTACGGGATCTATTGGACATTGGCAACCACCTACTTCGACCGGGAGGTGGTGAACCAGCGGTTAGAAGAGTTGGCGATCGTTGAGAGTCAGCTTCTGGCTACCCTCCATCCGGAGCCCCGAATTCACAGCTAGGAAGACCCACTCGGCTATGATGTGAGAAGTTACTGAGACAGAAGGTCTCTCGCTGTCAAGGACATTAAACTCAAATGAACTGATCATGCTAACTCGACTAAAAGTTTCTGGCTTTAAAAACCTTGTTGATGTAGACGTTCGATTTGGACCATTTACCTGTATCGCCGGGGCCAACGGTGTTGGTAAATCGAACCTTTTTGATGCCATTAAATTTTTGAGTGCATTAGCAAATCAGTCTTTAATTGAAGCAGCATTATCTGTGCGAGATGAAGGCGGAAAAACGGGAGATGTTCGTAGCCTTTTTCATCGTGTAGGCGATACCTATGCTGATGAGATGGCCTTTGAGGCGGAGATGATTGTTCCAGCCGAAGGAGAGGACGACTTAGGACAGAAAGCGAAAGCAAGTATTACTTTTTTATGCTACTCAATCCAACTCGCCTATCGTGCCGATAATAGTCTCCGATCATTAGGCGCTCTAGAAATTCTTAGAGAAGAACTAGTGCATATCAATCGTGGGGATGCAGCGAAACATTTGTTGTTTCCAAATAAATCTAGCACCTGGAGAAAAACGGCAATTATTGGTGAACGGAGAGTCCCCTACTTCATTTCTACCGAGGGTGAAGGGACGAACCGAATCATTAAACTTCATCAAGATGGTGGAAGCAGTGGAAGACCACTTGCTAGATCAGCCGTTAACTTGCCTCGTACAGTTTTGTCGGTGGCAAACGCTGCTGAAAGTCCAACAGCTTTGATGGCTCGGCGGGAGATGCAATCATGGCGACTACTTCAGCTAGAACCCTCCTCTCTAAGACAACCTGATGAATTTACCGCTCCTGCCAAACTAGAAACAGATGGTGCTCACTTAGCCTCAACCCTTTATCACTTAGCAAGGCAAGAGGATAATAAGAATGACCAATCTGATAATGTAGACAACCGGGTGTACTACGAAATTGCCAACCGTTTATCAACTTTGATTCATGATGTTGATAAAGTATGGGTTGATCGTGATAATCGACGTGAACTTCTTACTCTGATGGTAACTAATCGAGATGGAACATCGCACCCAGCGAAAGCACTCTCTGACGGAACAATGCGGTTTTTAGCATTAGCGGTACTTGCACTTGATCCAAAGGCTCAGGGTCTTTTGTGTCTTGAGGAGCCAGAGAACGGGATTCATCCAGAGAGAATTCCCAAGATCCTTCAACTACTTCAAGATATTGCTACCGATACAAATGAACGAATTGAGCCAGAGAATCCACTACGCCAGGTAATCATCAATACTCATTCTCCCGCAGTAGTCATGCAAGTGCCTGAAGATAGTCTTCTCGTTGCTGAGTTGCAAGAGACTGTGCAGTCAGGTCACAGATTTAAGCGCGTTAGTTTTGGATATCTACCAGATACTTGGCGACAAAAGGCTCCAGAATCAAGTCTTAGAAATATCATTTCTAAGGGAAGGCTTCTTGCTTACCTCAATCCAGTTCCAAACCCATATCTTGAGCCTGACGATAATGGCAGTAACGGAAACCATCAGGAAGCAAAAACCACCAGGCAGAAGCAGCGTCGAGTTGTAGATAGAGAGGATCTTCAGCTTTTGCTTCCTGGCTTTTCTGTTAAGCAATAATGATGGAAATTCGGTATACGTTGCTCTCTGATGGTAGTTCGGATCGGGCACTTCTCCCTGTCCTTAATTGGTTACTGGAGAAACATCTGGGTAATTGGGCAATTCAGCCTCGATGGGCTGACTTACGCTCGTTTGATCGATCATTGAGGGATACGCTTGAAAAGCGGATAAAATTGAGCGTTGAACTGTATCCCTGTGATTTATTGTTTATTCACCGTGACGCGGAAAAAGAGCCTCATGAGACTCGCCTGAATGAAATTCGAACAGCCGTTGCCCAAGCTGCTGCATCGATTTCCATCCCTACGGTTTGTGTTGTTCCTGTGCGTATGACAGAGGCATGGCTACTATTTGATAGGGTCGCTTTGCGAAAAGCAGCGTCTAATCCAAATGGAGATTTTCCGCTGCAACTTCCAGATATTAGAAGACTTGAGGATCAACCTGATCCCAAAAAAGTTCTTCATGACATTCTTCGTCAAGCCAGCGAACTTTCTTCAAGACGACTTCGGAGTTTCTCTGCAAGTGATTGTACACATCGGGTTGCAGAACTCATTAACGACTTTAGTCCATTGCGAGCATTACCAGCCTTTGCTGCCCTGGAGACCGAACTGAAGGAGGTCATTGCAGGGGAGAACTGGGAGCCTTATTAGAAAGAGGAGACTATCAGTGTGTTATGACCAGGTTAAATAATTTAAACTTACTCTTGGGTGGTAACCACCCTTTGGCGGAACTGCGGAGCGATCGCCTCCTGCTCCGCCCCATCTCCCTGAAATACACTGACTCTATTTTCCAGGAGTTTACTCCGGAGGTGACCCGCTATATGTACCCGAAACCAGCAGAAACGATCCATGACACCATGCGCTTTATTCGGAATTCCATTCGGCAGTGGGAGCAGGGGACAGATTTGACGCTGGTGATTCTGGAAAAAACCAGCCAGGAATTTTTGGGGGTGTGTGCGGTTCACAAGATTCATACCGACACGCCAGAACTTGGCATCTGGACCAAGAAATCTGCCTGGGGAAAGGGGGTTGGGCGTGAGGCCATCCACTGTCTAAAGCAGTGGGTCGATGAGCATCTGGACTATACTTACCTGTCGTATCCCGTCGCTAAACAAAATACGGCCAGTTGCAAGATTCCTGAGAGCCTGGGTGGGCAGGTGGTGCGCGAGTTTCAGCAGATGAACCTGAGTGGGAACCTGCTGGATGAAGTGGAGTACCGGATTTATCGATGATCGTCAAAAACCCATTATGAGGTGGTGGGGTGCAAAGCACCCCACCACCTCATAATGGGTTTTTGACTTTAGGGGCTTGCAAGCGTGTGTGGTACAAAGTTTTTGTTGAGAGCCGCGCTCCGCGAGGCTCTCAACAAAAACTTTGGTTCTATCTCAGCGCAAAGCGCTGTATTGCATATGAGAACGACCTACAAAGACTTTTTGATCCGTGACTGGGAACCGGGCGATCGCACCCCCGCCGCCACCCTCATTGCCGCTGTTCTGACTGAGTACGGCCTGACACCAGAGGCCAGTGGCGCTGACCAGGATGTCTATCAGGTCGAAACCGCTTACTGGCAGATGGGAGGAGAATTTTGGGTGGTGGAGCAGCAGGGGAAAGTGGTGGGGACAGCAGGCTTCTATCCGATCCAGCGGGGAGAAAATGCGGTGGAGATTCGCAAAATGTACCTGAC
>CAZVXA010000303.1:0-6957 GCA_964630955.1 uncultured bacterium | reverse complement strand
TTGCTTACAATGCTGCGAAACGCTCTCTAAGAGAGGTATCTGTTTAGCGTTGTCGGATTCCTGCCTGGGCGACGCCCAGGAAGGAATCCGACAACTTTTTTAAGTGTCTCTCGCGTGCCCCTGCAGCGCAGGGGGCACGCGAGAGACGCTAATCACGTACCCCTGCGGCGCAGGGGCACACGAGAGACGCTAAACATATACTAAGAGAGCGTTTCGCAGCATATTGAGTTTTAGCGCCGATTTTCTCTGAAACGCTGACTGAGTCAGCATTTCAGAGAAAATCGGCGTAATTTAGTCAAAAGTCCAGTCCTTACAGCGCTTTGCAAGCGCATGTGGTGCAAAGTTTTTGTTGAGAGCCTCGCTCCGCGAGGCTCTCAACAAAAACTTGATCTCTATCTCAGCGCAAAGCGCTGTATCTCCTGCTGCAAATGTTGCTTTTTTTGTACTTTGGGAGCTGGCAGGGAAATTTTGGTAGATTAGACAGGTTGCTTTACGTGAACTTTATGAAGATTTGGCTGAAGTTCATAAAATTTTCCTGATTTCACCCGATTTCTCACGATTGAGGCAATAGAAGGGAGAAAACAACATCCTTTAGGCATAAAGGCATGACTCCCGGCAAATCGTCCAGATAATTTTTCTTGTTTGGACTTCCGTCAAACCCTTATCACGATCTTATGCCTATGTACTCCTACGAAACCCACTCTACACAATCGGCTCCTTCACAGAAGCGATCGCTCCTGCAACGATTCAAAGACTGGGTTCGCAGAGAAATCGTTGATAACGATCCGTGGGATGAAAGCACCCTCTTCCCTTCGGAAGACTTTTACTTCAGCTCTTTTGCTGACCTACCGATTACCTTTGAGCACCCCGATGCTACCGAAAATCAGCTCTAGGTCGGTGAAAACTGACGACCTCTATCGTCACTCAAAAAATTTTGAAGAAGCGAGGCATCGCCTCGCTTTTTTATTTTCAATGTGCGTTCGATGGCGAGCGCTACCTGCTCAAATTTTCCAGCGCCTTTAGAGCAGCAGCCTGTTCGGCTTCCTTCTTAGATGCGCCGCTTCCCTGACCCTGCAGTTCTCCATTCACCCATACCTCTGCCATGAATCGCGTGGCGCTGGCGTGGGAGGACAGCTCTACTTCCGTCACCCGGTAGTCAGGTAGCACCTGATAGCGCCCCTGAGTCAGTGCCTGAAGTGCCCCTTTGGCGTTGTGCAGGGCTGGATTCTGGCGAATCTGCTCGGCAAATTCTCGCAGGTGGGGGTCAAGCCAGGGGCGGATCAGCCTCAGATCCGTAGTGCTGAGATATAGGGCAGCCAGCAGCGCCTCCAGAGCAGCAGCGGTACGACTGGCGTGGCCCAGCTTATCTCCCTGAGCACTCGGCCCCAATAATAGATAACGCTCCAGATTGTATCGATCGCCCACCGTTGCCAGATGGCGATCGCTCACCAGCAAACTGCGCAGTGCCGAAAGCTCGCCCTCCGACAGGGCAGGGTAAGCCTCGTACAGAAATTCCGCCGCCGCCAGCCGCACCACGGCATCCCCGACGAATTCCAATCGCTCAAAGTTGGCCTCCGCCGAAATGCTGGGATGGGTCAGCGCCAGGTCGAGCAACGACCACTGTACTGGAACATCTGCAGCCAGTCCCAGCTTCTGCACTAACTGTCGGAGCTGTTTTTCTCGGTAAAGGGGGATAGTGACCATATCTTTTGAGGCTACACTAAACTAGACCCCTGCGTCCCCAGTCCCCTAGCAAGGATCGTGATAGCTGAACCCTCGATTCCCCTCCACCTGGCGATCTCTGAGAAGCTGCGATCGCAAATTTTTGAAGGTCAGTATGCCCCTGGGGAGCAACTGCCCAGCGAACACCGCTTGATGGAGCAGTTTGAGGTCAGCCGAATTACGGTGCGACGGGCGATCGCGAACCTGATCAGCCAGGGACTGGTCGTGTCGCAGCGAGGCAAGGGGGTATTTGTTAAGGAACAGCAGAAGGTAGTACGATCGCTGTCCAATCCCCTGATGTTCTTTGACGAGGATATGCAGCGTCAGGGAGCCTTTGCTTCAATCCGGAGCCTGTCGTTTGAAAAAGTTGTGGCCCCTGCATCGGTGTGCGATACGTTGCAATTGCCCCAAAACGAGACGGTTTACTGCCAGAAGAAAATCATTCTCACCGACCAGATTCCCGTCTCCTACGATGTCACCTATATTCCTCTGGAAATTGGCAATACCTTTGCTCAGGAGCTTCAGTCCAGCCTAATCTACCCCACTCTGGATCAGCGGGGGGTGTCGATCGAACGGGTAGAAACCACTCTGGAATGTACCCACGCCACTTTAGATGTGAGTCAATACCTGGAGATTCCCCTGGGTGCCCCTTTACTGGTGAACCGCTACACCACCTACACCAGCCACAACCAACCCATTATCTGTGGGGAAACGCTGTCAAGGGGCGATCGGTTGTGCTACTCGGTGGTTCTGAGTAAGTAGATAGTTGTTAGAACTCTGAAAGGTGTTGTCCCCGCTTCGCGGGGACAACACCTTTCAGAGTTCTAACGTAAAACGTTTGCTACGACACATTCTCATCCTGACTCACTTGTTATAACCAGTTGAGACGTTCCTCTTTCGAGGAGCACAATACTCGGGTGGGGCAGGCGATCGAGTCGCCTCCAGGAGGTTACGCTCAAACCTGCCCTGTTTCCTGAGAAACGGTGCCTCAGGGTTGAACGAGATGTTACAGTTTTGAAATTAAACGCGGGATCACAGCGATCGGGAGGTCACCTTGTGCGGGATTGCAGGCATCATTTACCGTAACCCTACGCTCTACGGCAATTTGACGCGGGACTTGCTGGCACTGATTACCCCCCTCGAAAGTCGTGGCCCCGATTCCTCCGGCATCGCCCTCTACGGCAACGAGACAGAGCCTGACCAATTTAAGTTGATTCTTCGGGGAGACGGTGACTGGCTGGGGGCGATCGAGTGGCTGAAGCAATTTGCCGAGGTTGATGTGGCCGATGCCATTACCGAGGGACGGCGCGTGGTGCTGTTTCAGGACACGGATAAACTGTTTGACCTGCGGCGATTCAAGCAAGCTTTGCGTCAACAGTTCCCCGATCTGCACTTCAGCAGCGCTGGACAGAAGCTGGAAATCTACAAAGCGGTCGGTGGGGTTGAAAACCTGGCGCGGCGTCGGGAGTTAGATAGCTTCTGGGGCAGTCACGGCATCGCCCACACCCGCATGGCCACCGAGTCCGTCGTGGATATCGATCACTGCCACCCCTTCACCTCCAGCTTCGACCTCTCCATCGTTCATAACGGACAGATTTCGAACTATTACAAGCTGCGCTTCCAGCTCGAAAGGGCGGGCATGGTGTTTGAGACCCACAACGACTCCGAGGCGATCGCCCACTACCTGAACTACCAGTTCCTCCAGGGGCACAACCTGGAAACCGCTCTGCACAACCTGCTGCGGGATATCGACGGTACCTACACCTTCCTGGTGGCCACCCCCGACAAGGTGGGGCTGGTGCGCGACAAGTATGCTGCCAAACCAGCGGTGATTTACGAAAGTCCAGACATGGTGGCGATCGCCTCTGAATATCGCGCCCTGATGACCCTGCCCAATTTCGATGCCAGTGCCAGTATCCGCGAACCCGATGCTGCTGAAGTAAATGTCTGGTCCATCGGTGTTGGGGATCGGACGTTGCAGCTTGCTCATTAATCTAAAATTCCCTTCCCCTATGCCCGACATCGCCCTCTCTCAAACCACCCTGGACTGCGCGGCTCTGACCACCCGCGAGATCAATCAACAACTCAAAGCCCTGGCTTCCGAGGGAGTAGAATCCGTTGAACTGCTCAATCCCGCCGGACGGCACAATCTGGCTGTGGGCATTGAGTCTCCCATTCATCTCTGCTTTCAGGGGCCAGTGGGTTATTACTGCGGGGGACTGTGCGATCGCGTCACCATCGAAATCAGCGGCACCTGTGGCTGGTCCCTGGGGGAAAACCTGATGGGCGACCAGATCACCGTCAACGGCAACGCTTCTGCCAACGTTGGAGCCTCGGCCCACGGTGGCCGAATTTGCGTACTGGGCAATGCTGGCCCCCGCACAGGAATTGCCCTCAAGGGTGCGACCGTTCTGGTGACGGGTAATGTAGGCCACAGCAGCGCCTTTATGATGCAGAAGGGACGGCTGATCATCTGCGGGAACACTGGAGAAAACCTGGGGGATTCCCTCTACGATGGCGAGATCTTCGTGGGCGGTTCGGTCGGTTCTCTCGGCGCTGACGCCCGCTATGAACCGATGACCGACGCCGACTGGCAAACCCTCCAGACGGAACTATCCCCGCTGGGGATCGACCCCTGCTCCTATGACTTTAAAAAAATAGTCTGTGCCCAGGAGCTTTACAACTTCAAGGCAAAGGACTTCGGCAAATTCAAAGACGCTTATTAAGTAGGTAGGCGTGATTAAGCTTGAAACCCAAAAAGCTGTTCCACCCGCGCAGCGGGTGGAACAGCTTTTTGGGTTTCGACTTTTTCCACGCCCATTTACTTAAATTACTGGAGTTTTGACTAATTTTTCCTGTAATGCCGCGAAACACCCTCTGAGAGGGCGTTTCGTAGCATATTTAATTCTAGTGCCGATTTTCTCCAAAACGCTGACTGCGTCAGCGTTTTGGAGAAAATCGGCGCAATTTAGTCAAAAGTCCAGTAAATCAAAAGCTAAAGTGCTGCCAGCGCGTTTGACGCGCTGGCAGCACTTTAGTCTTTATTCGAACAACCAACCCACTGGGGTCAATCGAGCGCTAAAGTATCTGATAGGCGATCGCAGATCCCCATCTCCCTCCGCCTCAACTGCTTTCATCACTTCATTTATTCCCGTTTAAGGCACCACCTATGCCCAGATCCCAGCGCAACGATAACTTTATTGATAAGTCGTTTACTGTCATGGCAGACATGATCCTGAAGATGATGCCGGCCAAAAAGAGCGCGAAGGAAGCGTTCGCCTACTACCGTGATGGTATGTCGGCCCAGGCTGATGGTGAGTACGCCGAAGCGATGGCCAACTACGAAGAAGCCCTGAAGCTGGAAGAAGATCCTTACGATCGCAGCTTCGTTCTCTACAACATGGGGCTGATCCACGCCAGCAACGGTGAACACGATCGCGCCCTGGAGCGCTATCAGGAAGCCCTGGATCTGAACCCCCGGATGCCCCAGGCACTCAATAATGTGGCGGTGATTTTCCACTATTTGGGCGAACAGGCCCAGGCCGCCGGCAAAACCGAGGATGCCGATGGTTTCTTTGACCAGGCAGCAGAGTTCTGGCAGCGGGCCATCCGTCAGGCTCCCAACAACTACATCGAAGCGCAAAACTGGTTGAAGACCACGGGGCGCGGTAAAATTGATGTTTTCTTTTAGAGAATGACCATGCTTGACCGCGAACAAGTCCACAAAGTCGCCAACCTGGCCCGTCTGGAGCTAACCTCCGAGGAGGAGGAGCGCTTCACGACGCAGCTCAGCAGCATTCTGGAATACTTTGAGCAACTAAACGCCCTGGATACGAATAGTGTGCAACCCACTGCACGGGCGATCGACGTGAGCAATGTCACCCGCTCTGACGACCTGAAACCCTACAACGATCGGGAATCGCTACTTTCTGGCGCACCAGACCGGGAGGACGATTTCTTTAAGGTGCCACAGATTATGGGTGGTGGTGAATAGGGCGTTATTCGTCCCCCCTCAATACCTAAGGGACTTCCCGGTAAATAATCATCCCATTTTTGAGTGAGAGGACGGCTTCGCCGTCCTCTCACTCAAAAATGGGACGGTTTTATTTTTGGAAGTCCCTAATACCCCTGTAGGGAGAAGATAAATTTTCCCAGCAACCGCTAAGATGCACTTCAGTTCGACGGGCGATCGCAGCAAACCACACTTCAACGGTGCGAGCCATGAGAAGAAGGCATTGGGTTTTAGGATGGGCTGCTTTGATGCTGACGTTGCTGTTTGCAGTGGGAGCGTGGGCACAGGGTAACCAGAGCAACGATCAGAGCACCAACCAGAGCAGAAACATTGTCCAACTTGGCGGGAGTGTGGTGGTACCCACGGATCAGGTCGTGAACAATGCGGCGGCGATCGGCGGTTCCGTCACCATCTCGCGGGGGGCGCGGGTAATCGACACTGCTGTTGCAGTGGGTGGAAATGTCCTGATCCAATCGGGGGCGCGAGTAGATGGCGATGCCTACGCGGTGGGTGGAAACGTCATACAGGAACCGGGGGCCAGCGTAGGTGGAGCCGTCGGAAACCTGCCGGAGGGCACTCGCGTTCAAACGGAGCATCGGGGGTGGCGTGGGATGGATCGCGTTGGCTCCCCCGTCTATTTTTTAAATGCAGTTTCTCACCTGGCCACCGCACTTCTGGGAACGTTAGTGGGGGTGCTGATTCTGCGCTGGCGTCCCAATTTTCTGCACTCCCTGGCGCTAGTCATCAACCATCAGCCCGTTGGATCTGCCCTTTGGGGTCTGGGCGGAGTTGTCGCGTTGATTACGCTCAACCTTTTCTTGCTGGTGAGCCTGATTGGCATTCCGCTGCTACCGCTGGTGAATCTGGTGGCCTTCTGCGTTTTTCTGGTGGGGGCGCTGGGCGTGTCGCTACTCATCGGTGAGAAAGTATCCGGCACTGCCCCTCGAACTCCTATACAGCAGTTCCTGATTGGGATGGCAATCGTTGCGGTAGTGGGATTAATTCCGGTTCTGGGAGGTGTGTTTCTGGCAGCGGTGAATTTGCTGGGGTTAGGAGCCATTCTGGTGGTGTGGCTGAGTCGTGAGCGATCGCTCCCCAGTTCCCCCAGCGATACTTAGGGCTTGTAAATGAATAACTTCACCCCCCTCAATCCCCCCTTGGTAAGGGCAACCCCCACCCCAGCCCTCCCCTTGGTAAGGGGAGGGCTGGGGTGGGGTCGGATC
>CAZVXA010000302.1:3806-6964 GCA_964630955.1 uncultured bacterium | reverse complement strand
TGCGTTTTGCCCTTATCCATTCGTTTATCGCCCAAATGCTACGCCCCTACCCATCCACCCATCCACCCATCCACCCATCCACCCATTACCCCATCCACCCATTACCCCTTCCACCCCATGACCACCATACAAGAACAAGCTCGCCTCACCCAAGCCCCAGCGCCCCGTCGCGTTGATGACTATGCCTGGTTGCGCAAGCTCCTGCTGGCTCTGGCGGTTATCGGCGTGCTGGTTATCAGTCTTGCCCCCGTTCTGTGGCAACTCCTCACATCCCTCAAGGTAAATGAGGATATTTCTGCAATTCCTAACGTTTACTTTCCGACGCGGTTGACACTCCAGCACTACATGGAGCTGTTTACCCGTCGCCCCTTTGCCCGCTACATCCTGAATAGTGCCTTCGTATCAATCGTCTCCACGTTGCTCTGTCTGGCCATCGGCACACCTGCCGCCTACGCATTGGCGCGGCTGCGTCCCGTTGGGGAGAGAGTCATCCTGGCGTCGGTGTTGATTGTGACGCTGTTCCCCGGCATTCTGCTGTTTTTGGGACTGCTAGAACTGGTGCAGTTCTTCCACCTGGGCAACAACTATCTGGCGCTGATCATTCCTTACATCGCCATTAACTTGCCCCTGACAATCCTGGTGCTGCGGAGTTTCTTCCAGCAGTTGCCCAAGGATCTGGAGGATGCTGCAAAGGTGGATGGATACACCACCTGGGGAATGTTGACGAAAGTGCTGCTGCCGATGACGGTTCCCGCCATGGTGACGACTGGAATTTTGGCGTTCATCTTTGCCTGGAACGAATTTATCTTTGCCCTCACCTTTATTACCCGTGAGGACATGAAGACCATTCCCGTTGCTGCTGCTCAGTTGGGAGGCGCTTCGGTATTTGAAATTCCCTATGGCCCGATCGCCGCTGCAACGGTGTTGGGGACGTTGCCTCTGGTACTGCTGGTGCTGTTTTTCCAGCGCAAGATTGTACAGGGGTTGACGGCAGGCGCAGTCAAAGGATAAGTGGCAGTGACGTATCTGCTGTCACACTGAAGTTGTATCTGAGGGATGAATTCAGATCTCTCCTGAAACGCGATAAACAAGTAAAAGACCAATCATCATGACTAAGCTCGAACTTAAAAATCTAAATAAAACGTTCAGTCCGAAAGTGGTACCTGTGAAGGATGTCAGCCTCACGGTAGATGACGGTGAATTTCTAACGTTACTGGGACCATCTGGTTGCGGAAAATCCACTGTTCTGCGATTAATTGCAGGATTGGAACAGCCCACGCGGGGATACATTTTGATCGGTGGACGCAACGTTACCAATCTCCGACCGGGCGATCGCAATATCTCGATGGTATTCCAGAGCTATGCGCTCTATCCCCACATGAACGTCTACGACAATCTCTGTTCTGCTTTGCGCTTGCAGCATGTGCCAGAAGCAGAGATCAAGCAGCGCGTGGCAATGGCGTCGGAAGCGTTAGATCTGGGTGGATTGATGGATCGCAAGCCGGGACAGCTCTCCGGTGGACAGCGGCAGCGGGTGGCGTTAGGGCGATCGCTTGTCCGACGGCCTGATGTGTTTCTGCTGGATGAACCGTTGAGCAACCTGGATGCCCTGCTGCGGGAACGAGTACGCGCCGAACTGAAGGAGCTGTTTGAGCACCAGAATGTACCTGTAGTCTATGTTACCCACGACCAGACAGAGGCCATGACGCTTTCCAGTAAAGTTGCCGTGCTGAATCAGGGGCTGGTGCAACAGCTCGACCCACCCTACAAGATCTACAACCAGCCTGCCAATCTGTTTGTTGCAGGATTTGTCGGCAGTCCCCAAATGAACCTGCTGACGCTCTCCTGCGAGGGTCGCAGTGCGGTGCTGGGCAATCATCGGATTCCCCTCCCTGCCAGTCTGACGACCACCCCCCGGCAGATTGTTATGGGCCTTCGTCCGGAGCACGTCCAGTTGGCGGAATCGGCAGATGGGCAATATACCATCCAGGGCAAAGTATTTCTGGTGGAAAACCTGGGAATGCACAACCTGGTCAGTTTACGGGTGCAGGGCAGCGAAAACAATCCCATCACCCTGCGGGCGCTGTTGCCCCCCAACAACAACTGGCAGAACCAGATCCTGAATCTGATTCTGCCACCAGAGCATCTTCACTGGTTTGACGCCGAGACTGGCGACGCTATCCTCCGGGATGCCAGGGAGCGTCTGGCTGTTCGTTAAATCCCTTGTTTCAACCTGATCCAGCGCGGAGTGTTGTTTATTCAAGTGAGGAATTATAATCCCCTATCAGCCTTCAAAACACCACTGCCAGTGGACACGTGGAATTCTGCTGTTGCCTTTTGTTGCCACAGCACCTGCGCTGGCGGCAACCGAAGTGTCCTCCGTTTCATCTTCATCGAGTGCTACCAACATGGGCCGCCTTGAGTACGATGACGACAGTGATAACAAAGCACTGCTGTCTCTACTGCGGTATTGCTTCCCACTGGGTGAGCACACTAACTTCTACATCGCCGTCACTGGAAACGGCTTCGTAGATCTGGATGCGTCTGCACAGCTCACGCCGTATCTGGATGGCGTCGCGGTTTCTCTGTTTGGTCTGCGCAACCCGATCTATAACTACTCCGGCGGTGCAGGGGTGGACTTGCGGCATCAGTTTGGCGACTCCCTGGAGCTGAACCTGGGCTACCTGACTCCCACAGCGAACAATCCTGCCGAGAAGAATGGTCTGTTTGATGGTCAGTACGGCGCACTGGCGCAGTTAATCGTCTATCCCTCCCGCAGCATCCGCCTTGGCTTCACCTACATCAACAGTTACACCCCGTCAGATAATGACTGGACTTTTGACTAAATCGACGCTAAATTGGATATGCCGCGAAACGCCCTCGCAGAGGGCGTTTCGTGGCATTATAGGGAAAATAGTCAAAAGTCCAGTAATGACTTCGGCATTGCAACCGGAAGTAATCTAGCCAATGACAACTTCAGTAGACCCGTCGTCGCCAACTCCTACGGTATCTGCGGTTCTTCTTCTAGAATTCATGTCTGGTTGAAAACCCACAAAGAAGTGGGGCGGCGCAGGGAAACACGCCACAGAGTTGTTGTTTTTATAATTAACACTAATTAATGATAAGTAATAAAATTTGGAGGTTCATTAAAACAAATT
>CAZVXA010000302.1:1442-3796 GCA_964630955.1 uncultured bacterium | reverse complement strand
ACCTTCTGTCGACCCGTCGTCGCCACCCCCTCCGTTATCTGGGGTTCTTCTTCTAGATTTCTTGTCTGGTTTAAACCCAACAAAGATGGGGCGGGGCGCTTGCCCCCGCCCCACTTCTTTGTGGGTTTTAGCTTTACCTGGATGTAAGGTTCGTTAAAGAGTTTTGGAGGTTCTTCAAGCCTATGTTGCGCGATCACCCCTCTCAACCCAAAATCTCCACTGGCGTCAAACCAAAATTCGGAACAACGTT
The DNA here is from genome assembly GCA_964630955.1 of uncultured bacterium. GTDB lineage: Bacteria > Cyanobacteriota > Cyanobacteriia > Elainellales > Elainellaceae > CAZVXA01. The sequence goes on along the minus strand of CAZVXA010000302.1, from coordinate 3,546 downwards.
TGACTGAATCCGCGCAGCCTCCGTATAAACAGTATCCTCGTATAATCCATTATCCCATCGACAAATTGTTACCTGTTTCATCTGCGGGTCAATAATCCAGTACTCGTCAATTTGTCGTGCTGCATACTCCGTTCGCTTGTAGCGGTAGTCCCGATCCCGGTTCTCTTTTCCAGGACTTACCACTTCAATTACCAGTGCAGGTGGCGACATATCACGGGTAATTGTTGCGCGAGTAGTTCCCGTTAATGCAGCTTTCGAGGCTTCGGTGTGAACCAGGAGATCGGGCAATCGGCATCGTGCCCGCCGCCCGGTTACCTCGATCTCAGTGTCCTTGTAGGCCAGAAGTGAAGCTGGAAAATGCTTGGCAAGCTCAAACAGCAACTTTTTAGCAATATCATTATTCTCATCAGACTCCGGGGGCATCTCGACCAGTTCTCCATCTACCAGTTCGTAGCGGATATCTGTACCGTCGTCATAGGCGAGATACTCCTCGAACGTAAGCAGTTTTGTAAGGGCAGCGGCTTGACTCATCGGTGCGACCCGCTTAGATGATTAGATATCCACAAGTCTAGCAGGGGCTACGGGCGATCGCTCGATCGGAAGCACGAGTACTCTGCAAGTAGAAATTCTCAAAATGTATATCCAGATACATCCGTACTCTACGGAGTGCTGTAGACCGGGCATAACACTTTATTCAGAATTTATATGCCTACCCTGCTGGTCAAGAATATTCACACCCTCGTCACGATGGATGGGGCACGTCGCGAGATTCAGAATGGCGCACTGCTGGTGCGAGACAACGTAATCGAGCAGGTGGGCACCGCAGAGGAATTACCTCAGACCGCCGATGAGGTGCTGGACCTCCAGGGGCGGTACGTGGTGCTTCCCGGTCTGGTCAACACCCACCACCATTTCTACCAGACGCTCACCCGTGCCGTCCCTGCCGCCCAGGACTGCGACCTGTTCAACTGGCTGCAAACGCTCTACCTGATCTGGGCGAAGATGACCCCGGAGGCGATCGCCATCAGCGCCAAAATGGCCGCCGCCGAACTGATTCTCTCCGGCTGTACAACCGCCAGCGATCATCTGTATATCTTTCCCAACGGTAGTCGGTTAGATGACGAAATCCAGGCAGTGCAGGAAATCGGCCTCAGATTCCATGCCAGTCGGGGCAGCATGAGCGTGGGCGAGAGCCAGGGGGGACTGCCGCCCGATTCTGTCGTGGAGAAAGAAGCAGATATTTTGAAGGACAGCCAGCGACTGATTGAGCAGTATCACGACAATCAGCGGCACGCCATGCTGCGAATTACCCTCGCCCCCTGTTCCCCCTTCTCTGTGTCTCAAGATCTCATGCGAGAATCGGCAAAACTGGCGCGATCGCACACTGGCATTCGCCTGCACACCCATCTGGCTGAGAATAAATCGGACATTGAATACAGTCTGTCAACCTTTGGTATGACACCGGGTGACTACGCAGAATCCGTGGGCTGGCTGGGGGACGATGTATGGCACGCCCACTGTGTACAGTTGGACGATCGCGCCATTCAGAAGTTTGGCAAAACCGGAACGGGTGTGGCCCACTGCCCCTGTAGCAACATGCGCCTTGCCAGCGGCATGGCTCCAATTCGAAAAATGCTGCAGCACAAGGTACCCGTCAGTCTGGGGGTTGATGGGTCAGCCTCCAACGATACCTCGAATTTGCTAAACGAAGCCCGCATGGCCTTCCTTATGGCCCGTGTGCGAGAATTGGATGCCTCAGCGATGACCGCACGGGAGGCACTGGAGCTGGCAACGCTGGGCGGCGCAAAGGTGCTGGGACGGGACGATATTGGGGCGATCGCCCCCGGAATGTCTGCCGACTTCATTGCGATTAACCTGGATCGTCCAGAACTGGCAGGTGCGCTGCATGACCCGGTGGCAGCACTGATTTTCTGTCAGGTGAGCCGGGTGGACTACAGCTTTATTAACGGTCGGAAGGTTGTAGATCAGGGACAGATCACCACTCTAGAACTAGAAACCCTGGTAGAGAAACACAATCGACTGGCAGCAGAACTTGTTCTTTCCTGACCCGTCGGTTGATCGTTGCGAGAAGGTGGGGCGCATC
>CAZVXA010000302.1:0-1342 GCA_964630955.1 uncultured bacterium | reverse complement strand
CCTTCTCGCTTTAAACACAAAGTTGAGGTTGGAACTTGTTCTTTCCTGACCCGTCGGTTGATCGTTGCGAGAAGGTGGGGCGCATCGCGCTCCACCTTCTCGCTTTAAACACAAAGTTGAGGTTGGAACTTGTTCTTTCCTGACCCGTCTATTTCAGCAGAGTAATACATTGTTGCAGGTGGCGCAGCGATCGCCTCCTGCCGATTTCTAAAGTGCTCCTCCATTTGATTTGAGACGGGGTATAGAAGCCCTATCCCTGACAGACAGAGCTTCTATATCCCTGTCCAAAAAACACTGGAACCTAATTCGATATTCCTTCGTTGAATGAGTTGCCACAGATGTTGACACGTCTCCTCTCCTCGGGTTTGCTTGCTTCTGTATTCAGTTTGAATCTACTGCCGTTGACGGCGGGTGCGATGCCCCTGCAAATCAACGGTGGACGGAGTATAACTGTTGCTCAAAACGTTAATGTTGATCCCATCAATACCCCCCGTCCCGTGCGTCCCCAGGTGCGCCGTCCGGGTGTCCAGCGGGTGACGCCTGCCCAGTTTCGGGGTAATCAACCCAACGAACGGCAGCGCACCGACTATACGGGAACTTACCGCGCTAGAGTCCGTGACGGTAATTTCAGCATGGATGTGGTGATGAAACTCAACGCCAATGGTTCCGCTGAAATGCAAACTGATTATCCCGGCTACGATCCCATCCAGGAGCGGGGCAACTGGCGCGTTCTCAACGATAGTTCCGTCCTGGTCATCTTCAGCGAAATTGACGGTCAGACCGCTGAAGCCTTTAACGTATTAGGCTTCCGTGCAACCGGGAATCAACTGGTGGCCACTGTCTACGATCCTGATATTTATGGCATGGATCGGCTCACCCTGCGCAAAGAAAGTTCCGCGCAGAATCCCCCCAGCAATAACACTGACTTTAGCGGCACCTACACAGCCTTCCTTCCTGCTGAAGATACGCCCGGAATTGACCTCAGCCTCAATCTGAAGCGCGACGGCACCGCCCAGATGACCACCGACTACCTGGACAACGAAGACCCTCTAGTCGAAACAGGCATCTGGCGCACAAATCGCGATGGCTCTGTGTCTGTAGTACTCGATAAGCTGGATGGCTATCCTGCCGACCCCGCTAACGTTCTCCGCTTCCGGGTCAACAACAACAACACTCTGGTCGCCACCAACTTTGACCCGGATATTTATGGTTCCGATGGCCTGACGCTGCGCAAGCGGCGGTAAGCTAAATAGCGAACGTCTGAGAAGCAGGGCGCGATCGCGCCCTGCTTCTCAGACGTTCGCTACTAAAAAGTTTACAATACTGCCACTGCGCCCCGGCG
>CAZVXA010000301.1:0-6968 GCA_964630955.1 uncultured bacterium | reverse complement strand
TGGCGGAGCCGCGCCAAGCGAAAACTGGGATTTTATTAAACAGCAGATTCCTAAGTGGGTAGGTGCGATTTAGCTGCCACGAAACGCACTCGCAGAGAGCGTTTCGTGGCAAATTTAATTTTAGCGTCGATTTTTTTGAAACGCTGATAGCGTCAGTGTTTCAAAAAATCGACGCGATTTAGTCAAAAGTCCAGACATTAGCCAAAAGAAAGAATGCCCTCTCTAGGTGCCTATCCGAAAACCGAAAACCTAAATTCTGGCAGGCGCAACGCTACAGCGTTGCGCCTGCCAGAATTTAGGTTTTCGGATAGGCTCTAAGAGAGACGAGAATAGAGTCAGGTAGTATCGTTAATGCTCAGCGATTGGAAATTCGGACATGGAGGAACTTGAGGGGCGATTACGCCAACTCGTCAGCGAAGCCTGTAGCCACCCCCCCGGTAGCCCCAAACGGCAGCGCGGCCTGACGCAGATTATTCGTCTGACCACCAGCAAGCTCTGGCGCGAAAGTACCGCCTATTACCAGGATGCGCTCCAGCAGACGTGGGTATTTTTCTGTCAAAACCTCTGCGAATCGAAAACGGGTCAAAAGTACGACCCCGATCGCGGCAGTGTCGCCACCTGGTTGAACGCCTACCTGCGACGACGACTCCAGGACTTTTATATCAGTAGCCAAAAACAGCAGGCCACCCAGGCAACTGCACTGCCCCTCTTATCCCGCAGTGGCGATGCGGGTGACCTGATTGATCCGGTCGATCGCCTCCCGTCCAACCCCGATGTACCCCCCATCCTGGATGCAGTGCTGTCCTGGGCAGAAACCGACGAAACCGGGGAGTTGAGACGAATCCACATCGAAGGACATCCCCTGGTCAATTGTCAGACGTTGATCCTGCGCCGACTGCCACCCGAAGCAAGCTGGAAGGAGCTTTCTGCCGAATTTGGCCTGCCGATTTCAACCCTGAGTAGTTTCTATCAACGGCAGTGTTTACCTCGCTTGCGTAAATTTGGCGAGTCAGAGGGATATCTGTAGAGGAGGTTGCCCACTATGACAAACTACACCCCAGAAAACCAGGATTTCGCACTTCCCCTGATCATTTCGCAGAATGCTCGTCAAACTGCGGCCCAGTTCGCCCGCCAGCAACCTACCCCTGAAAAAGCGCATCAAGTTCAACTCAACACGCTGGCGGTCTATGCAGTTCACGATTATCTGTCCCTGTTGGGCGTCGAGTCCCAACTCACCGGGGATAGCTGGAACCCTGTTGTCCAACTCTGTGCCGATGTCGCTGACCTGCAAGTGGCCGGACTTGGCAGGCTGGAATGCCGTCCCCTGACTGCCACAGCCGACAATCTACCCCAGAGTTGTCCGGTGCCCCCGGAGGTCTGGGAGGAGCGGATTGGCTACGTTGTGGTGCAGTTCGATGATGCTTATCAGGAAGCAAGTTTACTCGGATTTACCCCCTCTGCTGCAGTCGAAGAACTCCCCCTGCGACAGCTTCAGCCACCGGAAGATTTATTTAACCACCTGGCGACCCTGCAACAGCCGCAGACAGTTACCGCTGGTGAATCTCTCCGTACCCGATTGGGCCGCTGGCTGCAAGGGGCGACCCTTGCGGTATCTGAGAAGCAGTTCGACGACACCTGGCAAGCGGTGGATGCTCTGCTCAACCCGGCCCAGTTCAGCCCCGCCTACGCCTTCCGTTCGCTGGAGGGCACCGTGGCGGAAGGCGATTCAGCCATCCGTCGCGCCAAACGTATCGAACTTCTGCCCGATCATGCTCTGGCGCTGGTAGTTCGCCTGGATCAACCCGATGCCAGTGCAGAGGTGAACATTCTGATCCAGTTGCATCCTCTGGGTGGTCAGTCCCACCTGCCGCAGAACGTCACTCTGCGGGTGCTGGACGAAGCAGGTAGTGTTTTTCTGGAAGCCCAGTCCCGCGAGATGGATGACTATGTGCAACTGCAACTCAGTGCTACTACAGGCGAAGGCTTTCAGGTGCAGGTCGCTCTAGGGATAGAGGCTGTTACCGAAAGCTTTGTGATTTAGCGATCGCCCACCCCTCAACTTTCTCCTGTCCACCGGAGTTGTGTTCATGTCCAGGCTTGTCGTTCTGAAAATTGGCGAGGGCAGCTTTGAGCAGGGCTTTCCGGTAATCTTGCAGATCGCGGAAGAGGGCAATTCTCCTTCAAATACCCCCGCCGCCGCCCCTACTTCAGCCCCCTATCTGATCGCCGAACTCACGGGAAAACTGCCCCCGATGCCCGATCTACCGTCGCTCTACCAGCGGTGGCAGCAGACCTATCGGCGGCTGGGAATGCGATCGCGCCTGAATGCCCCCACCACCCAGGAGACCAACATCTCCACCCTGGCGGACTGTCAGAAGGCTGCAACTGCATTGGGCGATCGCTTTAACCAGTGGTTACGGGCTGAGTTGTTCCGTCATCTGCGGGAGAAATGGCTGGAAAAGCTTTCTCCCGCAGATGCAATTCGCGTCATTCTGCAAACCGAAAATCGCCAGCTCCAGCAACTCCCGTGGCACCTGTGGGATTTGCTCGATCGCTATCCCCATGCCGAACTGTCACTGGGTGCGCCGATGTACGAGCGGGTAGTACAGGATCGACAATTGGGCGATCGAGTCCGCATTCTGGCTATTTTGGGGGACAGTGAGGGGATTGATACCGAGAAGGATCGGCTGCTGCTGGAACAACTGCCAGACGCTGAGGTGTGTTTTCTGGTGGAACCGCAGCGGCAGGAATTGAGCGATCGCCTCTGGGAGCGTCCCTGGGACATTTTATTTTTTGCAGGGCACAGTTCCAGCACTGAGAAAACGGGACAGATCCAGATCAACAAGAGTGATAGTTTGTCGCTAGGGGAACTGCGCCACGCCCTGCGTAAGGCATTGGCTCAGGGGCTACAACTGGCCATCTTTAACTCCTGCGACGGTTTGGGGCTGGCGCAAGAATTAGCCGACCTGCAAATTCCCCAAATTATCGTTATGCGAGAACCTGTGCCGGACGCGGTGGCCCAGGCGTTTCTCAAGTACTTCCTTACCGCTTTTTCTCAGGGAGAACCGCTATATTCGGCGGTGCGACAGGGGCGCGATCGTCTGCAAGCCCTGGAACCCCAGTTCGCCTTTGCCACCTGGCTCCCCGTCCTCTACCAGAACCCGGCGGAGTTGCCACCTGCCTGGGCTGCGCTGTACCGCCCCAGATCGATGGCTCGTTCGAAGTCACCGCTCCGGCCCCTGATTCCTGCCCTGTTCACGACTGGTCTGATGGTGGGTCTGCGTTTCCTGGGATTTCTTCAGCCCCTTGAACTGATGGCCTACGATCAGCTAATGCGCCTGCGCCCAGCCGAAGGTCCAGATCCACGTCTGCTGGTGGTCACCATCTCTGGCGACGACATCCGGCAGCAGGGGACAGGCAGTGGATCGCTACCCGACGCCACGCTACAAAAACTGCTGGAGAAAATCATCCCAGCTCAACCCAGCGCAATCGGCCTGGATGTGTACCGCGATGCCGCTGTGGCTCCTCAGTACAAACAACTGGCCCAGCAGCTCAAGCAGACTCCCAATCTGGTAGGCGTCTGCAAAATCAGTGACTCCAGCACCAGCACCAGCGGCATTGCACCACCGCCTGAACTTCCCCCCGAACAGGCGGGATTCAGCGATTTTCTGGAGGACAACGATGGCGTACTCCGGCGGCACCTGATGTATATGACCGTCACGGATCCCACTTCACCCTGTACCGCCCCCTACGCCTTTAATCTCCAGCTCGCATTTCTCTACCTGTTTGCTGAGGGCATTTCCCCGAAGTACACCTCTGAGGGCACCCTGCAACTGGGGAAAGCCACCTTTGCTCCCCTCACTGCGAACACCGGAGCCTATCGGGGTATCGACGCTGGAGGTGGCCAGGTAATGCTCAACTACCGCTCCAGAGGCCCCGCAGCGGTTGTCAGTCTGACTCAGGTGCTGAACGGACAGGTGCGTCCCGATGCCTTTAAAGATCGCGTGGTGCTGGTTGGCGTAACGGAACCCAGTTTTGGTGATTATTGGACAACCCCCTTTGGCAGTGGTCCTAATGAGAAAGTCCCCGGTGTGTTGTTGCAGGCGCAGATGGTCAGTCAGATTTTGAGCGCAGTGCTGGATGGGCGATCGCTAATCTGGACCTGGTCGGAACCCATCGAGATCCTGTGGATAGTTGCCTGGGGGAGTGTTGGCGGACTGCTGGCCTGGAAATTCAAATCCCTGCGCTGGTGGCTACTCTCGCTGTCGCTGGCCAGTGGAGTTCTGGCGATCGCTTGCATTAGCCTGTTGCTCCAGGCGGGGTGGGTGCCCCTGGTACCACCATTGTTGGCGCTGGTGGTGAGCAGTACCACTGCGCGGACGGTACATCGGCACTCTGGGGAAATATTACCGTCATAGATGACAAGATGTGCGATCGCTCTGGACTTCCCCCACCGCTCCTGTATCCAACTAAACTCTCGAAATTCTACTGGCGCTCTTCTGTTCTTCTCAAACTTCCCTTCCCTGTCTTATGAAACTCTCCTTTTCTTACGCTTTAAGTCTGTTGCTGGCGCTGGGCACCCTGCCCTTCGAGATGTCTTTTTCTTCCGCCAGTGGCCTGCGCTTCGTTCCCTCACCCCCACCGTCAGCAGGCGCACCTGCGGGCCGACCCCGTGGTGGAGCCAGTCGGGGCAACTGCCCCGATGTCAGCCAACCGCTGACGGCGTTAGTTCCCTTTGGCCCCCTCCCAGCGGATCCCCAGAACAATAATCAGCCACCTCAAGAGTGGGTCTGGGCGAAGACGGTAACACCGCGACCTACTTTCTGGTTCTACGTGCCCTATCGACTGGATGGAAACATTCCCGTCACTTTCGTACTGCAGGATGACAGCGACAACAACCTCTATCAGGTTGACCTGAAACCCACGACTGCCCCCGGTGTTATTCAGATGACGCTGCCCAACAATGCACCTGCCCTGGAGGTTGGCAAACGTTACCAGTGGTTCTTTGCCATTGAATGCGACTCCAATCTGCCGCTGGAAACCAGGGGATGGGTCGATCGCGTCAACGCAGACCCTGCTCTGACCCAAACGCTAGCCCAGGCAACCCCTCGTGATCGCGCTTCCCTGTATGCAACTAACGGCCTCTGGTACGAGGCGCTGACCACGCTGGCAGACCTACGGCGTAGAAACTCAAATGATGGCGCGATCGCCGCCGACTGGAGTAGCCTGCTGCAATCGGTAGGCGTGGATCCGACAGTGGCAGTGGCACCACTGATGAACTGCTGCCAACCGCGTCTGGAGCCGCGTTAACCCGGACTTCAAGAAGTGTCTCTTTACATATTTTTTTAATGAACCTCAGTGTTTTCCCCAGGGGATCACTGAGGTTTTGTGGCAATTTCTACTCATCTACCTGTTGACGCATCCCCGGCAGAGACTATGAACCCGCCCCTGCCTGTCTGCCCACCCCCCGTTAGAAAGCTCGTAGAGAAGGATAATTGCTTGGCTCTCTCCTGGCACCCTTCTTCAGGACTGCTAAACACCTGGAATCCTTTTCCCGGCTCTTTCCATACCGCCTCCATCTGCGAACTGCAGATGACAATTCGCTACCTCAGCAACAATCTCAACTTGAATCCACAGGTGCGATCGCTCATCCAATCACTATTAACTGAGAGCCGCGTTGATGCCTTACCGATGGAACACCGTCTGGTGCTGATCGGCTGTGCCTGGGAGTTGCAAAAGTTGCTCTGGTTTTTATAAGCGGAAGGATCGGCGCTCAACGTCGCTCCTTCCGTTCTACAGCCTATACCGACTGACTGGAGTTTGGTCTATCTCTGCTACTGTTCCGCGAAACGCTTTAGCAGAGAGCGTTTCGCGGAAAATTTAATTTTAGTGCCGATTCCCTTCGCTGACGCCGCGTTAGTGTTTCAGGAAAATCGGCGCGATTAGTCAAAAGTTCAATATTGAGCAAGCGGCAGTTCCCTGAGCGGAGTCGAAGGGAACGGTGCCTCCCACGAGGGACATCCACGAGCTGATTAACCCGCAATCTGCTGGGCGATCGCTTCTACCACCCTGGTCAGGGAATGCTCAGGATACTTCAACGAGAAAATACCCGAACTGGCCAGCACCATCATGTCGTCAGAGTGGGGCAGTATCCCGGCGACATGAGCACCGTAGGTTTCCTGGACTCGCTGAGTAAGTTGGGCAAAATCAAAGACCGTCGGTGCTTTGTTGACCACCATCAGCAGTTTGGGCACCTCCAGCTTACGCGCCACGTCTACCGTGACGGCGGTGCCCTGGTAGTCCTGCTGGTCGGGACGGAGAATCAGCAGCAACACGTCAGAGATGGTGATTGACAGCAGCGTTTCTTCGTTGAGACCGGGATGAGTGTCAATCAATAAATAGTCCAGGTTGAGGGAGGCAACCAGCTCCTGGAAGCCTTCGTTCAGGAGGCCCACATCGTAGCCTTCGCGCAATACACGGGCGATTTCCCCAGCTTTGACACTGGAAGGCACCAAAAAAATTTTGCTGCGGCTGGTGCCTTTACCTTCGAGAACATGAGTCACATCGTAGGCGGCTTCGCTGATGGAGCGGCGACCCCAGAGGTAGTCGTTGAGTGATCGGTCGATGCTGTCTTCGCCAAAGCCAAACAGCACATGGATTCCGGGTGACTGGATATCTGTATCCACAATTCCCACTCGATAACCATAACGGGCGATCGTGGCGGCAACATTGGCAGTCGTATTGGACTTTCCAGTTCCACCCCGGTAAGAGTGAATGGAGACTATCTTAGACATGCAAGACCTCGGAGGCGAAGATGTGTAGGGTTGCACCGTCTGAAATCGAAATCGCTGGCGGGAACCAGATTTAGATTACCCAAAGCATGAGTCACCCTATCGTTGGATCATCACACCTGCGGCGATCGCTTAGGGGCTTGCCATAAAATAAAATCCCAGTTTTCGTTTGGCGCG
>CAZVXA010000300.1:0-6983 GCA_964630955.1 uncultured bacterium | reverse complement strand
CAACGTGAAACCCAACATCAGCAATAGTTGTGTTGGGTTACGCTAACGCTAACCCTGATAATTTTTTCCCGTAGGTTGGGTTGAACAACGTGAAACCCAACATCAGCAATAGTTGTGTTGGGTTACGCTAACGCTAACCCTGATAATTTTTTCCCGTAGGTTGGGTTGAACAACGTGAAACCCAACATCAGCAATAGTTGTGTTGGGTTACGCTAACGCTAACCCAACCTACGCAGGAATAAGGGTTTTGGAAGTTTTGTCAGTTAACCAGTCAGCCCCCCTCAACCCACCAACCGCCCAACCTCCACCCCAATCCCCGGAAACGCGATCGCACTCACCACCCCACCCGTAAACTCCAGCCGCACCCGATAATCATCCCCAACAGGCTCACGGAACACAATCAATCGACGGTTCTTCAGATCGGTCACCCAATATTCAGCAATCTTCGCTTTGGCGTAGACCCTCTTCTTTTCCCCCAGATCGTAGTCCAACGTTGAAAAGGAAACTTCGATCAGCAGGTAAATATCATCAGGTTCCGGGTGTTTATTGTCGTAGCGGGTTTCTGGTAACTGTGCCAGCACAATGTCGGGTTGCGGCTCAGAAGTTGCCAGCGTGATCGGATGCCCCGATCGCACATCTGCCACCTCACCAAACAGCGATAGCAAATACTTGTAGCCCGTATGGTTGCGATTGGCGTGGTAAGGAGTTTCCGGACTCAACTCAATCAATTCCCCTTCCAGCAGTTCGATTTGGCGATCGCGCAAAATACCCGCCGCCACGATCCGGTGGTACTCCTCAACAGATAGCTTGGCAGTCTGGAGCATTGGCCTGATAAGAAGCGATGATATTTAGAATCATAGTCGGTTGATAAGGCGATCGCATCAGGATTCACTGGGCCGGGGGGCGATCGGTGAGTGGTAAGTTGCAGTGGCTTCCTGAGATCTCAAATGGGTTCTATCTAGGTAGCATATAAACAGGTCATCAATGAGGCCAAATCATGACTCCACAACTTGCCGCTGCGATCGCCGCCATCCAGCCGCTCTCACCCACAGAGCGCCAGCAGCTACTGCAAATCCTCACCCAGGACGATTTCTCGGAGAATTCCCCAGCCGACTTTAAAGCCCTCAGTATGCAATTTTGGCAAGGCATCCCGCTCCAACAGTTACGCACAGACCAAACCCCAATAACCGTTCAGAATCTCAAAGATCTTGCTGCTGACTTTTGGCCCGCAGAAGACTCTGTCGATGATTTCCTCACGTTTCTGCGACAACAGCGCCAAGAGGGAATTTAGCCTGAATCCATGAGTCTTCTCTTGATCGATACAGATATTGCCTCTTTCATCCTCAAAGGAAGCGACTATGCCGATCCTTACCTGCCACTTCTAAATGGTCAGGAGTTGGCATTGTCATTTATGACCGTCGCCGAACTTTTTCAATGGGCCATCTTGCGTCAGTGGGGCGATCGTCGTCTTGCCCAGTTAGAGCAATATTTGTCGAATTACCTTGTTATTCCAGTTGATCAACCGCTTTGCCGAAAATGGGCACAGGTTCGTGCTGACCGCCAGCGTGTGGGCCGACCCATTTCCCCTCAAGATGCTTGGATTGCAGCAACGGCTCTACGCCACGACTTACTCTTGATCACTCACAACAGCAAAGATTTTCTAGACATACCCAATCTACGGCTCATCATCCCCTCACCCTAACACCGTGTCAACAGTCTAGCGGGTAACGGTGATGGCATTACTCTCCAGGGACTCCGAAGCACATCCCCCCCTTTCTGGGAACCCTGATCGCATCAGGTTCAGGACTCAGGGATGCATCAGACAACAGGGACAGAATGGTCACAGGTCAAAGCGACCTTCAAACAGATTTGGGGATACGACGACTTTCGCTTTCCGCAGGGGGAGATCGTCCAGTGTCTCTTATCGGGGCAGGACTCGCTAATCGTCATGCCCACCGGAGGCGGCAAATCCATCTGCTTCCAGCTTCCGGCACTGATGCAAACCGGGCTGACGCTGGTGGTATCCCCCCTGGTAGCGCTAATGGAAAACCAGGTGCAGGAATTGCGATCGCGCAACCTCCCCGCCTCCCTGCTGCACAGCCAGCTCCCTGCCCACCAGCGCAAACACATCCTCGCCCAACTGGAACAGCAGCGGCTCAGGCTCCTCTACCTGTCGCCTGAAACCCTGCTGAGCGAACCCGTCTGGACGCGCCTGTGCAATCCTGTGCTGAAACTCAACGGACTCATCCTCGATGAAGCGCACTGCCTGGTGCAATGGGGCGATACCTTCCGACCCGCCTACCGTCGCCTGGGAGCCATTCGCCCTGCTCTGCTGCAACATCGCCCAGGCGCAACCTTCAGCGTCGCCGCCTTCACCGCCACCGCCGACCCCCAGGCCCAGCAAATCATCCGGGAAGTGCTGCAACTGGAAAATCCGCAGACCTTCCTGCTAAATCCCTACCGTTCCAACCTGGCCCTCGCCATGCAGACCGTTTGGACACCCAGAGGGCGGCGACAGCAAGCGCTGAAGTTTGTCCAGCAGCACAAAGGTAGCGGATTGATCTACGTGCGCACCCGGCGGGATGGAGAAGAACTGGCGGAGTGGTTCCGGCAGAAAGGCTATTCCGTCGCCGCCTATCATGCGGGGCTGGGAGCGAATGAGCGGCGATCGCTTGAAGACCAGTGGATCAAAGGCAAACTGCAATTTGTCACCTGCACGAGCGCGTTTGGCATGGGGATTAATAAGCCTGATTGCCGCTGGGTGCTGCACTTTCACGCCCCCAGTTTACTCTCAGAATACGTCCAGGAAGTCGGCAGAGGCGGACGCGACGGTAAACCTGCGGTTGCTTTGACCCTGATCAGCGAACCCACCGGGTGGCTCGACCCGGATGACAAACAGCGATCGCAGTTTTTTCAGAACCAGTGGCGATCGCAGCAGGCCACCGCCCAGAAGCTGATTCACGCGCTACCGACTGAGGGCGATGTGAATACGGTGTCAAAGCAATTTAAGGAGGGGGCGATCGCCCTGGCGCTCCTCCACAGCAGTGGTCAACTGCACTGGAAAGATCCCTTTCACTATGTACTGAATCGTTCCTCAAAAGTGGCTCCGAATCCGCTGGATGAAGGGGTGCGACAGATGACGGGATTGCTGCGCACGAAGCAGTGTCGCTGGAAGTACCTGCTGGAAGGGTTTGGCTTTGGGAAAGAAGCAGTGGGATTTCAATGTGGGAAATGCGATCGGTGTCGTTCTGCGATGAAGTAAGAGGTTTTTCTCCAGTCCACCTGAGTCCCATGAGCCAAAACAGAACAATCCTCTCGAAAGACAAGCCTCTAAAGTCAATTACAATACAATCAAAATATTCCTGAGCAGCTCGTTCGCTCATCCTGCTATGACCCAGACCATTTTTGCCAAAGAGATTACCCTCGATGATCTGTCAGAACAGTTTGGGTTGCAGCAAACACGCGATCAGACATGCTTCCCGGAGTGGCAGGAGCCTTTGCCAGAACTAGTTCATGCAGAACGGCAACTTTTAGAACGGGTCAGAAGCAATTTTGAGAACCTGGCTCAGGGGCGATCGCTCTCTGAAGAAGCAGTCAAGATGGCGGTTCTGTCACCGCTTCTGGATTTAGCTGGGTTCTATCAGCCCCCATTCAAGATTGCCACTGAGCAAGCGATTGCTATATCCGCTGAGGATGAAAGGGGTGTTGTGGTGCGGGGGAATATTGATGTTCTGGTCGTGCTGGAGCAGTTCTGGATTTTGGTGATTGAATCCAAGCAAGTCGCATTCTCGTTATACAAAGCGCTGCCGCAGGCGCTGACTTACATGCTGGCGAATCCCGACCAACAGCCAACGTTCGGATTAATTACTAACGGTAATGACTTTCTGTTTGTCAAAGTCCTGCCGCAGCGCCCACCCCGATATGTCGTTTCCAGGGTGTTCTCGTTGCTCAATCCGGGGAACGATCTGGAACCTGTGCTGCGAGTTCTCAAGCAGATTGGCAACCTGTTAAATGCTAAGTCCCGGCAACCTGAATGAATTGTTGCGCCTGGGCGATCGCCCTATCCCACTCCACGCCCTGCCTCACCGCAATGTAGAGGAGGGCGATCGCTGCTGCCCGCAGGGCATTGTCGCAGTGGATCAGAATGGGCTTAGGGAGCGTATCGAGTGCTTGCAGGATAGGGGCACTCATCTCCCAGTTCAGGCTGTCGGCCTTGAGTGGGAGGTTGATGTAGTTCAAAGACAGGTATTGCACCTTCTGGGACTCTTCATTGAGAAGTCCGGTTTCGTTTGGCAGGCGCAGGTTGAGAACGGAAGCGTACCCCTCCTGGGCCAATTGCGCCAACTGGTCGGGGGTAATTTGCCCTGCGATCGCCAGCTCATCATTGATTTTGCGAACGGGCTGCATGGAAAACCTCGTGGCGGCAAAAGTCAGGCGAATCGGATCTGCACTGCCGATTGCCGAAATAAACGATCTGCGGTTTCAGCCTGAAACCGCAGATCTGCGCGAACCAAACTCAATTACATATGACGGTGCTTGCGGTCTGGAGGATCGCCCTCATAAGGCTGAACTCCGGAGTTGGGGTAGGCGTCATCCGTCGGCGAAAAGATTCGCACTAATCCGCCCCACACAAATTTAAATGCATCTTCGGCCGCGTGCTGGATCTTGTTGAAGGAAGACATGGCTACTGCCTCGTGAATGGTGAGCCGACCCCTCGGAGTGGTCTGATGCGGAAGCCGTAATGACCTCTGAAAACACTCCTGCTGGGGCTTATCTTCAGACTACGCAATCATCTTGAGGAACTTGTGAGGAAGTTGCTACCCACGCTACAGATTTTTTCGGTTTTTACCCAGTGCCATTGAGAAAATTCTATTCGCAACCCTCCTCCTGTCCTGGCACTACGCCACACTGCTCAGGAAAATGACTGGAGTTTTGACTGTTTCTCCTGCGATGCTGCGAAATGCTCTCCTAGAGAGCATTTCGCAGCATATTGAAGTTTAGCGCCGACTTTCCCTGAGAAGCTGACGCAGTTAGCTTCTCAGGGAAAATCAGCGCAATTTAGTCAGAAGTTTAGTAAATTAGCTGCATCGAACTACCACAGCCGACACCTTTCAAACCACAGAAAACAAAGAGGGAAGCGCTTCATGAGCCTCTTCCCTCCCGTTGCTGTTGTCTGAATCCTTGAGCCGCTGACGCAGGTTCTGGAATTTTTTGCGAATCTGGCGCTGTCTGGCGCTGCCGCCCTTGCCTTTGGCGTTGCGGCCTTCCCGGCGGGGCGACTCCCACCGCTTCAGTTGTCTGGGCATGGCTGCTGTAATCCTTGTGAGATGGAGTGCCTTCATTCTGGAGATACACGGTGGGCGGTGGCGATTCCAGAAAGCAGATACGCCAATTTGTGCGGACAGCCTGGAATTATCCGCTGTAAGGGCGCATTATCGTATATCCGCCGACTCCAGTATTAAGCGAACCTGGCGGTACTGCTCCAGGCGCTCCAGGTCTTTGGGTGAAGGATTCGGGATGCGACTCAAGTCGGAGTTTTCGGCGTTATCAGCCAGCTTGACCGCTCTGGCCAGGGGATTTGCCGCTGCGCGGTGGGCCGCCATCATGCGGTCTTCGCCGGGAAGTTTCGTGAGCGCTTCGAGGGCGGTGAGAATCGGGGGAGAGAAGCCCTCCTTCGCCAATGCTTCAAGCGTCCAGTCTGAGTCTTCGACGACGTCGTGGAGCACCGCCACGATTCGTTCTTCGAGAGTGGCCATTCGGAGCATGACCCGGATGGGATGCAGGATGTAAGGCTCCCCGCCCTTGTCGGTCTGACCGAGGTGGGCCTTTGCGGCAATTTCGATGGCTCGTTCGAGTGAACTCACAAACGCTAGGACCCATTATTTTTAACCAACCAACCAGCTCCCGTCCGTTGCAGCGAGGTATTAGACCATTTTTAGGGGCTTGCGGCAGGTGATTCTGACTGACATTAGTTACAAAGGCGATTGGCGGTATCAAAAACGCTGGCGACGCACATGGGAATGACCAATGAATGGTTGGAGCAACAGGGATTGCTATCGATTCGTCAACTCTGGATGAAAGTTCAGGGATACGCTTCGTTCATCAGTGCTGTTTGCGCGTCTTCATGAACCGCCCATTGCGCGCCCAACGGAAGTCCCTTTAGGGGAGACCCGCATGATGGGTGGTGTGGGAGGGGCAGGGGAAACACCTGTCTCGACCCGATTAGCTGGCGTTGCTAGAGATACAAAATTGTTCGTAAACCCTCATCTACGTCTTCCTGCAAGTAGTCTGGCAGCGAACCAATACGTTCAACCAAAAACGTCTTGTCGATCGTGAAAACTTGAGAGACATTTACAACAGAGTCTCTCGGCAAGCCCGATACCCCGCGAGGTAACAGTACATTGCCCGGTGCCTCCGCTAACTGAGTATTTGAAGTGATAATGACGACGATAATCGTGCTAATCCGGCTTTGAGTAAAGGTATCATCTTGAATCACCAAGACAGGACGGCGATATCCAGGTTCTGAACCCACTGGATCAGGTAAGTTTGCCCACCAAATTTCTCCTCGATACATTACCAATCCTCGTAAGGCAAAGACATAAACTGCATCCTTGCCATGACTGGATCGAGTTCAGAAGACTCTTCAGAGTAAACTTGGTTCAATTTGAGCAGGATTTGATCTCGGTTGTGCCTTTTCAGATATGCCTGCAACGCTTTTGTATAAAGCTCACTGCGCGACAACCCTAACCGTTGAGCGAGTGCTTCCGCCTGTTCAAAAACAGAATCTGGAAGCGAAATGGCAGTTTTCATAGGAACCTTAGCTGTCAGTTCTACTCTTTGGTTATACCTCAGTTATACCAGAGCTGCAAGAGCCAGCGTACCCAGATACCAGCAGATAATCTTTCTGTACGTCCCAAACTAACAAACGAAGCCAGCTAGTTAACCTAAGCGAAGGGATCGCTCCCTCCGCTCGGCTTCAAAAC
>CAZVXA010000299.1:0-7039 GCA_964630955.1 uncultured bacterium | reverse complement strand
GATACATAAAGAGCGGAGAAGCATTGCCCCTCCGCTCTTATTAAGCCCAATTCAGGGGTGCACTAGCACAAACTTGATGACACTTACTTAACTGGCTATGACAAACCCGAATGACCTGGGAGTGGTGGGGGGGGGGGGGGGGGCGCCGCCCCCCCCCCCCCCCCCCCACCACTCCCAGGTCATCTCACAAATCCAATGGAACCACTATCATTAGCTGGCTAAATAGCCGCGCACATTGGCCTTCCGACGGCGCAGATGGTCAAGCGCCTGACGCTCCAACTGACGCACCCGCTCGCGGCTAATGTTCATCCGCTGACCCACCTTTGCCAGAGACAGCTCGTTGCCATCCTCCAGACCAAAGCGCAGTACCAGAACCTCACGCTGCTGAGGCGTCAACTCATCCAGCAAACCGTTAATGTCCTGCCGCAGCGATTCCTGAACCGTATAGTTCTCTGGAGACGCATCTTCGTCTTCCAGTAGATCTTGCAGCTCGGTGTCCTGATTGTCACCCACCTTAAGGTCAAGCGACACAGGCTGCCGCGCCATTTGCAGAAACTCCCGGATTTGAGCCGGCTCCAGTTCCAGGGCCTCAGCGATCTCCGCAGGTGTAGGGGCGTGGCCCAACTGCTGCGTCAGTTCGCGCTGCACTTTTTTGATCTTGTTGAGCTTCTCAGTGATGTGAATGGGCAAGCGGATCGTGCGGGCCTGCTGGGCGATCGCCCGCGTAATTGCCTGACGAATCCACCAGTAGGCATAGGTGGAGAACTTATAGCCACGGGTGGGATCAAACTTCTCCACGCCGCGCTCCAGACCCAATGTGCCTTCCTGAATCAGATCGAGGAACTCCAGGTTGCGCTTCTGGTACTTCTTGGCGATCGCCACCACCAGCCGCAGATTGGCCTCAATCATCTTTTGCTTGGCCCGCTGCCCTTCGCGGATTGCCTTATCTAATTCAGCTTCCGTCAGCTTGGCATCCGCTGCCCACTCGGCTTTTTCAGGGGCACGGCGAAGCATCTTCTCCAGCTTCTCCTGTGCTTCGAACAGCGACATCATGCGCTGTACCTGCTTCCCATAAACAATCTCTTGCTCGTGAGTCAGCAGTGGTACGCGACCAATCTCATGCAGATAAGTCCGAACCATATCTGCCGTGAACATGGGCTTATTGGTCTTCTCTTTTGTGGTCACAGTTGCCATGATCGATACGAACTCCGTAAACACCGTATGGAAAAAATAAGAGGTAGGAACCCTGCCTGCCCATTAAAGGAGTTAGATAGAGATTCCAGAAACAAAAGGTGAAGCGTGGTGAATGCAGGTGATGGGTGAATGAAAAAGCCGAACAGGGAAATCGAGTGAAGGATTGTAATGCTAGAGGCTACTCACTCGCAGTGCAGACCTCAAAAACGCTATCGTTGTCAATGGATACGATGGGAACGAAGGGAACAGAACTCGGAACTCAACAAAACCCCTTTCCCAAAACACTACAAATACTGTTGCAAATACCGTGGAGCAATCTGGCTGAGTTTTAGCCTGGGGTGCAGACGGGCAAGAGCAATCAAGTCAAAGTTGAAGTCATTATGAGTTTGCCGTAACCTGATTGTATTACAAGTTTAGTCTCCGGTAAAGGGGCACGATTCATCCGAGAGGGTGAATTTGTCGGGTGACCTGTAGCAGTGCGATGAGAACCTAAATCCAGATCAGTGAGCCGATACAGATCTCTACGAAAAAGCGGCAACTTTGGTTTCTCCTCAAGGGGCAAAGTTCATAATGTGTAACCCCTGGATCTATATATTCGTGGATCTGTAGTAAGCAGAGGTTCGGATTTTACGGTCAGGAAACCGAACTGAGGAATCCTCCTCCAAGTTGGAGGCTCCGCCTCCCATTACAGCGCTTTGCGCTGAGATAGAAACAAAGTTTTTGTTGAGAGCCTCGCTCCGCGAGGCTCTCAACAAAAACTTTGTACCACACGCGCTTGCAAAGCGCTGTAAAAGTAGGAGGCAGGCTCCCTCCACTGGGTACTTCAGACTAGAAAGCTGGGACGGAGTGTACCGGGAGTGAAAAACCTGAAACAAAAGAAAACAAGAAACAAGAGAGAACCCCAAAGAAATTCTGTAATCCCTCGCTCGTTAAAGGAATAACCAACACCCCTTAACAAGCCGATAACGATTGCACCCTATTGTCGAGTCTGTAGGCAGTTATACATTCTGCCAAATGGATAGGAACACTGGATAGTTCAGAGCGATTCACAGCCCTTTTGAATCGATAGCTTCTCTTGCGATTCCAACCCCTAAGGATCACGAATCAAATCAATTAACCTGGAACATTTTTTGATAGAAGCGCGGCTAAGTCGCGCTTCTATCAAAAAAATGTTCGGTTTCATTTACAGCGTTTTTCATGTCGGTAGGTACAGGGGTGTGGGGGCATACCCCCTGACCCTATCGAGGCGCACACCCCCTGACCCCTCAAGGGGGATTCACCCCTGCACCCCGTACCTCACCAGGACGAAAAGGGCTGTAATCCAAGATCCTGAGCTGTAGCGGGATGAGACGGAAGCGTATTGTCCGATTCCGAAGCTACACCGCATTTCTGCGTCTTTACCAATCGACTTCCCGGTTCGGCTGCAACGGCTGTTGCGGCCACTTTCCTGCTGCTTTTTAAGAGCCTTCACCTATGACCTTCAAATCTATGCGTTATTCATCCTTCGGACGTCGCAGTTTTATTCGATATTCGACCGCCTTCGGTTCTGGCCTCCTGCTGGCCCAATTGGCTGCCTGCACTTCTGAAACCCCCCAGGCACAGTCCCAGGCTTCAAGCACTGCTGGCGCTGGCAGTGGTGGTGCCGCAAATACGGGAGACTGGAGCAAAGCGCCCGATGTCACCCTGGCGAAGGAGCAGGTGAAGGAGTTCGTCACCTACGGTATGCCTGATGACTGGGCCAACTATGGGGAAGTCCGCGCCAGATTCGCGGAGAAGTACGGCTTCCAGCTCCAGCACCAGGACACTGATATGTCTTCGCTGGAGGAGATTACCAAGTTTGATGCGGAGAAGAATAACCCCAAGGCCATGATGGGGGATATTGGGATGCTCTATGGTCCCCTGGCGGAGCAGCGAGAAGTGGTGCCCAACTATCTGCCGCCCAATGCATCGGTGCTGCCCGCCGGGTTCAAAGCCGCAAATGGTGGATGGGTCGCCACCTTTGTGGGCGTACCCGCCATTGTGGTGAACACCGACATCATTAAAGAGGTGCCCCAGACCTGGGCAGACCTGGCCAAGCCAGAGTATGCCGGAAAAGTCAGTGCGATCGACCCCACCCGCAGCGGCACGGCGGCCACTACTTTTCTGGCCTGGGTCTACGCCAGTGGTGGTGATGAGAGCAATATGGCCGCTGGCGTTGACCTGGCGAAGAAGATTGTCGCCAACTTCGCCTCCGCGGAAGGTAACGCTCAGACTCTGGAGAAGGGTGAGGTTCCGATTCAAATCAAGTACGACTACAACTGCAACGCTGCTGCCGCCAAGGTAAAGGCCAAAGGCGTTAACGCAAAAGCCCTGATCCCCGGTGTTTCGATCTATGCCCCCTCAGCGTTGATGTTGAACAAATACCACACAAGCAAAATGGACGCTTCCAAACTGTTCATGGAGTATGTGCTGAGCGATGAGGGCCAGGAGATTTTCGCCAAGTTCGGCGCACGTCCCATCCGCTACGTGCTGGGTGACCTGAAGCTGCCTGATTCGGCTAAAGCCAACTGGTTACCTGAGAGTGAGTACACGCAGGTGAAACAGGTGAAGGACTGGACAAAGGTAGATCCTGAACAACTGGGCAACTTCTGGAAGGAGCAGGTGCTGGGAGGTTAACCCAATGGACAGCAAAGTCTCAATGGAAAACGCTGTCCTGCCGCTGGAATCTGCCCGATCGCTGCCACTTTCCCGGCGGGTCGGGCAGTGGTTGGCAGACTGGCTCCCGGCGCTGCCGATTCTGACCATTGCCTATGGGCTGCTGGTGGCTCCGGTGATCGCCCTACTCATCCAGAGCTTTCTGTCGGACGAGGGGACACTGACGCTGGCAAACTGGGCGGAAATCTTGAGCAGTCGTCTGAATCGGCGGGCGATCATCACCTCTCTATTATTAGGTGCCTCTTCCGCCACCACCTCACTGCTGATTGGTGCCCCGATCGCCTGGTTCGTGTCACGCATGTTGCCAACGGGGCGATCGCTCTGGCTCTCGATGCTGAACATGGCAACGAACTTCAGTGGCATTGGTCTGGCCTTTGGTTTCGTCGCCATCCTGGGCAGCTTCGGGATGGTCACGCTGGCCTTTAAGGATCTGGGACTTCCGTTTGTCCCCCCTGCTCCCAATACTTTCTGGGGACTGCTGCTGGCCTACGACTACACGAACATCCCCCTGTTCATTCTGTTGACGATTCCGGGTATGGGCATTCTGCGGAATGACTGGTGGGAGGCCGCCCAGACTTGCGGCGCAACTCAAGGCCAGTTCTGGAGAGCGATCGGACTCCCAATTCTGACACCATTTCTGGGGGCTGGCTGGCTGCTGATTTTCACCTGGTCGATCGGGCTGTACGGGATTCCCTTCGCTCTAGCAGGCAATGGCGCAACCCGAAAAGTGGCACTGATCACCCTGCAAATCGGGGATATTCTTCAGGCCAGCGTGTCAGGACAGGGCGGTGCGGCGGTGCTGGCGATTATTCTGCTGCTGATTGCGGCGATCGCCTTACTTACCTATCGCTGGATGATTCGGAGGGCTGCAAAGTGGTTTTAGGTCGAGTCATACGCTGGCTGTTGCTGGCCTTACTGGTCATCTACATTCTGCTACCAATCGTGGCAGTAGTATTGTATGCCTTTGCTACCCGCTGGACAGCGCACATTCTGCCAGATGGCTACACCACTGACCACTGGCTGAATTCCTTTCAGGATTCTCGCCTGGTGCAGGTGACCCTCCGCACCTTTGCCCTGGCCCTGGTGGTCACCTTTCTGGACGTGCTGTTGATCGTACCCGCCATCTACTGGCAGTGGGCGCACAATCCCAAGATTCGCCCTCACCTCGAACTGACCGCTGCGATCCCGTTTGTGCTGCCGTACATCGTGATCGCCTTTGGCATTCTCTCCCTCAGCGGCCAATTTTTCCCGGTCGCTCAGGGTACGGTGTGGCTGCTGGCGCTGGGCCATGTGGCGATCGCCTTCCCCTTCTTTTACTGGGCAGTGGATAGCGCCATGGCCGCCGCCAATATTCCCCTGCTCAACGAAGCCGCCAAAACCTGTGGTGCCTCCCCCCTGACTACCCTCTGGAAGGTCGTGCTTCCCAACGTCGGTGCAGGCATCGCAACGGGCAGTATGCTGGTGTTCGCGGTATCCTTCAATGAGTTCGCGCTGGTACAAATTC
Organism: uncultured bacterium; assembly: GCA_964630955.1. GTDB lineage: Bacteria > Cyanobacteriota > Cyanobacteriia > Elainellales > Elainellaceae > CAZVXA01. The sequence goes on along the minus strand of CAZVXA010000299.1, from coordinate 1,647 downwards.
TGGTCGGTGCCCGGTATGAAACCATCTCTCTCTACAGCCTGGATCTATTAACCGGAACCAATGCCGACTTCAATAAATTAGCCGTTATCACAATCATCACGTTCTTGATTGTGTTTGCCATTTCTGCGCTATCGGTTTATCTCAATCGGGGGCAGAGTCAGACCAGTCGGTTAATGGCTGGGGTGAAGGGGAAGAAATAAGTGGATGGGTGGATGGGTAGATGGGCGTTGTGGTGAGCGGTAGTCGAACCGTGGATGGGTAGATATTTCGGCAGGCTTAAGAACGGAGTAGATGGGATAGTAAGTACAAATTCCTGACATCCTTCCGCCACATCCTTCTATACTCGCTACCACTCTCTCACCCCCGGCTCTCTCACCCCCGGCTCTCTCACCCATCCACCCATCTACCCATCCACCCATCTACCCATCTACCCATTCACTCTCCCAACTCACCCTCAAGGAACACAACAATGGGCAGCGTCAGTCTCCGTAACGTCTCAAAACTCTACGGCACCAATGTCCGAGCGCTGGATGATGTGTCGCTGGATATTCCATCGGGCGAGTTGGTAGTGCTGCTGGGTTCCTCCGGCTGCGGCAAAACGACGTTGCTACGGAGTGTGGCAGGATTAGAAACGCCAACGGTGGGACAGGTGTTGATCGACGGTCGGGATGTGACTGCGATTCCCACCCGCAGTCGTCCGATTGGAATGGTGTTCCAGAGCTACGCGCTATTTCCCAATATGACGGTGCGTCAGAACATTGCCTTCCCTCTGACTACCCGCAAGAAGCCCCCCAAACGGCTGGAGGAGCGAGTAGATGAACTGCTGGAACTGGTGCAACTGACCCAACAGGGCGATCGCTACCCCAACCAGCTCTCCGGTGGTCAACAGCAGCGAGCTTCTCTGGCCCGCGCCCTGGCTCCTTCTCCAGAGGTGCTGTTGCTGGATGAACCCCTGTCTGCGCTGGATGCCCTGGTGCGGAATCAACTGCGGGAGGAGATTCGCAAAATTCAACAGTCGCTCAAGATTACAACACTGTTTGTGACCCATGACCAGGGTGAAGCAATGGCGATCGCCGACCAGGTGGCCGTCATGAGCAACGGCAAAATCGAGCAGATCGCCAGCCCTCTGGAGCTGTACGAAACTCCTGCCACCAAATTCAGTGCTTCTTTCATCGGCAACCGCAACGCCCTGGAGTTGCCCCTGGAGGAAGGCCGGGTTCGCTTTGGCAAAATCCTGGATATAGAAGTACCCGGTGTGAGCGGCAAACGGGCAATCGTCTTTTTCCGACCGGAGGATGTGGAGTTCAGCAACAACGGGATTGGCCATCCAGCCAGGGTGGAGAGCAAGATTTTCCAGGGATCGCAAACTCGTCTGCATCTGGTAGCGGAAGCGGAGGGTCAGGTGGGGCGATTCTATGCAGATCTGCCCAGTCGTCAGGCGATCGCGCTTGAGTCAGGCAGTACGGTGCAGGTTTACATCAATCCCAATAGCGCCCGCGTTTTCCCTGCGGATCATTGACCGCCTCAATCCCCCTTGTTAAGGATCGCCAATGAAATAAAACCGCATTGTTTTTGAGAGAGGGGGGGGGGGGGGGGGGCCAACAAAAAAAAAAAAAAAAAAAATATTTTTTTAAAAAAATGTAATCA
>CAZVXA010000298.1:0-7039 GCA_964630955.1 uncultured bacterium | reverse complement strand
TTTTCCTGAAGCGCTGACGCAGTCAGCGCTTCAGGAAAAATCGGCGCAATTTAGTCAAAAGTCTAGTGTGGTAAATAGGGTGCGTTAAAGTTAAAAAGCTTCGATTGATGGCATCACCATGACCAGCATTACCGCAGACCACCGGGACGATCGCCCCACCAGACCTACCGACTGGCGATTGCTGAAACTGCTGTTGCCCTACACCGCAAAACACCGCAAAATGCTGGCGATCGCCATTGTTCTGCTGATTCCAGTGGCGATCGGCTCTGCCCTCCAGCCGATTCTGGTAGGTCAGGCGATCTCGCTGATTCGGAATGAACCCGTGATGTTCTTTCTGCAGGGACGCACCCTTTCTGAAGGGTTAAACCTGCTGGTGCTGATCCTGTTTATCACCATTGTGTTGCGGCTGACACTGGACGGAGTGCAGGGATTTATAGTGCAGAAGGTGGGTCAGCGAATTACCGCAGATATTCGGAACGACCTGTTTTTTCACGTCACCTCGCTGGCCTCGCGGTTTTTCGATCGCACGCCTGTGGGACGATTAATCACCCGACTCACCAGCGACGTGGATGCGCTGGGGGATGTGTTTTCGACGGGGGCGATCGGGATTCTGGGAAATCTGTTCTCGATTCTGGTGATCACCGCCACCATGTTCACGCTGCAATGGCAGTTGGCACTGATGTTGCTGGCTTTACTCATTCCCATCACAGGGTTAATTGTTTATTTTCAGCGGGAGTACCGTCGTGCCAACTACCGCGCCCGTGAGGAACTGTCTGCGCTCAACGCCACCCTACAGGAAAACATCACGGGCATTAATGTGGTACAGCTATTTCGGCGTGAGTTGTTCAACTCAGAGCTGTTCCGCACGATTAACAAACGCTATGTGAAACAGGTCGATCGCACGATTTTCTTTGACTCAGCGGTGTCGGGGACGCTGGAGTGGATCTCGCTGGTGGCGATCGCTGCCGTCCTCTGGCTGGGTGGTGTGCTGGTGCTGGGAGATGCCCTCAGCTTTGGGGTGCTGGCCTCATTTATTCTGTTTGCCCAGCGGTTGTTTGATCCGCTGCGGGAGTTCGCCGAACAGTTCACCTCGATTCAGGCGGGTTTCACGGCGCTGGAGCGCATCAACGATATCCTCAGTGAACCGATCGAAATTCGCGACCCGGAATCCACACCCCCCGGACCGGCCTTTCACCAGGAGCAGCAGGAGTGCCCCGGCGAGATTCGCTTCGATCACGTTTTCTTTGGCTACAAGCCGGACGAGCCTGTGTTGAAGGATCTGGACTTCGCCATTCGCCCCGGTGAGAAAGTAGCGCTGGTGGGGCCAACAGGCGCAGGTAAAAGCTCAATTATTCGTCTGCTGTGTCGCCTGTACGAGGTTACCAGCGGACGCATTCTGCTGGATGGTGTGGATATTCGGGATATGCCCCAGGCAGAACTGCGGCGACGGATGGCGGTGATTCTGCAGGACGGTTTTCTGTTTGCGGGGGACGTGAAAAGCAATATCTCTCTGGGTGAGAATTACTCAATGGCCGAGATTCAGGAAGCGGCTCAGAAAACCAACGTAGACCAGTTCATTGAGCAACTGCCCCAGGGCTACAACACGCAGTTGCGTCAGCGGGGTACCAATCTTTCTGGCGGTCAAAAACAACTGCTGGCCTTCGCGCGTGCCGCTGTGCGCAATCCTCCTATTCTGGTGCTGGACGAGGCCACCGCAAATCTGGATGTGGGCACTGAAGCGCTGATTCAAGAGGCGCTGGAAACTTTGTTAGAGGGCCGCACCGCGATTATTATTGCACACCGTCTTTCTACCATTCGCAGGGTCGATCGGATTCTGGTGTTGAAACAGGGGCAACTGGTGGAATCCGGCAGTCATGATGAACTGCTGGAACACAATGGGCTGTATGCCAGCCTGTATCGGCTACAGATGTTGGAGGAATAGATTCCTGTTAAGGAAATTTCCGCAAAAGAAGATACCCGTCGTTTGGGCGGTTCCCCCCGCGTAGCGGAGGGAACCGCCCAAACAACGCAGGTAATTTCATTGCTGAAAATCTCCTAAGGCGGGGCAGTGCAGTGCGGCGCACTTCCCCTTAATTCAAGATTTCGGGGGAGTTCCAGAGTTGCGAACCCGAACCACTTTGCTCAACAGGTCAAACCAGAAGGATGCACCCATTGACAGAGCAATGCCGGAAATCAGCCAGCCCAGAGCAACTTTTGTCAGGGCGATCGCCGAAGCCCCTCGTGGAAGCTGCTGCTGCACATTCACCCGGTTCCAGCCGATCGGCAGAGGGATGCCCTCCAGGACGTTATTAACGGCGGTCTTGACCTCCTCCAGATCCTGCTGGATCTGGTTCTCTGTCTGGGCTGAGGGAACCGGGGTGGGTGGAGTGGTTTGACCGGGAGCCGTCAGTGGTGGCAAAGCCACGCCTGTAGAAGCAGGGAGCCGATTGGTTTCAGCGATTACCTGGTCAGCAGCCTGAGAAATCGTGCTGCGGAGGGTGGTGTCTTTGGAGAGGCGATCAACAATATGAAAGGTGTCTGCGTTGGTCAGGGAGGCAATCAAAAATCCCAGTAGAATAGCAACACCTTTCGAGTTTCGGCGGTAGACGCCAGAGGCCCGATCCATCGAGTTGTCAAACCACTGCTCAATCTCCCGTTCCAGTTGGATGGCTCCCTCCTTCAGGTTTTTGGACTTCATCTGTGCCTGTTTTGCCAGCGTCATCAAAGTCTCTTTGAGCTGTTGTGGAAGCACCTTCAAATGGTCATTGCCAACCTGTCGGTAGGCTTCAGCAATCAGGGGGGAAGGATTCTTGACCTGTCCCAAAACAAGTGAAACCACTTCGAGAATTGTGGGTTCCAGCATACGCAGCCGCACTGCTTGCTTAACATAGGGCAACCGTTCTCGAATAATATCTTTACAGTGATTATTATTTTTTAACCACTCCTCGGTATTGCCCAAAAATTGCTCCAGTTGATCAACACTCTGATCCAATGCCAGCGTTAGTGGAACGCGGCGACTACTGTAGTCCTGAAGAATGTCATTCAGACTGCATCTCAGACGGTCAAATTCTCGATCGAGCGTCAAGGTTTCAGCTCCCAGACTGTTTCTTAAACACTCAATCAACTCCTGAATAGTTGCCAGCTTTTCGCCATTAAATTGTTTAAACGTTAGCTCCCCTACTTTATCAATTAACGGCTCCAGGTTGATCTGCTGGATCAAAGCGGTCGAAAAAGCGTTGGCAGGAATATAGGATGGGCCACTGCGACTTTTTTCGTCGAAGGTATTTCGAGTTCCTGACAGGGCACGAAAGAGATCTCCTAGTGTCCAAATAATTCTGCGAAAGAAGACTGGGAAAATGCCTTTTGCATCCTGATTGAGCGATTTGATCAGAGGACTTCGGTAAAGGTCGTCGGTGAAAGTTTCATCGGACTTTTGTAGATTTTCTCCTGTTAGCATATTCTCGATCGCTTCCTTCAAATGTTTGGCCCGCCATTGAAGCAACGTCGCAATAATCTCTTGAATTTCTGAAGCCAGCAAACTCAAGATCAGGTAGATGAACACCAGTCCTGTTGCAATATCGAAAACCAGTGGTAAGTTCATGCCAAAACCGACTCCAATACACCGAATAATCTGGCGGCGATCGCCCTACATCCGGTACTCTACAGCATCAGCAAAGAATTGCGGCTTTCCCACCAAATTTCTTGAAAAGAGGCTGCAGGTAGACCCTAAACTAGGATGGTCTACATCTATCGACCGAAATCGCTTCCATGAAGTCTTACCTGGCTGCTGCCGTCCAAATGAACAGTCTGCCCGACCTGGAGAAGAACCTGGCGCAGGCAGAAGATTTGATTGACCTGGCGGTGCGCCAGGGAGCGGAGGTGGTCGGCCTGCCCGAAAACTTCTCCTTCCTGGGAGACGAGGCAGCAAAACTAGCTCAGGCGGAGGTGATCGCCCAGGCTAGCGAGAAGTTTTTGCGAACGATGGCTCAGCGATACCAGATCACCCTGCTGGGAGGCGGTTTCCCCGTGCCAGCCCCCAATGGGCTGGTCTACAATACAGCGCTGCTGGTTGGCCCCAATGGTGAAGACCTGAGCCGCTACGAGAAGGTTCACCTGTTCGACGTGAACCTGCCCGATGGCAATACCTACCGCGAATCGCAGTCCGTTCTAGCCGGGAAGAACTTACCCTCCGTCTTTCCCTCCAAGGAACTCGGCAATCTCGGTCTATCAGTCTGCTACGATGTGCGATTCCCCGAACTCTATCGCCATCTGTCGCAGATGGGGGCAGAGGTGCTGTTTATTCCTGCCGCCTTCACCGCCTACACGGGCAAAGACCACTGGCAGATTCTGCTGCAGGCTCGTGCCATTGAAAATACCTGCTACGTCATCGCGCCTGCACAAACGGGGAAGCACAACAGTATCCGGCAATCCCACGGTCACGCCGTGATTATTGACCCCTGGGGCATGATTCTGGCGGATGCCGGGGAGAAGCCTGGGGTGGCGATCGCCCCCATTGATCCCTCCCGCCTGGATCAGGTGCGCCGCCAGATGCCCTCCCTGCAACACCGGGTGTTTGTCAATTTCTAACCGTATAGGTTAGCTGGACTTATTGCCTGACCGAAAACCAAAAACCCGAATTCTGGCAGGCGCGATCCTGTAGCATCGCACCTGCCAGAATTCGGGTTTTCGGATAAGGCTCTTAGCAATTTCACTGGACTTTTTTGTGTTCTACTGGACTTTACTTTTGACTAAATCGTGCCGATTTTTCTTGAAACGCTGACTGCGTCAGCGTTTCAAGAAAAATCGGCACCAAAATCAAGTTCGCCGCGAAACGCTCTCTGTGAGAGCGTTTCGCGGTGCTATAGGGGAAATAGTCAAAACCCCAATGATCTACTGAGAATAGTCAAAACTCCAGAATTTCAGTTGAGAAAAAAGCTCACCCAAAATGATTGTTGTGTTAAGAAACCTGTAGAGTAGACAGCAGTGAGTTTTGTCCTGCCAATGATCCCGACCGACTGGATGTCCACAATTCCCTTCTGTCCGCTTCTGGCCAATGCGCCCAACGCTGAGGAGTCCCCGCTGATTCTAGCAGGAGTATTGTTGAGCCTGGTGGTTATCTATCTGGCTGCAAAAGTCGGAGGCGAACTCTGCGCCCGCGTCAACCTGCCGTCGGTTCTGGGAGAACTGGTGGGAGGAGTGGTCGTCGGCGTTTCTGCCCTTAATCTTCTGGTCTTCCCGGATGGGAACCCTGAAACCACCTCGCTGCTGGTGCGACTGCTGGAGAACACAGCGGGACTGACTCTGGAGTCAGCTCCCAGGATTTTTCAGGCCGAGAGCGAAGTGATTTCAGTCCTGGCAGAAATCGGGGTAATTATCCTGTTGTTTGAAATTGGTCTGGAGTCAGACCTGAAAGAGCTACTTCGGGTGGGACCGCAGGCAGCAACCGTGGCGGTTGTCGGGGTGGTGGTCCCGTTTGCAGCGGGAACTGCCGGATTAATTCTTCTATTCGGCGTGCCCACCATTCCAGCTGTGTTTGCTGGGGCGGCGCTGACGGCGACGAGCATTGGAATTACAGCAAAGGTACTGGCGGAGATTCAGCGGCTGAGTTCGCGAGAAGGCCAGATTATCATCGGTGCGGCGGTGCTGGATGACGTGCTGGGGATTATCGTACTGGCGGTGGTGGCCAGCCTTGCCAAGACGGGGGAGATCGTCGTTAGTAACGTGATTTACCTGATCCTTGGTGCGGGCGTCTTCCTGATTGGCTCAATTCTTCTGGGACGGCTGCTCAGTCCCTACTTCGTGGCCCTGGTGAATCGCCTGCAAACGCGGGGCCAGTTGCTGCTATCGGCCATGATTTTCACGTTTGTCCTGGCCTACATCGGTGCGGCGATTCAACTGGAGGCCATTCTGGGGGCCTTCGCTGCGGGATTGATTTTGGCGGAAACTGAGAAGCGGGAGGAACTGGCAGAACAGGTGGTTCCTGTCGCAGATATGATGGTTCCGATTTTCTTTGTTACGGTTGGGGCACGAACGGATGTCAGTGTGCTGAATCCCTTCGTCCCTGAGAACCGTGAGGGGTTGATTATTGCCACATTCCTGGTGATTGTGGCGATTATTGGTAAAGTAGTCACCGGGCTGGCAGTGTTTGGGCAACCGGGAGTGAATCGGCTGGCGATCGGGGTAGGGATGATTCCGCGAGGCGAGGTGGGCCTGGTGTTTGTGGGCGTTGGTTCTGCCACCGGAGTGTTATCGAAGCCGCTGGAGGCCGCCATTATCGTGATGGTGATTCTGACGACGTTCCTGGCTCCGGCGCTGCTGCGGGTAGTGTTTCAGAAGGGCGAGGAGTCCTCTGCCCCGGTTCTGGAAGGCGTCGCCAGTCAGGCTGTGGCGGTTGATGGGCAGAGTGCGAAGAGCGAGTAGCGGGTGAATGCGGTGAGTTCTGGGTGACAAGTCCAGAATCAACTTGCTGACCAGGAAACTTGAGTCCCCAATCTGCGTCTGATGCCTCCATAGGCCCTATGCCAGGTGAATCACCCTTGAAAGGGGCGATCGCCCCATGAGTCAGGAAACATCTACAACCTTCCCAAAATTGTGTTATTTTGACCGGATTCGATGCAACATCTTCCGTAGAGCATAGAGCGAACTTTTTAGACCTTTGGGGCCGGGATAACGCCGATTTTTCTCTTCGAGCTGGCTCCCATTCTGGTGGCAATCTCCACAGTGAACGCAACCAGTCCCCCACTTTGTCAGCGTGTTCGTTGCTCTTGATGGAGAGCCATAGTCACAAGTATTAGGACGGGGTTCAGGGGTTCCACTCCCTCCGGCTTGAGTGCTCAGGTCGAAAGCTGCGTGGGGGCTTCGACGGCCCGATCCCTTGGCTTGAGTTTGGGCCGAAGTCCTCACCGACCTCCGAAGTCCGAACGGCAAGGCCTCCCCTGTCCTAACCAAACTGGCTACGGCTGTAACAAAGCCAACAAACTCATACTTAGGATCGCGAATTAAATAAAACCGAATTGTTTTTGAGAGAGGCGGGGGGGGG
>CAZVXA010000297.1:0-7068 GCA_964630955.1 uncultured bacterium | reverse complement strand
AGAAAAAATCGGCGCGATTTAGTCAAAAGTCCAGCAGATAAAGAAGCACCGCGGAACGCTCTCTAAGAGAGCGTTCCGCGGCAAACTTGACTTTAGCTCCGATTTGCCTGAAGCGCTGGCAGCACTAGCGCTTCAGGCAAATTGGAACTAAAGTCAAAGATCCCGAAGGCGAGACGCTGGAGCGTCTCGCCTTCGGGATCTTTGAAGCTTATGAGGAAGACTCGTCCTGCTTAATTTCTGGAACGACATCGGGACGTGACTTATCCTCCCAACCTGGGGGGCGCTTCGAATTGTACCAGGCGATCGAACCAATGCTAACAGCGGCAATAAAACCTGCCACATATACCGCCGTAAAAACCCAGGGGAAATGGGACGCCGCCCCTGCTCCAACATCCAGTAATACAAGCATCCAACTTTCTCCTTAAAATCGTAACCCGAACTGTTTGAAGGGCAGCTATTGCACTTCTCATGTGCTTGAGGTATGAGGTGCAGGGGTGATTCCCCCTTGAGGGGGTGGGTGGGATGTGCTCCCACGCAAGGGCACACCCCACCCACCCCCGTACCTCACCTGAATAAGAACCGCTATAAGTAGGTAAGCGCGATTAAGCTTGAAACCCAAAAATTTGTTTCGCCCCGATCGAAGTTGAAGGGTGAAACAGCTTTTTGGGTTGTGACTTTTTCCACGCCCACTGATTTAACCACTTACTGTGATCCTTCAAATCATCTCAGAAAGTGGGATAACGTGGCTAGTACTGCATGGCGGCAATAAACCGACGATTGTTGGTGTGGCGCGCTTCGCGCGCCACACCAACAATCGTCGGTAAACTTAAGCCGCCGAGTCCTAGTGTGCTTAAGGCTGCGGGGGGGGCGGTGCCACAGGTGCTGGTGGTGGCTGTAGCTCCTCCGGAAGTGGGTCAATCGGGGCAGATTCTAGCCCTGGCTCAGGCAGGGGAGCAGCATCTTGCAGCGGTTTCTCCAGTGGAGGGTCGTCTACAAAAGGTGCCGAGTCAGCGGCAGGTGTGGCAGCACTACCACTCTCAGAGTTATAGGTCGAACCGTCCTGGCGCTCCCAGGAGCCACCCGACTCTTCGGCTTGACCAGAGTACCCCCACTCTGAACGACCATAATCACTTTCTGGATTAGTGGATGCATTCATACGGCGAGGTTTGACAGGTTCCAGCGTCACTGTAGACTTGCGATCGTACAGGTCAGGCATTTCAGGAAACGCTTCCACCTCCATGCCCTCGGTCACAGTTGCCATAAACCTGCGCCACACGAGCGCGGCGGTGCTACTGGCTCCATAGGTGGGCTGGTTGTCATCGTTGCCTAGCCATACCCCGGTCACCATCTGGGGAATGTATCCGACAAACCAGAGGTCACGGCGATTTTCGGAGGTACCTGTTTTCCCGGCAACGGAGCGATCATTTAGGGCTGCGTTACCTCCAGTTCCAGAGTCTACAACTCCCCTCAGCATCCAGGTCATAATCGCAGCAGTTTTCTCATCAACCGCTTGCTCTGGCTTGTAATCAGCGTCATAAATCACTTTCCCAAAGCGGTTAATCACACGGGTGATGCCGTGCGGTTCGACGTGCTGGCCCTTTGCCGCCAATGTGCCATAGGCTCCCGTCAGCTCCAGTAGGTTAACCTCCAGAGAACCCAGCGCCAGGGAGTAGGCGGGCAGCAGGTTAGACTTGATGCCCATGCGAGCCGCTAAATCCATGACGGGCTGAAATCCCGTATCGATCAACACCTTGACCGCGATTACGTTGATCGAGGAGACAAGCGCATCCCGTATGGACATGCTGCCCCGGAATTTGCGGCTGTAGTTCTGCGGTTCGTAGCCATCCACGACCAGCTTGGCATCAACGTAGTTCTTGTAGGGCGAGAACCCACCCGCGATCGCCGTAGCGTAAACAAAAGTCTTGAAGGTCGAACCAGGTTGCCGCTGAGCCTGGGTCGCACGGTTAAACTGGCTCTTGGAAAAATCGTTGCCGCCCACCAGTGCTTTAATCTCACCGTTGCGTGGATCAACCGCGACCAGTGCTGCTGCCGAGAAATTGTCCCAGGAACCGTAGTCTTCGATCGCCTTGGCAACCACCTCCTGGGCGTGTTTCTGCCATTGAGGGTTAACGGTCGTCTCGACCGTCAGGCCACCCGCTTCCATCTCCTCTGGACTGATCAGCCTGGGCAACTGCTGCTGCACGTAGCTGGTGAAATAGGGCATTTCGCTGTAGAAATTGCGTGGCGTGGCGGGCTTGAGTGCCACCGGTTCTGCCTTAGCCCGCTCCATCTCGGCGGGGGTAATGAATCCGGCCTCTACCATACGTGACAGCACCAGATCGCGACGTTGTCTGGCAGCTTCCAAATTCACCAACGGAGAAAAGCTGCTGGGAGCGGGAGCCAGTCCGGCGATCATGGCAATTTCTGAGAGCGTGAGCTGATTCACCGATTTGCTGAAGTAGACCCAGGCGGCATCCGCTACGCCGTAGGCTCCAGACCCCAGATAAACCAGATTCAGGTAACGCTCCAGAATTTGATCCTTAGTCAGCGTCTGTTCCATTTTCTGGGCCAGCAGTGCTTCCCGTAGTTTTCGGGTAAGGGTCTGGTCCTGTCCCAGAAAGATAATTCGGGAGAGCTGCTGGGTAATCGTACTGGCTCCCTCCACAACCTCTCCAGCGGTGAGGTTGGCCAGGGTGGCGCGGGCGATCGCCCGGTAATCCACGCCCTCATGCTCATAAAACTTGCGGTCTTCCGAAGCCAGAAACGCCTCCCGCAGCAGCACTGGCACCTGATCCAGGGTGAGTTTTTCGCGGGTCGCAGGACCCAACTGTTGCAGAACGGTGCCGTCGTCAGCTTTGATCGTGACACTGCCGTCGCGCACATAGTTCATTGCCAGCTTGGGGTCCGGCAATTTCTGGCGCATCTGCTCCAGGGTCGTGGTGCCGCCGATGAACAGGCCACCCGCCCCCGCAGCCATCACCAGTACCGTCCAGGGAAACCAGTGTCGATAGAAGGGCTTGAAGGGCTTGTAGGATTGGGGAGGGTGACCGGGCGATTTCTGACCGTCCTCAGGGGGTGTGGTGGGTTGAGGCGGTTTGAGATCGAGTCTGGCCGACAGATCCTTGAACCTGGCAAAAAAGTTGGTCACCTTTATTCCTCACGAGCCAAAACTGACGCTATTACCAACAAACGGAGTGTAGATACAACCGAAGGATGGACCTTTGAGCGAACTGTGTTCAAGGCAGAATTGTTAACCGAATGCTCCAGGTGTTAACTGCCAGCCCTAAGCGTATCTCATCTTTAAGCAAAATTAAACTTTGTTGAGAAATTATTTGATGCTAAACTCCTCTAGCGCCGGGACAAAGTTGCGGTTTTCGTGGTTAGAACGGCTCAGCTTGATTAGGGCAAACCGCTTTAGGGGCGTGAGATTTTCCCACTGTTGAGGGGTCACTGTCACACCCATTTTTTCTGCCTGTTCAAGGATACTGTCTGGGATTGTGGTGGACTGCCAGGGGGGGGTGGCTTCGATGGGGAGGTCGGAGGGGCGATCGCTCCCATGTCCTTCCACCATCCGATGCAATGCCTCCCGGAAGGACTGAATCTCTGCTTCGCTCTCACAGGGCCGCTCAACTAACTGCTGTCGCTCGGCCTGGGTGAGTTGATTCCAGTGGTTTAACTTGAGTTTTACGCCACAGGTGTCAAGCTTGTAGCGCACCAGCATAGGGATACAGCGGAGACTATCGGCGAAGTCGGCTTCGAATTGGAAGAAGGACATGAGGAGGGAGCGTGAGTGGATGGAAGGGTGGGAAAGGGCTTCCGGGACAGCCATCGGGAACACAATTATATTGGTTCCTTCTGGAAGAAGTGACCGATGAGGTAGAGGGAGCCACAGAGGACGGTCGTCGTGTGGGGCGATCGCTCAAACGCCATCTCCAGCCCCTCCAGCACATCGGGGAAAACTTCACATTCTGCCAGTTCAGGGCAGGTCTGGAGCGCCAGTTGTTTCAGGTAATTCAGGTCTACGGGCAGATGGTCGGGGACGGGGACGAGGTAGAGACGATCGCCCGGTCGTAGCAGTTCCTGAAATACGTCGGCGTGGTCTTTGGTGCCGATCATGCCCATGACCCAGGAGACGGGGAGGGTGATGCGATCGCTGGTGTCTGCATACTGTCGCAGGGCAGCGGCTCCAGCGGGGTTGTGCGCACCGTCGATGAGTAAGCTTCTGCCACGCCAGGTGATCCACTGGAGTCGCCCTTTCCACTGGGCGCAGGCGATTCCTTCGGTAATGGCTTTGTCAGGAATCTCCCAGCCCTGTTGTCGGAGCAGGCGGAGGGCGGCGATCGCCACCGCTGAATTGGTCAGTTGGTGTGCTCCTGGTAGGGGGAGTTTGTATTTCAGGGGAAAATCATTTCCTGCCTCGACGGCCCAGCCATCCCCCAGGTCTAATGCAGGCGGCACCCAGACGACGGGACAGGCCAGCCCTGTAAGATGCTGCTGCAGTACGGCCTCGGCTTCGGGGGGTTGGGGGGCGATCGCCGCAGGACAGCCCTGCTTCAAAATACCAGCCTTCTCGCGGGTGATGTCGGCCAGGGTGGGGCCGAGTCGCTGCCAGTGTTCGCGGCTGAGGGAGGTGATGACGCTGACCAGGGGGCGATCGCACACGTTGGTGGCGTCCAGTCGTCCCCCCAGGCCCACCTCCATCACGGCAATGTCTACCTGCTGCTGCGCAAAGTATAGCCATGCGGCGGCGGTGACCACTTCGAACTGGGTGGGAGAGGGGTGAGCGGGGGAAATCGCAGCGATCACCGATTGCAGCAGATCATGAAAGACTGTGGGATCAATGTCCTTCCCGTCCAGCCAGATGCGTTCGCACCAGCTCACCAGATGCGGCGAGGTGTAGCGGCCTACCCGGTAGCCTGTTGTTTGCAGCACTGAGGACAGATAGGCACACACTGAGCCTTTTCCGTTGCTCCCGGCGACGTGGAGAACGGGCACTTGTCGCTCAGGGTTGCCCAATCCGGCCAGCAGTCGTTCGATGCGCTCCAGCCCCAGCTCAACGCCAAAGTGGGTGAATTGATTCAGCAGTGCGTCGAGTTGAGACTCGGTTTTCAGGGAGGGGAGGGGGAGGTCAGGGACAAACGAGGGCATTGGACAGGGACAGGGAACGCACCGCTTTCTATTTTGGGGGGCGATCGGACGAAAAGACAAAAGGAGAACCGCCTACTATGCCTACTATATGGGCGGCTCTCTTTTTTTGTTCTTCTCGTTACTGGCGTCTCGCCAGTAATGCCAATCGGAGGCTCTGCCTCCTGCTATGAGGAGGCAGAGCCTCCGGTTTGCATTTCCAGGCGGAGCCTGGAAACGAGGAGGGCGAGGAGGGACTGGAAACGAGGAGAGGGAAGGGGTGGAATCGAGAAACTTAGCCGCCCATACCGGGAATCAGCCCGGTGCTGAGCCGCTTCACTGCACGGCTGGCGACATCGCTGTAGCGCAACTGACCACAGAGAATTTGGGCCATCCGCTCGCTGGCGGAGGGGCGCTTGACGCCGACTTTGTAGCCGAGCTGGGGCACCCGGTAGAACAGACCCGCGATTCGCTGTGCCCATGCCATGTCTTTGCCCCATTCTTCTTGAATGGTGCGGGAATAGTTCTCCAGGGCGTTCAGATCGCCACCCAGTGCCCGGTCGATCGCTTCTGCCGCCTTGACGCCCGTAAACATGGAGGGGCGGATGCCCTCTGCGGTCATCGGGTCTACCACACAGGCAGCTTCCCCTGCCAGCAGGGCGTTCTGGGTATGGAGTTTTTGATCGCCGTCCCACAGGCAGAGGGGATGGCCGTACTGCTTGGTGGTTTTCAGGTCAATGCCAAACAGGGTGGCATACTCGCTCAAGATCGATTTGAAGTCCTGGGATTCGCCGCCCCGGAAGGTACCGATGCCGATGGAGTAGCCGTCTGCTTTTGGGAAGTTCCAGATGTAGCCGTTCTTCACCATGCCAAACTCAAAATGGCAGGTATTGGCCGCTTCCACATCCATCCGGGCCTCTGCTTCTAATGCGCCACCCAGTCTACGCTTGCGTTCCTGGAAGCCGAGCCACTTGGCCATATTGCCTTTGGCACCGTCAGCGCCGATCAGGTAGCGTCCGGTGTATTGGCCCTGGGCGGTGCTGACCTGCCAGGAGTCCCCCACCATCTGAATGCTGGTGACCTCGGTGTTGTCTTTCAGCTCAGCACCCTGCTTCTGCGCCTGTTGAATCAGGAAATGGTCAAACACATCGCGCCGTACCATCCAGATCGGCTCCAGGTGGTTGAGCTTTGCCGATACGGGGTCATCCATCTTCCAGGTGTAGCGGATGGTGTCTACCTTGATGGAAATTGCAGGGCTGAAGTCAAAGTCAAACCAGTCAGCCACCTGGGGAGAAACACCACCGCCGCAGGGTTTGTAGCGGGGCAAGCTGGCTTTTTCGAGTACCAGCACCGATCGCCCCCGTTTGGCCAGATGATAAGCTGCGCTCCCCCCGGCAGGCCCCGCGCCCACGATGATGCAATCGTACATACGCATTATTCTCCTACTGCGGTAATTATTCCCGGTGAATGTTTCCGATTCTATCTAAGTCGGAGACAACCGGATTGTCTACTGAATTCTGCCTTTTTGATGAAATACTGATGGATTTACGGAGAAAATCAAAAGATTGATAAATATTGCGAAGGGTTGACACTTTTTTTGGAAGGTTGCGGTGTATTTTGTCAACCGCTGAACTTCCATATTCCCACTGAGTGCAAAGCAGGGATGAAGTCCGTATGCTTTTTGTAAAGCATTGATGAAGTGACAGGATAAGGAAGTCCACCCCCAGGAGGCAGTTCAAATGATCTGGCAACTCTGCATTCAATATTCCAACGGCACCGAACGGGTTCTGCGCTCCTACCAAAATCGAGAAGCTGCATTAAAAGGTGTGGATGTGCTGTACTCCCAGGGGTACCCGATGCATGTGGCTTACGTAGTACGCCATGTGGCGCTGGCGGCGGCAGCTTAGAGTTTATCTGAAACCCAAATTCTGGCAGGCGCGACGC
>CAZVXA010000296.1:0-7080 GCA_964630955.1 uncultured bacterium | reverse complement strand
CTGCGCGGGGGAGACATCCACACGACGCAGGTAATTTCATTGCTAGAAATCTCCTTACAGCGGTCGATAGACCCGGTAGTTGATGTTCGGGAAGATATTATCGATCGCCTCTACCTTCTCCAGCCAACCGGAATCCACCTTGCCCTGGAGCAGGTCTTCGCGGATCTTGTTGAAGCGCATCAGGTGCGATCGCGTCCGCCGCACCGCATAGGGCACCATTGTCCCCGTTCGCATGATGAAAGCCCAGTCCGAAGATTGAGCTAACAGCAACTCTCGCGCCGCCTGGTTGAGCGCACGCCACTCCAGTTCATCAGCGGGTTCCCGATGAGCCAGATCGATCATGCGCTCAGCAGCCTTATGCAGGTGGGGATAAATCCAGGCGTTGGTTTCGTTCAGCCAGTATTCGTGGAAACCTTTGTAGCCCCAGCTCGACTGGGAAGGACGGCACACCTGTTGGGTGGGATTCTCCCGCATATAATCCGCCAGGTGGGTCATCTGGTAAGTGTTCTGGTCATACCAGGACTTGCGACACAGGTAGTCAATAAACCACGGGCCTTCGTACCACCAGTGACCAAACAGCTCAGCATCGTAAGGCGAGACGATAATCGGCGGACGCTGCATGATGCCATAGAGGTGCTGCACCTGCCGTTCACGGTTATACATAAAGTTGCCCGCGTGTTCTGCGGCCTTCTCCCGTGCCCAGTAGGGGTCATATAGGGACTTATCACTCAGCCCCAGCCCCTTTCCAGTGATTTTGTGATATTTGATGCCCACATTCTTGCGCTGACCATTGGGCATGACGTAGGGCTTGATGTACTCATACTCCGCATCCCACCCCAGGTCGCGGTAGAACTCACGGTACACCGGGTCACCGGGATAACCCACCTCAGAGGACCACACCTGCTGGGAGGATTCATGATCGCGCCCAAACGCCGCCACACCTGTTTCTGTGAAGATGGGCGCGTAGGAGCCAAAACGGGGACGGGGACGAGCGTAGAGAATGCCGTGCCCATCGGTCAGGAAGTAGCGCAATCCGGCATCCGCCAGCATTCGCTCCAGCCCTTCATAGTACGCACACTCAGGAAGCCAGATGCCCTTGGGGGGACGGCCAAAGTGTTCTTCATAGCTCTCGCAGGCCACCTGAATTTGCGCCCAGACGGCCTGTGGGTACATTTTCATTAAGGGCAGGTAGCCGTGGGTCGCGCCGCAGGTGATAATCTCCAGGTTGTTGCTGTCATAGAACTGCTTGAAGGCAGTGACCAGATTGCCGCTGTATTGCTCCCAGGTCTGTCGCACCTGATTGAATTCGTTGGCGTAGTGTTCTGCGAGATACTTCAAATGTCCGTTATGAACGTTCCGCTCAACTTCCATTTCTGCCAGTTCTTCGAGTTTGGCTAGATGGGTGTCATAGCGTTCTTGCAGCAACGGATCTTTTAGCATCGACACCAGCGGCGGCGTCATACTCATGGTGAGCTTAAAGTCAATGCCGTCGCGCTTCAGGCCCTCAAATGCCTGGATCAGCGGGATGTAGGTTTCGGTGATGGCTTCAAATAACCATTCCTCCTCCAGTACATAGTCGCTCTCCGGATGGCGAACGAAAGGTAGATGGGCGTGAAGCACCAGGGCAAGGTATCCGATACTCATAGTAAAGGTAGGCTCGAGGGCGGGAAGACTGAAAAAACAGAGCGAAATTGGGAAAAAAGTGACAAAAAAAGTACAAAAAGGGCGAAAAACCGCAAAAAAGTGTGGACAGAGGCGAGTGGACGGCTAAAATAGTCGCCAAGCAAAACCTTTATAAAAACTATCTCCCAGTATCGTAAAGCAAATTAAACAATCGATGGACAATCTGGATGCGTTATGACACAGAACCTCCTGGAATTGGCGAAGCAGGGTGATCCCCAGGCGATCGCTTCCCTCATGAACCGCTCCTTGCAACCAAAAGGCATGACAGCCACGGTCGATTTGCAAGGGGATACCCTGTGGGTCTGGCTGGAGGCCAGTCAGATACCCAATCGCCAGGTGATGACCTCGTTCGTGCAGAACGGTATTCAGAATTTGGGGGTAGAGCACATCCATACAGTGAAGGTGGCCGGACAGCAAATGGGGGCGAACAGTCCCGCCTGGACACAGGAAATTCACTTTGAGACGGCTGCGGCGATTGCTCCACCGTCCGTCGCGCCCGCTCCTGAGCCAGAACCCCCTGCCACAATCGAACCTCCCTCCGAGAGTGTTGTGTCTCCACTCGTGGATAGCTATCCCGATGCGATCGACTCAAACGGATTGGGTCTTGACGGTCTGGAGATGGAGATGGGCAGTACTTCTGCCGGGGAGCAAATCGACTTTTCAGGACTAGAAGCCACACCAGGGCTAGGGCTGGACGAAGAAAATTTGGGGATGGACTCGACGGATCTCGATTTTTCTGGACTGACCGACGACGAACCCATTCCAACGATCAATCTGCTGGATGATGCCAGCGACGACCTTGTGCTCAATCTATCGGACACAGACTTCCCGCTGGAAGCGGAAGCACCCACGCCTGACCTGGAAGTCCCCACGGAGGAGGATTGGCTGAGCGATCTGACAGCCGAGTCTATAAATCCATCAGCTTCTCCTGATTTGAATTTCCTGGGCGAATTGGGAGCAACAGAACCCCCACCCCACCCTGACCTCGATCTGCTGAACGAGCCACAGCCACTGACAGAGGCAGACAGTGCCCTCGACCTCAGCTTTCTAGAGGAGTCGGGCACAACGACCCCATCGGAAGAAGACGCTGATTTCAGCTTGGGAATCGAATCTCCATCGGCTGCTGCTACTCAGGAATGGAACCTCGACCTATCAGAGCTAATCCCTGACCAGAGTGAAACATTTGCTGCTCCAGCGATCGAGGAAGACTGGTCTCTGGATTTGCCGACCGTTCCCGACAGTACAGTTGCCGCTACGGATGAATCGGACTGGTCGTTTGACCTGACAGAACCACCTGCGACACCCACCGAACCTCAGCTTCCAACAGATACGGAGGATTGGTCCTTTGACTTGCCCGAACCACCCGCCCCTTCCGAGCCAGTCGCCTCCACTGAGGAGGACTGGTCTCTTGACCTGACAGAGCCATCGGCTACCGCAGAACCCGTTGTCTCTACGGAAGAAGACTGGTCACTGGATCTGCCAGAGTCTCCCCTCTCCGCAGAACCCGTCGCCTCCACAGAAGAAGATTGGGCCTTCGACCTGCCCGAACTTCCAGTCTTGGAAGTACCTTCTCCATCTGAAGAAGACTGGTCATTGGATCTGACAGAACTCCCCGCCACTCCAACGACCCCCCTCCTTCAAACTGAGGAGGAGGACTGGTCCTTAGACCTGACGGAGCCGCCTACACTCGATCCACTCCAGGCTTTTGAGGAATTAGAAACAGCGGCTCCAGACAGCCCAGATCCTGCCTTTGGGGCGTTTGAGCCGTCTCCCACGACTGAAGAGGATTGGGCCTTCGACCTGGATCAGCCCGTTGCCCCAGAACCTTCATTCACGGCAGATTTGTCCTTTGACCTGCCGGAGTCTTCCACACTGATGGACTTCCCCGCCAGTGATGAACCGGATTTGTCCTTTGATCTACCGGGTTCTACAGGCACCAATCTCGATGCAACGACTGAAGACGCTGCCGCAGATGATTGGTCCTTTGACCTGCCGGAATCCTCCACAGTCATGGACTTCCCTGAAACAACCCCGCAGGACGAGGAGTTCCATCTGTCAGAGACTTCCGCAGGAGTAGATGCGATCGCCACCGACGAAGATTGGGCCTTCGACCTGCCAGAATCCTCAACGGTCATCGACTTTCCCGAAATCACATCTGATGAAGGGGCAGCCCCCCCGGAGCCTTCCCCAGCAGCGGATGCCCTGTCAATGACTGATGAGGAGGATTGGTCGTTTGAACTGCCGGAATCCCCCACTGTAATGGAGTTTCCAGAAACGACTCCGCAGGACGAGGAGTTTAATCCGCAGGAACCCATGCCTCTGATGGAGTCGAGCCTGCCTGCTGATGAAGAGGATTGGTCCTTCGACCTGCCAGAACCGCCAGGTTTCTCAGAATCACCTGTTGTGGCTACCGACCTCACGTCAGATGAGGTGGACTGGTCCCTGGATCTGCCTGAGTCAAGCATTTCTGAAACAGAACTGCCACCTGAGGCGATCGCCCCTTCAGACCTGCCGCCGGACAGCGAGGAAGACTGGGCCCTGGATCTGCCCGACCCCTCACTCCTGGCCCATGACGAGAATCTGGCTGCTGCTGCCTTCGATGCTGCTGTCTTTGATCATGACGAGGATTGGTCACTGGACCTGCAAGCGACCACGGAGGTTACCTCTACTACAGCCCACCTCCTTTTCGATGGTGCATCGGCGACTTCTGAAGAGCCTTCTCCGCTGGAGTTGGCTGAGTTTGTGCCACCCACCGAGGAGAATTTCAGCACCGACGAGAATTTGGACACGGATGAGAACTGGGCATTTGAGCTATCCGACGATCTGCCAGAAGTGGCCCCTCCAGTCGTTTCTATCAACGATGAGGCTGTGACCGATCATCTGCTCGATCTGTCCCAGCTTGATCTACCTTCTGCTGCCCCCATCGAGGCGATCGCCGACGATCTTCAGCCCGATGAAGACCTGTCGCCGGAGGCGTTTGCTCTGCACGATGACCCAGCTCAGTGGGAGAGCGAACTGCTGACTGGCGAATCTGACCTACCCTCGCCTTTTATGCATAGCGCGAACGGTGGCAGTCAGTGGGCTGATCTGTCAGAACCAGCAGCCGTGACGGATGAGGTTGCCCCAATGGCACCAGAAATGCCATCGACCCCGGTGTCTCCCTACGAAGAGGACGACCTGCTGTTTGACCAGTCAGGCGAGCCAGAAGACGCAGTTTCTAACACTGAATCCTTTGCCGGAAGCAGCTTCGTGGATTCTGACGACGAGTACACCAGTGAGTACATGAACGGTGCGGTTCCCATGCCAACCCAGGACATCACTGAGGTACCGAGCGAGGCACCAGACGAAGAATTGCAGGCCACTGATCTTCGCGTTTACCCGGAGGAGTCAAACTGGGAGGAATCTCCAGCCGCTGCCGCGGCAGCAACCGTTGCTGCCAAAGAGCCTGCTCCAACTGCCGCCAACCGATCGGGAGGAATGCTGTTCTGGATTGTGCTGATGGTGCTAGTTGGCTGGATTGGGGGGCTGCTCACCGCTACATTCCTGCGATCGCGCCAGCCGATCCCCACGCCGCCTCCACAAACGGCTCCCCAGTCCATGATGACCTCGCCAGCAGCTCCGCCTCACTATGTCGGACCTGTATGACCGTGCCCACAGTGGCGATCCAGAGGCGATCGCCACCTTGCTCAATCAAATCTTTGTGCCACGCGGGGTGACGGCCAGAGTCACGCTTAAGGAAGACAGTATTCAGGTTTTACTTGTCTCAGAGCGCCTGCTCAACCAGCAGGCGTTCGTTTCATATGTGCAGCGTCAGCTCATTAGCCATCAAATTCCCCATCTACAGGTCGCTGAGATCTACAGCCAGCAACTGGGAGAAACGACTCCCGCCTGGTCGCAGACAGTGGCGATCGCCGACTCGGAAAATGGGAAAATGACCCGCAGGAACACCTCCGCAACGCAAACCAGAGACTTTCTGACCAACCTGCGGAGCTTCCAGTTAGAGGTCATCTTCCCCTACCGTTCAGTCTTTGACCCAGACCTGTATCGATTGCCGATCGTCCGACTGCTGCTGTTTTTTGGCCTGTTTCCCCTGCTGGTGGATCTGGTGGCAGACCAGGCTACCCTGGCGCAGATGGCCTGGCTCCTGGGCATCTACTACGCCTCCATCTGGGGGGTAGTGCTCTACAACCTGATTAAGCCCAGCGATTTCTCATGGAGCGATACCCTCAAGTGTGTGCTGTTCACCACGTTTATCGGCATTCCTCTGCTGCTCACCCTGCAACGGGTTCCCCCGTTCAATGCGCTATACGGCGCGATCAACCGCGGCTTCCTGTTTCGGCTGGCGGGGTTTGTGTTGGGAGTCGGCATCCTGGAGGAAACCTGCAAGGGACTCCCCGTCTACCTGTTTCTCTTGCGAGCTGGGAAACTCAGCGATCCGCTAACCTCCGCCTTCTACGGGGCGATGTCGGGCCTGGGATTTGCGATCGCCGAAGGAGCCACCTATTCTCTGGTGTACGGCTTTGGTCTGAGCCGGGGGCAGCTCAACCTGGGCACCTACGTTGTTGCCAATACTATCCGGTTTGTTTCTCTCCCCCTGTTCCACGCTATTCTTTCCGGCATTGTGGGGTACTTTATTGGTCTGGCAGCACTCAATCCGGCGCGGCAGGGCGCAATTTTGTTTATTGGGGTGGCGATCGCCGCCATCATTCATGGTCTCTACAACACTTTCGCCGGGGGAGTTGTGGGACTGGCCATGATTGGCTTCTCGATTCTGTTGTTTGTCACCTACTTGCGCCGCAGCAGGCAAATGATGCAAGAGATGCAGGCAGCGGAATCGCTGAAACAGCCTGATGACGATTAACAATAGTCCGGACAGTTTTTGTAGAAGTGCCTCAAACCCGTATTCCACAGTCAGGGTTTGCCCTCACCCTAAATCCCACTCCCAAGTGTATGCGTTTAGCGTCTCTCGCGTACCCCTGCGGCGCAGGAATACGCGAGAGACGCTAAAAATAGGTTTTCGGATTTCCGCCTGGATGTAGCCCAGGCGGAAATCCGAAAACACTAAACAGATACTCCCAAGTAGCTGGAGTTTTGACTATTTTTTCTACAACGCTGCGAAACGCCTCTGCGAGGGCGTTTCGCAGCATATTTGAGTTTAGCGCCGATTTTTCCTGAAACGCTGACTGCGTCAGCATTTCAGGAAAAATCGGCGCAATTTAGTCAAAAGTCCAGAAGTAGGGAGAGGGACTTCATCCGGCTCCCCTTCTCCCATAGAGAGAGAAGGGGAGCCGGATGACGGTAAGTCCCTGCCAAAGTATCCGAAGGATTGGATTAACCCTGGCTGAATGAATGCTCTCACCACCTGCTGGCGCGAGGTGGGAGTGTCCTGATAGGGCG
>CAZVXA010000295.1:0-7101 GCA_964630955.1 uncultured bacterium | reverse complement strand
ATAGCGTCGCGCCTGCCAGATTTTTGGGTTTCGGATAGGCGCAAAAACTGGGAATTTATTTTGTTACAAGCCCCTAAACACTGCGAGAGCGAATTGTGTCAGTCAACCGATCAACCGCAGCAGTCAGTTCGGCATTAGAAGCAACAATTGGTTCTGGTGCTTCGGGGGCTGCGGCTTCTTCACGGGCGAGTTGGCGCTTGGCTGATTCAAAGGAGCGGATCAGCAGGAATAGCACAAAGGCAATCACCACAAAATTAATGATCGCTGCCAGAAACAGACCGTACTTAATGCCATTTACTTGCAGGTTTGCGAGCTGATCAACACCCGCCGCTTTCATGGCGGGATTAAGCAGTGCGGGGGTAATGATATCCGTTACTAGCGACTCAATGATTTTCCCGAACGCGCCACCAATGACGACTGCAACTGCGAGGTCAATCACGTTGCCGCGCATGATGAAATCACGAAAGTCTGCAAGGAAACCCGATGTCCTTCTTCTTGCCATTGTGAGTCACACTCCTCTCTAGAACGTCAGTCGTCGTCAATTGTTTGTTTCAATCTTTTCCAATGATAGAATGGTTGTTTTCATTCACCAATTCCAGTTCTATCGCAACCCAATTTGATTACTTTAGATAAATCGTGGAAGTTGTGAGAGTGTTACCCACTCCATCATTCATCGCGTATCTGGGATTGCTTTATCGTCATGCTCAGCAGGAACAAAATGGGATACGGAAACCATGTCCTGCCTGGTGACTGTGTATACAAGTTACTTGTTCACATCTGAGGTGTGAACAAGTAATACCAGTTCCTCATGAAGTCATACATTACTTTAAGAATTGTAAGATACGTCGGCGGCAACGCACCCCATCTCAATGAGGATCGGTATGCGTTTCGGCGATCGCCTCACGCATTCTACATAGGATCACTTCATATTGAACTCGTATTGCATCTGAAGCTGTTAACAATAGAGAGATAATATCAGGGTCAAGACAGATTTAAAAGTTCTTTCGCCGCTTTTCAGCAAACTTTCCGACGAATGACTGATGCTCCTTCCCTCTACCGCCCCAACGGCACTCTGGACAACGATGCCTTTCTACGTCCTGAGAATGGTGATACTCTGGTTGGCGATGTCCTGATCGTGGGCGGTTCGACGGCTGCCTATGCGGCTGCTCTGGTGACAGCAAGAACCGGGCTACAGGTCTATCTGGTACAGCCACAACAGCTAGTTGGCGGGCAGTTTACTGCTCAAGCGCTCCCTGCCTCCGATGATGGTGATCTGCTGCGGCAGAAGTCGATCGCCCAGTTGAACGGCGAAGAATTTGCGATCTCCCGGATGCATCGGTGGTTTCGCAACCGCCAGCGACAGCTTCAACCCGTCAATGGTCGGGTTGTCTCCAATCCCGGTGCGGGCTGGGTTGCTCCGCTTTGTACAACACCCGTGGTAGCGGCCAGAGTCATGAATGAGGCGATCGCCCCCTCCATTGATCGCGGCAATCTCACCCTGATTCCCTTTTCCCACCCTATCCAAGTCCTGTTAAAGAACGAACCACAGCAGCGGGTGACCGGAGTGGTTTTTCAGGATCTTCAGCAAAATGTACAGTTCACCATCATCGCAAAGGTGACGATAGAGGCAACAGACCTGGGCGATCTCCTGGAACTGGGAAACATCGAATCCCGCATTGGCCAGGAAGGACGGGATGAGACTGGAGAAGCCGTGTTGCCGCAAAAACCGCTACCGAGGGCGCAGCAAGCCTTCACCTTTGGTGCTGTAGTGGAACTGACTCGACCCGGTGAAGGGACGCCAATCGGTGAGCCAGTCGGCTACAACCAGCAGCCGTGGCTCAGAGCTGACGAGTTTGAAGACAGCTTCTGGCGGCAGGGTAAGGATGGCTGGGAACCCCAGCCCCGTCCCTTCCTGCACCCGTTCAGTATCTTTCGCTACCGCCGCATTCTACGGAGCGTAGACCCAGAGAAAACGATTCTCCCCGGCGATGTTACGGTGTTGAATTGGGGGCTGCAACGGCATGGCCCCAACGGTCGTATGCAGTGTGGCAATAACTACCGCAGTGGAGAACTGGTCGGGGTGAGTCGTGAAGAGCGGCTGATGCATTTGAACCGGGCACGCGATCGCGCCCGCGCCTACGTCCACTTCCTGCAAACCAAAGGCCATCCCCTGAAGCCCAGGGGGGATCTGACCTGGACCCCGGATGGGATCGCCCTTGAACCTTATATCCGAGAAGCCCGTCGGGGAGTGGCCCTGACCACGATTCGCCATCAAGATGTGGCCAGGGCATTCTTTCCCAACCAATCCCGCGCCCGCTGCTTCGAGGACAGTGTGGGCATCGGACAGTACCATTACCTGGACATACACCCCAACAATGAGCCAGGACAGGTGATTCTCGAAGGGGATCAAATGTTGACCTTGCCCTTTTCCCTGCCGCTGGGGGCGCTGGTGCCCATCAACACCGATGGTCTGATTCTTTCGGCCAAAAGTATCGGCACCACCCACATCACAAATGCTGCGTACCGCATGCACCCGATGGAGTGGGCGATCGGAGAAGCCAGTGGTTACCTGGCGGTGCTCTGTGTGCAAAGTAATCTTGCCCCTCGCCAGATTGTCGCCAGCGAAGCAGAGACCCGCAGGCTCCAGGGGCTGCTGACGCGGAATGGCGTTCCCATCTTCTGGTTTGACGATATCGCCCACGATGATCCTGACTTCGAAGCCATTCAGGTGATGGCGGCAGCGGGCATCGTTCGCAGTGAGAGCACGGCCAGCCTCAGCTTCAATCCAGGCTATGATGTCAACCGCGCTGTCGTGGCCACTGCATTGTTTAATGTTCTGGGCCTGCAGCCTGTGAACGCTCTACGCCCCCGTTTCTGGGATGTGCCGCTTACTCACTGGGCCTTTCAAACGATTGAAACCCTTGCCGCCAGAGCAATCATTTCTGGGGTTGGGCGAGGACGATTCGCGCCCGATCGCCCCATCACTCGCGAGCAGTTGTCCTTTATGGTGCAGAATGCCATACCAGGAGTGGGCGATCGCCCCTTCAAAAACACACTCCGCGACAGGCAACTGCTGAGCCGTCGGGAACTGTCTCGGATTCTATACGAGGTGCTGAAACTGCGCTTACGTTAAGACCCCAGATGAGGAGTGGCATGGTGCGAAGCACCATGCCACTCCTCATCTGGGGTCTTAATCGTACATGATAGTGCGACTTTGAGCAGGGAAGCCGTTATCCTGGAGCAGTAGTGAAGGAGGCAGTAGCCATGAATTCTTCAACCAAACGAAAGTTCAGACTACTTTTTACAGGGGCCGTGGTGGGGATCTTTGGTCTGCTCTCGGTTCATTCTGCCCACTCCAATTCTCCCCGTCCGGAACAGAGCATCGCTCAGTTTCCCACCGTCACACCGCTACCTACGGTCACTCCCCTCACATCCACTCCATTGCCTGCGATCACTCCCGTCACGGGTGGCACCCCCATGCAAAGTAATCCTCTCCCGGCAGTCACACCGATTACGGGTGGTAGCCCTATCCAGAGCAATCCCCTGCCCGCGATCACGCCACCACCTACTATTCGGGTTCCTCAAATTACGCCGCTGCCCGCGATCACGCCCTTCCCCACCCCCACCATCGTTGACCAGACGCCTACCCCCACACCTGCAAGAACACCCTGATAAGTACAGCACTTTGCAAGTGCATCTGGTACAAACTTTGTGTTGAGAACCGCGCTCCGCGCGGTTCTCAACACAAAGTTTGGTTTTAGTTCAGCGCAAAGCGCTGTAACTGGACTTTTGACTATTTCTTTCATGCCGCGAAAAGCCCTCTAGGAGAGCGTTTCGCGGCAAACTTAACGCGATTGAGCAAAAGTCCAGTAGCATTCGGCAAAAGCGCGGAAGGCTCTCTTAGAGAGCCTTCCGCGCTTTTGCCGAACTGTCATTACCACAACGTACACTGGCCCTGCTGGCGCAGCAGGTGATCGCACAACACGAGCGCCACCATTGCCTCCACCATTGGTACTGCTCTTGGGAGCACACAGGGATCATGTCTCCCTTTCGCCGCCAGCACCGTCTCTTCACCTTCTTTCGTGACGGTGCGCTGTTCTTTGCGGATGGTTGCCGTTGGCTTGAAGGCAACCCGGAGAACGATATTCTCTCCGTTAGAGATGCCACCCTGGATGCCCCCAGAGCGATTGGTCACGGTGCGAATCTCGCCCTGTTCATCCATATAGAATTCGTCGTTGTGTTCGATTCCGGTCAGCAGCGTACCTGCAAAGCCAGAGCCAATCTCGAAGCCTTTGCTGGCGGGAAGCGACATCACCCCTTTGGCCAGGTCTGCCTCCAGCTTGTCGAACACAGGAGTACCCAATCCCCTTGGCACCTGACGGGCTACGCACTCCACCACACCACCCACAGAGTCGCCCGATCGCCCAATTTGTTCGATCAGTTCCACCATCCGATCGGCACACTCTATATCCGGGCACCGCACAATATTACTTTCTACCTGCTCCAGCGTTACTGTGTTCGGATCAACGACACCCTCCAGATCCTTAATCCGCTTGACATAGCCAATAATTTCTACACCAGCAACCTGCTTTAAGATCTTCTTTGCGATCGCCCCTGCTGCCACCCGTCCGATTGTTTCCCTGGCGGAGGATCGACCACCCCCCTGCCAGTTGCGGATGCCATACTTTGCATCATAGGTGGCGTCGGCATGGGAGGGGCGATATTTCTGCGACATCTCATCGTAGTCCTGGGGACGAGTGTCTTTGTTGCGAACCAGCATAGCGATCGGAGTACCCAGGGTCTTTCCATCAAACACACCAGAGAGAATCTCGCAACGATCCTCTTCTTTGCGGGGAGTCGTGATTTTGCTCTGGCCGGGCCGACGGCGATCGAGTTCAAACTGGATTTCTTCTAAAGAAATCTCTAATCGGGGAGGGCACCCATCAATCACGACACCCACGCCGCCACCGTGCGACTCGCCAAAGGTTGTGACCCGAAACAGATGACCAAATGTATTGCCCATATTTCCCAGAAAATGCCGTGCAGCGCAAATCGCCTCTGGTTAACCACAAGCATTCTATCTTACTGGACTTTTGACTACATTGCGCCGATTTTCCTGAAACGCTGACGCCGTCAGCGTTTCAGGAAAATCGGCGCTAAAACTAAAGATGGTGCGAAACGCTCTCGTAGAGAGCGTTTCGCACCATTGTAGGAAAAGTCGAAGGGCGGAACAGCTTTCGGGGTTTCGACTTTGATTCCACGCCCACTGACTTACTAGGGTTCTCCACCAATCAGTTCAGGGTACTTCCCGGCGCTGGGTAGCACTTTCGCTTCAGTGGTCGAAATATGGCCGATGTAGAAGGCACCGGGTTCAATATCAATTGAATGAGCGGAGACATCACCTTCCAGGCGGGCAGTACGACTGAGTGTCAGTCTACCGCTGGCAACGATTCGCCCTTTGACAACCCCGTGAACAATCAGATTATGAGCATGGATTTCTGGCCCCTCAACCAGTCCGGTTCGAGAGACTTCCATATCGCCCTGGACGTCAACCGTACCATGCACAATCCCGTCTACGCGCAGGCTGCCTTCAACGTGAAGATCGCCCTGAAATTCGCTTTTTTCACTCAGATAGGTCAAAGCCGTTGGGGATTTTCGTGCGAAAAGCATTCACTTGTCTCCAGGGAACCATGTTATGAGGATTTGAACAGATACAGTGTAGTCCAGCAGTGCAAACAGATCCACTGCAATTTTACATCTGCTAAAAGGCGGAGCTTGTTGCCAAAAAAGCAAAATGCAGCGCTTTTCGCGCCGATGAAGTACAAGAGGTGGGGAATGGGGGGCACCCGACGTGGGTGTTCCACCGTTCGCAGTTCGGAGTTATCGACTCAACATTCCCTCAAAGGAGTTACGGGTAACACGAACGGGACCGAGGAAATGTTCGGGGTCGATGGGACGATCGTTGATGTAAACCGAATAATGCAGGTGGGGACCACTGGAACGCCCTGTGCTACCGAGATAGCCGATGATGCGATCGCGCTCCAATTTCATCCCCTTCTCAACGGCCACGGCAGATAGGTGGGCATATAGGGTTTGGAACCCATAGCCATGATCAACAATTACGTAATTGCCATAGCCCCCCTGCGACCAACCTGCTTCAACCACATAGCCAGGAGCGGTCACATGGATGGGGGTACCATAAGCTGCAATAAAATCTAAGCCTTCGTGGAATTCCATGCCGCCCCCACCGAAGGGATCAGAGCGCAGTCCAAAGCCCGACGAAAGTTCGACGAATCCCTTAACCGGGCTACCTTGTGGGCGGGCGTTTTCCTTGACCAGCGTTTTCTCCAGAGCTGGCTTCACTTCTCCCTGGAGGTTCTTCAGTAACGCCGGGAGCTGATTGCGAGCTGCCCGCAGCAAATCATCTGCGTCTACGGAAATGCCACCGCCCTGGGGCTGAAGTTTATCTTCCCGATAAGACTGTTGCTGGACAGGGGCATTTTGAGAGATTCCTGCCCGTTGCTGGAGCGTATCAATCTCAGATTCCAGTGCCTCCACCTTCGTCAAAATATCCTTGGCTTCCCTGGTGAGCTGATGATTGCGTTCCTTCAACCGATGGTTATTCTGAGAATAAGAATGAACTACACCGCTTATCCACAGGAAAGGGGTAGCTGCGATCGCAACCACTCCAAACAGCAAGGCAAGCATAATTTGGGGATCGAACGCCAGCGTAACCGGACCTTTTCCTGTACAGGTAATGAGAATGGTGTAACGCTTCGAAGTGCGACGAGTCATAGAATGCAGACGTATGGAGGAGGAGTTTGGCAATCGCACCGACAATGGGCGAGAAACAAATCTTGAAAATACCAACAAAACAGCGATCCCGCAACGGGGATCAGCTTTGGAGAACTCTTTCACTGAGTATAAAAAAGCAGCGTCTCCCAAAGGGAGACGCTGCCTTCAGCTCAAGATGAACGATAGATTAACCGTTGATAGCGGGAGCGGTCAGAGCAACAGGAGTTGCCTCACCAGCAGCCAGGTCAAGCGGGAAGTTGTGAGCATTACGCTCGTGCATCACTTCCATACCCAGGTTGGCACGGT
>CAZVXA010000294.1:0-7116 GCA_964630955.1 uncultured bacterium | reverse complement strand
GTATGCGGCAACTTGGGGCGAAGAAGCGTCAGAAATCTCAGCGCAAGGCGGAATTGGGGAATGAAACCCCATCCGCCCGTGCGGTGGGGTAGTTCATTTCGCTAAAATCGCCCCATGACTCAACTCCTCAACACAATTAAGCGGCATCCGCTGAAATATCTTTTGTCTCTGGCGATCGCCACTCTCATCGCCCTGCTCCTGGGCTGGGTGGGAATTCCTGCGCTGTCTCAGGCGAATAATCCGCAACTGGCTCTGTTTGATGAGGTCTGGGAGACGGTGGGCGATCGCTTTTTTGACCCCCAGTTGAATGGGGTGGATTGGAATGCCATGAAGCAGCGCTACCGTCCGCAGGTAGCCCAGACGCGATCGCGGGAAGCAGCGGCGGTTGTGATCAATCAGATGATTGGTGAACTGAAGACTTCCCATACCCGGCTGTTTATCCCGGAGGAACCCAACTACTATCAGGTGCTGGGAATTTTTGCGCCGAGGGACTCCCGCTTGCAGGAGCAGGTGAAGAAGGTCTTACCTCAGGGAAAAATTGAGTACACGGGCATTGGTGCAGTCACAACTGACATTGACGGCAAAACCTTTGTGCGGGCGGTGCTGAATGACAGTCCAGCGGCTTCTGCAGGGATCAAGACTGGAGACCAGATTCTCAGCGTCGATCGTCAGCCCTTCCACGCGATCAAGTCCTTTGCTGGAAAGGCCGGCCAGGAGGTAAACGTGCAGGTGGTGCGATCGCCCTCCTCTCCGCCGCAGGAGATTACCGTTAAACCCAAGGTTTTCGACGGGGTTCGCATGTTCATGGATGCTCAGCGCGAAAGTGTTGAAGTGATCAATCAGAGCGGCAGGAAAATCGGCTATATCCATGTCTGGTCCTACGCGAATGACGAGGCGCAGGAAATTCTGGAGAGTGAACTGATTTACGGTCGCCTCAGAAATGCCGACGCGCTAGTGCTGGATCTGCGAGAGGGTTGGGGGGGCGCGCCGCTGACGGTGCTGAATATCTACAGCGATCGCGGCCCTACCATCACCAGCATTGACCGGGATGGCGATCGCTACACCAGCGACTCCTCCTGGAAAAAACCCGTGGTGATGCTGGTCAACGACGGTAGCCGCAGCGCCAAGGAAATCCTGGCCTACGCCTTCAAAAAGGATAAATTTGGCCCCGTGGTCGGCTCTCGGACGGCAGGCGCGGTGGTCGCAGGACGGGCCTTCCTGATGCGGGATGGAAGTCTGCTGTATGTTGCTGTTGCTGATGTGTTCGTAGATGGGAACCAGCGGCTAGAAGGGGTGGGTGTCGTCCCCGATGTGGTGGTCGATGCACCGATTCCCTATGCCAACGGGGCAGATCCGCAGAAGCAGAGGGCGATCGCTGTTGCAATTGAGCAGGTCAGATGAGACTTAGCACATATCGCGTTGAGCGCTCTAAAACTGGCACTTTAGTTCAAACCTCCAGTAAATTTGGATTAAGGCTCTAATCATCCTGATAGCCCTAAGAGGCGGTATCTTGAAATGGAAACGAAGACCATTCAAATCCGGGTTAATTCTGAAGTCGCTCGTATGTTTGAGACCGCTTCGGAGGAGCGTCGCCGTCAACTGGAGGCACTCATCAGTCTGAAGCTAAGCGACGTTGTTCGCAACAGAGGAACTCTGGAAGAAGTGATGAGCGAAATGAGTCAAAAGGCTCAAGCGAGGGGATTAACTCCAGAAATTTTAGAGTCTCTTCTTCATGATGACTAGCGCGCGTTGCGTCTTTGACACCAATGTCATCATCAGCGCACTTCTTTTTGCGCAGGGAAAGCCAGCTCAAGCTTTTCGCTATGTCTTGCAGCACGGTGAAGTTTTGCTTTCTCTCGATCTGCTGGAGGAAATCAACGAAGTTTTGGGGCGAGAAAGATTCAATCGCTATGTGACAGGTGAGGAGCGTGAAACTTTTCTTGCTGCTTTGATAGAACGGGCATCTCTAGTGGAAATTATCGAATGGGTTCAGGAATGTCGAGACCCGAAGGATGACAAGGTTCTAGAGTTGGCGGTGAATGGTAACGCGAAGTATATCGTGACTGGAGACAAAGATCTTCTTGTGCTCAATCCATTCCGTGAGGTTATGGTTGTCACGGTCGATGCTTTCCTTCAAACGCTGGAGGTCGAATAAACCAGTAAATCCTCTAAAAAGCTTGCATTTCTGTCCGCGCTGCCCCCTAATATGGATAGTTAATTTGTTCAGGCAATTTCCTGTAAATCCTCCCTCATGACCTCCGAATCTTCTCCTGCTCCCGTTACTGCGATTCCCCAGCCTGCCCCGGAGGAGAATCCCCATCTCCAGGTGCGCTTTAAGAGCGAGGGCGGGCGACTGTTGCTGATGCTGCCGCCAGAGCTGGAAATGAGCAGCATCCCGACCGGGTGGACTGATGTCTGGCAGCAGCTCAAGCAACGGCTGAGTTCGGGCGATCGCTTCTGGCAGCCGAATACCTCGGTTCACCTGATTGCGCGCGATCGCCTGCTGGATTCCCGTCAATTGCAGTCGATTGCCGATACCCTGGCGGAGTCGCAGCTCCAACTGAAGCGGGTCTACACCAGTCGGCGACAGACGGCAGTAGCAGCAGCGACGGCAGGTTTTTCGGTAGAACAGCACTCTCCGGTGGCACATCTGAATCAGCAAACGGAGACGGGGCAGGCTCTGGCAGATGCCCTGTATCTGGAGACCACCGTTCGTTCTGGGGTGGAAATTCGGCATCCCGGTAGCGTGGTAATTCTGGGGGATGTCAATCCGGGTAGTTCGGTGATTGCCGATGGCGATATTCTGGTGTGGGGGACGTTGAGGGGCGTGGCCCATGCCGGGGCAAAAGGCAATCCCCGTTGTTTAATCATGGCGCTACGGCTGGAACCCACTCAGTTGAGAATTGGTGATGCCGTGGCTCGTCCACCGGAGAAACCCCCCGCTCAATACCAGCCCGAAGTGGCCTACGTCACCCCCGAAGGGATTCGCATTACCACCTCCACCGAATTCCCCAAGCTACGGTTGCTGACTCCACTGGAGCCAACCCCGTAACCGACCACCCGCAAAAACAGCGACTCGCTTCTGAGTGACAAGGACTGGATTCATGGCACGCATTATTGTTATTACCTCTGGCAAAGGCGGCGTGGGAAAGACCACCACCACGGCAAACATTGGCATGGCACTGGCGCGGCGCGGTCGCAAGGTAGCCGTCGTAGATGCCGACTTTGGCCTGCGCAACCTGGATCTGTTACTGGGTTTAGAAAATCGGATTGTCTACACCGCTGTTGAAGTGCTGGCGGGCGAATGCCGACTTGACCAGGCGCTGGTAAAAGACAAACGACAGCCGAACCTGGCCCTCCTCCCTGCCGCCCAAAATCGCACCAAAGACGCGGTCACCCCTGAGCAGATGAAGGGGCTGATCAATACCCTGGCGGAGACCTACAACTATATTCTGGTGGACTGCCCTGCGGGGATTGAGATGGGCTTTCAGAACGCGATCGCCGCTGCCCAGGAAGCGCTGATCGTCACCACTCCAGAAATCGCCGCTGTGCGTGATGCCGATCGTGTGGTCGGTCTTTTAGAAGCAAACGACATTAAAAAACAACGGCTCATTGTCAATCGCCTGAAACCCGCTATGGTGCAGGAAGACCTGATGATGTCGGTGAAGGATGTGCAGGAAATTCTGGCGATCCCGCTGATTGGGGTAGTGCCGGATGATGAGCGGGTCATTGTGTCCACGAACCGGGGAGAACCGCTGGTGTTGAGCCAGAAAATTACGCTGGCAGGAATGGCGTTTGACAATATTGCCCGTCGTCTGGAGGGAGAATCGATCCCCTTCCTGGATCTGACGGCCTCGCACGACGACCTGTTCTCTCGCATCCGCCGCATGTTCCGCAGTTCTTCCAATTAGCCCTTTCGCACCATGTCCATGCTCAACGACCTCCTCGATCGGTTATTCCCCCGCCCCCAGGAAAACAACCGAGAAACTGTGAAACGCCGCCTGCAAATTGTGCTGGCCCACGATCGCGCTGACCTCTCGCCCGCCATGATTGAGAAAATGCGGCAGGAAATTCTGGAGGTGGTGTCCCGCTACGTCGAGCTCGACACCGAAGGCACCGAGTTTCTCCTGGAAAACAACCAGCGCGCTACTGCCCTGATCGCCAACCTCCCCATCCGTCGCGTTAAACCGGAACCCACCGAAATCAAAATTGGGGAATAGCGTTCACATGGAGACGGGAAATTTTCTTACCTGGGCAGGGGCGATCGCCCTGATTGCAGGCTTCGCCATCGGTGTGATGCGCTGGGCCTACGTTGGTTCTGGCAGTGTTGCAGTCACCTTTGACCAGCCCGTTTCCTGTAAAGCCAAACCAGATGAAGTGGTCTTGCAGGCGTTTCAGGAGGGATGTGAGGCATTTCGGCAGGGGAAATTCCGGCGATCGCTCGATCGCTTTGGCACTGCGCTCCAATCCAGCGATACGTTTGCAGAGGCGCATCACAATCGGGGGCTACTGTTTGCAAATCTGCGACAGGACAATGACGCCGTGCGCAGTTTAGTCAGGGCTGGGGAACTGTATCTGGAGCAGGGCAACCCTGAGGGCTATGCGCTGGTGAAGCAGCACCTGGAGCAGCTTAAGCAGACAAGATAAAGGTTGGGAAGGAGTGGGGGCGATCCGCATTAACCCCCTGGTTGCCATAACAATTTTGCCGTGAAACGCTCTTACACAGAGCGTTTCACGGCATTGCGAGAAGAAATCGTCAAAATCCCAGAAAGGGAAAAGGGGATGATATATTAAGAAAAATTAAACGCAATGTATCTATTTATTACAAAAGAAGGCATTGCGCTTGACATCTGACGAGGACTTCGATCGTGACCTTTTCTCCTGTTCCCTCTTCGATTCTTGATGATTTGGCGATCGCGGAGTTCTTCCGGCAGTCGTCCGGCGTCTGGCGGTCTGAGCGACGCTACTACACCCTTCCCAGTGGTGATGTGCAGGAGGCGATTAGCATCGTCACTGTCCGCTTTTTGTCGCAGGGGAGTCCTGAACTGCAAGGACTGGCCCGGTTGCTACAGCTCCCCCAGGAAACAACCATAACCTGTGGCTCTGAAGTAACCTGGGACAGCCAGGACCGTCACACAGGGCGCAAAATTTCCAGTGGAACAACCATCTTTGGCGCAGAGGGAGCCAATCTATACCGCGATCGCGGGTACTCCACCCCCAAGCCTGTGATCGCCAGCTTCCAGATGCCAAACCCGCTCACCCTGCAACTCCGCACCGAATACAGCGGCAACCTGTTTGAGGAGGAGATTAAACTGATTGGCACCCAGTACCGGACTCGCCAGACCATCGTCACCCGCGCTGGCGAACAGCAACTGGTCGGTCAATACCTGGAAACGCGCCTGAAATAGCCGCTACGCTACCCAACGAACGCTCACGAAGTGATAAGGCTGTCCAAAGCGATCGCGCCCCACCGCAATCTCTTCAACCGCCAGGTTAAAAGGGATTGCGGTGGTAATGTAGCGCTGCGCCAGACTCCCCACATCCGTACTGATACTGGCCGCTGTCGTTGCCGCCACACCAATTCCCAGCAGTTGTCCTAGCGGGTCTTTCGGCAAAAACAGGTTAATTCCCATTGCCAGCCCTGCCGTCAGCAGAATTGATGCCGACAAATTGGTGCCACAGCGGGGGTGAACCGCCAGATCCCAATCGCCATTGATCAGGCGGTTCAGTGCTCGATCGACCGCTCGCCGCAAATCCGTGGTATCGACAGCGCCATAGAGGTAGAACCCCCGCTCCGTAGACATACCGCTGAGCGCTTCTGTAGTGGCCTTTGCCTGCGCCTCGCTCAACACCCAGACGGTCGCATGTTCTAAAGCGTGAACCTGACGCACCGTCAGCACTTCTCGCAATCCAGGCATAAAGCTAAGCTGCTCCAGCAGTTCAGCATCCTGTCCCGCCTGGGGAGCAAACTCAAAGGGAAACGGAAACGAAAATTCAGGATTGGAAGAGGTCATAGAATGGACGATTGCGCAAATGTTATTCTCACTGTACCGAAGCCACAAATCTCTGCCCAGAATGTTACAGGTCTGTGACACAAGCGAAATAAGCCCCGCGTTGCGGGGCTTATTTCGCTAACTCAACACTTGGAGCGCTATAGCGCGTTGCTGGAAACTCGGCGGGGAACCACCACTATGGCAGCAGGTTGACCAGGGGAGACACTGGCAGCAGGTTGTGCCTGGTTATTGCCAGGAGTTCCGCCTTCACCGACGGCAGTGACGACCTCCATACCGTTTTCTTCCAGCACCACAACCGGATCGGCAGCGCCATGTACCTCAATCCGGCGAACCAGCACCTGACCGTTGGCCAGACGCTGCCCTGCCCGCACATAGCGACTGCTGGGTTCGTTGGGAGCCTGCACGATCGCATGGGGCACCAGGCCAATCTGCACTACGCCCATCACCCGTACTGCTCTGGCCAGATCAGGCTGCGGCGGTGGGGGAGGGGTCTGGGGAACCAGATTGGGAATTGGGGCGAGTTGTCCCGATGGCGGCAGGTTGACCGGGGGAGAGGAGGGTGCAACAGCCCCTTCTGAAGCGCCGGGGGTTGTCGTTTGTACGACGACAGGGGTCGTTGGAACCAGCGAGAAGGGGTCAGGACGGCTGCGCTGAATCACTTGCAGACGCTGATTGGGATTGGTAGAACTGATCAGTTCCGGGGGAAGGTTGCCTCTGGGGGGTGCTTGATTTTTCGGTGCATTCGGCGCGGTGAGAGACTGTGTTGCTGCGGCATCGCCCGCAGGGTTTGGCACAGGTACGGCAACGGTGGTCTCTTCAGGGGGGGGACTGGCAGCCTGGTCTGCGTCACCGCCACACCCGCCCAACCAGAGCGCCAGAATTCCAGCAGTTGCAATGAGTGAAACCCGATACATTCCCCTATCTCCCACACGAAGTTTATGCCGACGAGGTATCAAAAGGTGCCGACCCTATCATAGAACTAACCCCGGGAAGTCGTCACACTCACAGAGTCAGTCGGACTAAGGATGGTGAACAAATTAACCTGTGATTGTTTTTGAGAGAGGGGGGGGGGGGGCGCGCCCCCCCCAAAAAAAAAAAGGGT
>CAZVXA010000293.1:0-7118 GCA_964630955.1 uncultured bacterium | reverse complement strand
CGGGCATTACCTATATCTGTGACGCAGAGGTACTGTACGCGCACACTTTCTGTGGGCCAGACGGCTGTTGAAGGAAGGCGAAACAGGTACTGCTACAGCCTCTGACTAAATTGCGCCGATTTTTTCTGAAACGCTGGCTGAGCCAGCGTTTCAGAAAAAATCGGCGCTAAACTTAAGTTCGCCGCGAAAAGCTCTCTGCGAGAGCGTTTCGCGGCGCGATAGGGAAAATAGTCAAAACTCCAGTTAAGTCAGTGGGCGTGGAAAAAGTCGAAACCCAAAAAGCTGTTCCGCCCGCTGCGCGGGCGGAACAGCTTTTTGGGTTTCAAGCTTAATCACGCCTGCCTACTTAGTAGGTACCACCCGACTGACTGTGACTGGGGAGTTAAGCGCCTGTCCCCCTACGGGAGAAACCTCCAGGACAACAACCACGTTTCTGCTACAGGGTGCTATCAATCCTGCCGTCTTTGAGCACAATCCGCTGATCGACAGACTCCATGACGAAGGAGCGGTGGGAAACCACAATACAGGTTGGTCGCCAGGAGATTGGTTCAAGGAGCGATGAGCTACCAGGCATCGATTGGTTGGACTGCCCCTTCAGAAGCCTCATTAAGTTCCTCCACAAGACCTGCTCCGTTTCAATGTCAAGGGCACTGGAGAGATCATCGATGACGAGCAAATCCGACTGTCGTAGGAACATCCGTGCTGCTGCCACACGCTGAATTTGGCCTCCCGAAAGGCGCATTCCCCTGGAACCAATCTGAGTATCCAACCCCTCAGGCATATGTAAAAGATCAGAATGCAACATCGCCTGAGCGATCGCCCCCTGCATTTCTTCCTCACTTCGCTTCAACCCCAACAGCAGATTCTCCCGCAGACTTGTGCTAAACAACTGCGGTACCTGGGGCAGATAGGCACTGTGTGGAGGCACAAAGAACTGATCGGGATGTTCTACCCGTTCCCCATTCCAATAAATTTCACCCCGCTGCATCGGCAATAGTCCCAGCAACACTCGCAGTAGGGTTGTCTTGCCAGAACCGACCGGGCCTGTGATTACGGTCAGACTGCCCCGTTGTAAGGTTAGATTAATGTCAGTGATCCCGCGATCGCTCCCCGGATAGTGGTAGGTCAGATTAACAGCGTGTAGATCTTCCAGAGGCGGTGCCTGGGAGGATGGGGGTGGAGCGATCGCCGAATGCACAGCAGGTTTGCCAAACGCATTGGGCAAGTACAGTGGGGCAGACTTCACCAGACGTTCAACTCCTTGAAGTCCGGATTGCCGGGGAGAACGAGGAAGGAGGCGACTCATGCGATCGAATGCAACTTCTGTTTGCTTGATCAGGGCCAGGAATGCCCCTGTAAACCAGAAAAAATCGGTAACGAAGGCCAGGTAATAGACAAATAGGGCAAAGTCCCCCACACTGAAATTAGTGGAAGGTGCAGCCGTATCTCCCATCATTGCGACTGCCAGAAACAGGATTAACCCGGTGCCCAGGTTCACCATGTTCTCCAAGATGGAATTGAGGGTAGCGGTGAACACCTGATCCTGCACCATCCGCTGGCGACGTTGCTCGTTGAGCTGGCGAAAATGTTGGAGAACGGTATCTTCAGCTCCTGCAACCTGAATCGCCTGCACCGCTGCAAACATTTCCCCTAAAATACCCGTCACTCGTTGCGTCGTTTGGCGACTGGCGTAGCGATACTGTTTGATGCGAGTTTCAGCGAACTGGAGAATGAGGGCGATCGCCACCAGGGGCAGAAATACAAACAGTGTCAGACGTGCCTGGATGGAAAACAGAATGACCAGGGACACCAGGGCAAATATCCCCATACCAGCGATTTCATTGGTGCCAACTACAGCATCCTCCACCTGCGCGGCATCTTCCCGGAAAAAGCTAATCAGTTCCCCCGGTGACACGCTAGTGTGGGCCCCGTCAGCAAAGGATTCGGCTCCCGGTCGTCGCAGCAGTTGAACCATGAGGTTGCGCCGTAGCAGGGCACTCATGGTGAAGCGGTGCTGGGTTTTGGTAATCCGTCCGGTGAAGATGGCGACAATTCGTGCCAGCCCTACGGCCAGCAGCAATCCCACCCAGATGAGGGGCGATCGCAACGAACTCACCACCTCACCTGAGTCCGTTAGCGCATTAAAAAATTCACGAATGATTAAACCCGGCACCAGGGGCAATCCTATGATGAACATCCACAGGATGGTATCCAATGAATACAATCCCAGGGCATAGCGAATCATTCGCGCAATGAGATGCCAGATGGAAATGGGGTTCGTCACCGATTTTTAACCTAAGTAGATACAGCGCTTTGCGCTGAGATAGAACCAGAGTTTTTGTTGAGAGCCACGCTCCGCGCGGCTCTCAACAAAAACTCTGTACCACATGCGCTTGCAAAGCGCTGTAGGCGTGATTAAGCTTGAAACCGAAAAAGATGTTCTGCCCTGAGCGAAGTCGAAGGGCAGAACATCTTTTTCGGTTTCAACTTTTTCCATGCCCATTTGCTTAAGTAATTTACACCGGATGGGCAACGACTGTTTCTATCTCCACCAAATTTTTCACATCATAAGGTGTGACTTCTGATGATTTCTCGCTGTTGCAGGAGCCTTTTAGATACAAAGTTTTGTCAGGATTCGCAATCACATCGGCGTGATAGAGATGCCTATTCCCTGTGTAGGTTGTGTACCGTAACTCAACCCGATTAAAGTTTTCCTCCGCATCATGCTCCAAAACCTGTGCAGTAACACTGCAGGTTAGCCATTCCCAGCCATAACGCAGTAGAAATTCCTTCTCAAGTACCTGAGCAGCCCATGGTAAAACACCCCACCCTCGATATACGGCGCTGATGGCTTGTGTATCTCCAGTACGGGTCAGAATGGAGGACAGAGTAGCGGTATCCAGATAGCCATAGTACCGGGCTTCGGGAAAATCGATCGCCGTTGGAGCCATGCGATGCCCCCCAATATGGCTGGCCTGCCAGATGCGAATGGAGGAGAGCGAACGCTCTTCTAAAATCTTCAACGCCTGACGATAAAGCGGATTACCAAAACGGGAACAGCAGCGATCGCGGCTCCCGTGAGTACAAATCAAAATATCTCGACTGGGATCGTCAACCGGGGTTGCATCGACTGCCTCACCCATCACATACGACCTTACAAGAGATGCGACCTGGTTAATATCCATCAGGTGAAATTCCTGCTTGATGTATCCCCTCGATAAACCGGATGGCTTGCGAAAGAACAAGACTCGCACAAGATTCTCTTGCTGCAAATGTTCGTTGTGGATTAGCAAAAATCTTGTTTGGAAGCGATCGTAGTCGTCGTAAAGTTCCTGGCTCAGTTCACGCAAGTTATCGGGAATCCCTTTCGATTCCATATCGTCGGATGTCCAGGGCGGGGGACATTCGATCGCTACATAGAGCCGATGTTCAGAAGCAGAACCGATGATATCAACGCCTGACTCACGGGAGGTTTGGGAACAGAAGAAGAGGGGTTCAGTCATTGCTGGGTAATCAGTTATTGCTGGGTAATAAGAGGGTCTGAATTTCGTCAAGAACTAATTCGGCTGCAATTGGGCCGTTAATGCGGCTCCACAATTGATAGTCCACAAAATAGACCTGACTCGCCTGGTAGGCAGGGTGCGATCGCAGGATAGGGTGTCCGCGCCAGAGGTTCTGGATTTGTTCAACCTGGCTATCCCCACTGGCCATCACAATGATAAAGTCAGGATTGAGCTGGGGCAGAATCTCAACGGAAATCATGAGTCCTGAGTGCTCCAGAGCTGAGTCAGAAGGCACCAGCAAAGATAAACCAACCGCTTCTAGCAGGTGCCCCGCAAAGGCTTCATCAGTAAAAATGCTGATATACTTTAAGCCCGACATCGATAACAGCAATACCGATTTGCCTTTATACCTGGCTAGCTTGGCCTGTGCCTGACTTATCTGCCGGCCATACTCTGCCAGCACATCCTCCGCCGCCTCTTGCCGCTGCAGCGCATAGCCCAGAATTTTCAGCCGGGTGCGCCAATAATCCGGGGTCTCCTTTTCCAGGGGTAGGAGCGTTGGCGCGATTTTGCTGAGGGCCGGGTACTCTGTACCTCCCCACAAACGACCCAGAATCAAGTCGGGCTGCAGCATCAAGATGGTTTCCAGGGAAGGGGATTGGGAAATGCCGATATGGGTCGGTCGGGTGGTCAGGCGATCCCCCAGGTATTTCACCCCAACAATGGAGTCTCCAGGTTGGGGCGTGCCGATTAAAGCTCTCCGGTCTTCGGCAAAAGCGACTGGCTCAACGCCCAGGGCCAACAGCAGGTCGAGGGAATGGGTATCGAGGGCGACGACGCGCCGGGGGGTACCACAAATTTGCGTTTCACCCAGGTTATGGGGAATCGCCCGACAGGGGGAAGGTTGCTCCGCTGCATCGATGCTGGATGGGGACTGACTTGGGGCTACGACAGAGGGCTGGCAGGCTGCACCCGCCAGCACCAGAAAGAGAAAAAGGAGCGATCGCCCAACCAGAAAACCCATCTCAAAACTCTACCGCAACCGAGCCTACTATGGTGAACGGCGCACCGGGGTTGATGCGTTCCCGTCCAAAGGCTGACGACTCAAAATACCTGACATTAAACAGATTTTTGAAGTTGAGCGCAACCCGCCAATTGTTGCGGCGATAGTAAATAGCTGCATCCGTCCGCAGATAGCTGGGTAGGGTAAACGTATTTTCCAGGTCTCCCGGTCGTTCATCTACAAAAAACAGGCCAATGCCCGCTCCTAAACCCTGCAAATCACCCGACTGCACTTCATAGGTAGTCCAGAGGCTGGCGCTATGTCGGGGCACGTTAACGAAC
Organism: uncultured bacterium; assembly: GCA_964630955.1. Classification (GTDB taxonomy): domain Bacteria; phylum Cyanobacteriota; class Cyanobacteriia; order Elainellales; family Elainellaceae; genus CAZVXA01. The sequence continues at coordinate 2,271 of CAZVXA010000293.1, read as the reverse complement.
CGATTACCCTCAGGTGCAAAGTCATCCCCTTCAGTAATCACGGCATCGGTATAAGCATAGGTGGCAATCACGTTCCACCCCGGCAAAATCTCACCGGTCACATCCAGCTCTATGCCCTGGCTGCGCTGCTCCCCTACAGGAATTGAAAAGTCAGGGTTGTCGGGGTCGGTGATGCCGATGTTGGTTTTGGTCAGGCGATAGAGGGACAGATTGGAAATCAAGCGCTCATCGAAGAAAATGCCCCGCACCCCGACTTCATACTGGGTGCCCCGTTCCGGCTCTAAAAAGGAGCCATCGGCCCGAGTGACGAAATTCGGTTGAAACGAGCGACTAAAACTACCGTAAAGGGAGATTTCCTCAGTGGGCTGATAGACAATCCCCACGTTAGGACTGAAGGCGGTATCACTCTGGGGGGATTCGCTGTCAGATAGGGGATCTCGACTGTTCTGGTCAACCAGGTCAAATCGACCACCCACCAGCAGTTTTAGCTGATCGGTAAAGGACACCAGATTTTGTGCATACAAGCCCAGGGAATTGGTACGGGTTTCTGAGGCAAAGGATAGGGGAGCATCAGGAATTTGCCTAAAGTAAACCGGGTCAAAAATATTGATCGGTTCCGAGGGCCGGACTCGAAATATGCTTGAATCCGACAATACCCGTGAGAGGTCGAAGCCGACCAGTAGCTGGTGCTGAATCGACCCGGTGGCAAAATTTCCGGCGGCTTCTGTGCGCAGGGCATAGCCCTGGCGATCGCCCTCAACAATTCTGAATTCTCGCGGTAAAATTCCCGTCGTTTCGTCTAAAAAACGGGGTTCAAAGCGGCGGGTAAATTCTTCGGTAAATAAAGCTCGAAACGAATTCCGTAGAGTCCAGTCATCGTTAATTTCATGGTTCAGCCGATACCCCACGCTCAAGTCTTCGACCCGCCGGACATCGCTGGGTTCTCCTAGCCGACGGCTGATGGGAATATCCGCCACCGTATCCCCAATGGCCACAATCCCTCGATCAAAGGGGCGTTCGTCGTTCAGGTATTCAAGATCGAAGGTGAGGCTGGTGCGATCGCTCATCCGCCACTCGACCACAGGGGCAACAAATACCCGTTCAATATCGGTAAAGTCTCGAAAGCCGGATGAGTTTTCATACACCGCGTTCAACCGGTAGAGCAACGAGCCATCTTCCGTCAGGGGACCCGACAGGTCAACGCTGGGGCGATAGAAGCGGTAATTGCCGATGGAAAAGTCGATTTCATAAAACGGCTCCTCCAGGGGTTGTTCGGTCACCAGGTTAATCACCCCACCAGGGGAAAGGCTGCCAAACAAAATTGACGCCGGTCCCCGCAGCACCTCCACCCGCTCTAAGTTCACCGTTTCTCTAAGGCTGGAGAAGGTTGAGGTTCCCACCACTTCAGGTTGCCCATTGCGGAGAATATCCGCCGCGAAGCCCCGCAGCAAAAAACCATCGCCGGTGCCTCCAAAGGTATTGTCCCGAGCCGAGCCGCTCACATTGCGTAACGCCTCATCCAATCGAATGGCATTCTGATCTTCAATCACCTGCTGGGGGACAACCTGAATTGAACGGGGAATATCGCGTAGAGGCACATCGAGCCGGGTCACCGTAGCTTCCCTGACCGTATAGCCCCCTGGTTCCTGTTCCCCGGTTACCACCACCTGAATGGCGTCGGGTTCTGAGGTCTCTTCTACCCCAGCGCCCCCCGGCACCACCCCTAACACCAGCCCTTGAGGGGTAGCCCTGATATCAGCCGCAGGGGGTCTATCGGAGCCAGTGATGGCGACGCGAATACCGTTATCTGGTAAGTTGGTGACGCTGACAAATGCAATGCCATCTGCCGGACTGGCCTCTTGAAACTCACCCCCATCCGGCAGCACCAGCACCGCATTGGGGATATCGAGAATCAAAGCATTTCCCACTACAGAACTGGAAGGTTGGGATACCTCTCCCTCCCGGGTTTCCACAATTACCTCTAGTCCAGTAGCGGTGTTCATCAGGCGGATACCTGTTACTTCGACAACGCTGGACTGGGCAATCTGGGTTAGCCACTCCTCAACGGTGGTCGCAATCACTGCCTGATCATCATTTGCCCAGGCAGGTTGAATGGCAGTTGCAAGGATTCCAACCGTGCTCAGACCCAAAAACAACCCAAAATGCTGTAAACCGTATCGCCGCACCAGTCGATTCACGCTCTATTTCCTCACACTTAATTCTTTCAGGAACCATCCAGTTACAGCGCTTTGCAAGCGCGTGTGGTACAAA
>CAZVXA010000292.1:0-7156 GCA_964630955.1 uncultured bacterium | reverse complement strand
TACACTTTGGGGTACTGTTTCAAGGGTGCATCCCACTTTTGCAAATTTCTAAAACTGAGATACAACCTGATACAACCTGTTTCTCAATCCTTACATTTGAGCTGTCGTTCCCGTTCGCACTGCTCTCCTTCTGTCCATGACTACGAAAACTCCAAAATTTTTATCAGAGCGTCTCGATCGCGTCGCAATCACTCTCATCGCAGTCATGACGGTGATCATGGCGTTACTGGTACTGGGGGGCGATCACACGGCCCCACGCATCCGCAACTTTAGCTGGGAAGATCGGCAGGTGGGGGCGGAAGACACCGCGTTTCTGCTCACCTTCAGTCGTCCCATGAACCATGAGAGTGTGGAGAACAACCTGCGGGTTGAACCACCACTACCGGGGAAGTTTAGCTGGGCGGGACGGCGCATGGCCTACACACTGGAGACACCCGCACCCTATGGCACCGACTTCAAAGTACAGCTCCAGGGGGCACGCGATCGCTTCAGTCAACCCCAGACGGAGAAACTCATGCCGCCGTTTGAGGGGCAGTTCCGCACCCGCGATCGCGCCTTTGTCTACCTGGGGGTACAGGCAGAAGAGGCAGGTCGCCTGGTGCTGGAGAACCTCAGTAAAAATGAACACCGGATTCTCACCCCGACCAACCTGTCGGTGATGGACTACAAGCCATACCCAGAGGGCGATCGCATCCTGTTTTCGGCCAGCAACCGGGAGGGCGACCAGTTCCAGGGCCTGCTGGATCAAAAACTCTACACGGTCACCACGGGCATTCAGATCGTGTCGCCTGCCCAATCTCCAACGGAACTGAAGACCGGGGAAAACCCAGAAACTGTCGCTGCTCAGCCACCGGGTGTGGTAGAGCTGGTACTGGACAGCAAGGACTATCAGAACCTGAAGTTTGACCTGTCGCCCAACGGGGAAATCATCATTGTGCAGCGGGTGAATCGGCAGAACCCCGCCGAATTTGGTCTGTGGCAAATCCGTCAGGGGCAGTCCCCATCTCCACTAGAAACAGAACCGGGCGGTGATTTTCTAATTGCCCCCGATAGTTCTTCACTGGCCATGTCACAGGGGCAGGGGATGGCGATTCTGCCGCTGGAATCCAGTGCTGACCCACTGGATTTCCTGTCCAAGTTTGGCGTGGTGTTAAGCTTTGCCCGCGATGGTTCCGCCGCCGCAATGGTGAAGTTCAACCGCGACCCGAACAACCCCACGCGATCGCTCTTCCTGGTGACCAATACAGGCGTTGATAAGGAATTGGCCAAAACCGATGGCTCCTTCCTCAGCGCCCAGTTCTCACCCAATCGCAAAATTCTCTACGTGCTGATGACGCGCCGACTCCCCGGCGACCAGTTCGTTGAGCAGCCCTACATCGCCGCGATCAACCTGGAGAATAGCCAGCTTACCAAACTACTGGATCTGCCCGTGCAGCGCGATGTGCAAATGAGCCTCGCCCCCGACGGACTGGCGCTCATCTTCGACCAGGTACAGGCGTCTGACCAGCCCCCTACCCAGTCCAGTTTGATCGGCAGTGATGGCAAGGCGATCGCCACCAGCCGTCTCTGGGCACTACCCCTGCTGGCCGACCAGACAGGAAATTCTACGTTGGTACAACCCCAGGAACTGCCACTATTAGGGTTACGGCCTCGTTGGTTGCCCTGAGGCAGCAGGAATTTGCCCATCGGCGAAATTCCTTTTTCGCTATCATAAGTGGAAATGTAATCGCAATCCTGGTGGTTTGTTAGCGTTGGAACGGGTTATAAATCAGTGCGCGTGGAAAAAGTCGAAACCCCAAAAGCTGTTCCGCCCGCTGCGCGGGCGGAACAGCTTTTGGGGTTTCAAGCTTAATCACGCCTATCGACTTATCCCCTCGCCACTGACAACTATCTGATAAGTTTTTGAATCTTCATTTCAAACAGTGTTATGAAACTTACTCGTCGCCTTTTCCTGCTGCCGCTTTTGGCGCTTTTCACTGCTTTTACCATCATTTCCTGTGCCAACACTGGCTCTGGTGGCTCTGGGGCAAGTTCCCCTGCTGCATCCCCTGCCGCCTCTCCAGCGGGTGCGATGATTAAAGTGGGTTCGAAGGATTTTACAGAGGCATTTATTCTTGGTGAAATGTACGCCCTGGTGCTGGAAAAAGCTGGATTCCAGGTGGAGCGCAAGCTGAATCTAGGGGGCACGCCAGTCGCTCAGAAGGGTCTGGAAACGGGGGAAATTGACCTCTACCCCGAATACACCGGAACAGGACTGTTGACGGTGCTGAAACTGCCCAGCAATAGCGATCAGCAGAAGGTGTTTGAGGAAGTCTCCAAAGGCTACAAGGAAAAATTCAATCTGGTATGGCTTGACCCTGCACCAATGAACAATACTCAGGCTCTGGCCATGACCGAAGCAGGATCTCAGAAGTTTGAGGTAAAAACCTTCTCTGACATGGTGGCCAAAGCGTCGGAGCTAACGATGGTGGGGCCACCGGAGTTCCAGGAGCGAGAGGATGGCCTGCCCGGTATCAAGAAGGTATACGGGGACTTCCAGCTCAAAGCCTATAAGGCAGTGGACCCCGGCCTGCGCTATAAAAGCCTTGTAGACGGTGAAGCGGATGTCGCCGTCGCTTTCGGCACCGATGGTCAGATCAGCGCCTTCAAGCTGGTAGTGCTAGAGGACGACAAAAACCTGTTCCCGCCCTACCAGGTCGCTCCCGTCGTTCGGCAGCAAACCCTTGATGCCAACCCCAAAGTCGCAGAAGCTTTGAATGCCCTGGCTCCCAAGCTGACCGATGACACCATGCGCCGCCTTAACTACGAGGTAGACGGCAACAAGCGCGAACCCGCTGACGTTGCAAAAGAATTCCTGGCCCAGGAAGGGTTAATTTAATTATTTTTGTGAGAAGCACGATTTTACCGTGCTTCTCACAAAAATAATTCGAGCGTTTTTCACGCTGGTGAAGTACAGGTGGAAGGGGGGATTCCCCTTGAGGGGGCACACACCCTGCCCCCTCAAGGGGAATCCCCCCTACACCCCAAAATCTGTACCTGATTAGCCCAGAAAAGGCGGTAGATGCAGATCGACATTTTTGAGGACAGCCGGTGAGCGCCATCCGTTTTGATCAGGTCTCTCTCAAATTTCCGGGAACTTCGCGCTGGGCAGTCGATCAAGTCAGTCTGACGGTGGAACCGGGAAAACTGGTGGTGATCCTGGGACCCAGCGGCTGCGGCAAAACTACCCTGCTCAAGATGGTGAACCGCCTGTATGAACCCACCGCTGGGCAAATCTTTCTAAACGGTCGAGAGATTCAGCAGATCCAAGCCACTACGCTGCGCCAGCAGATCGGCTACGTGATTCAGCAGTCCGGCCTGTTTCCCCACATGACGGTGGCGCAGAATATCGCAGTCGTGCCAAAATTACTGGGCTGGTCACGCACCCGCACGCAGGCCCGAATTGACCAACTGCTGACACTGGTGCAACTGTTGCCGGAGGAATTCCGCGATCGCTACCCCGCTCAACTCTCCGGCGGTCAGCAGCAGCGGGTTGGGCTGGCTCGCGCCCTGGCTGGAGACCCCCAGGTGATGCTGATGGACGAACCCTTTGGAGCCATTGATGCGATCACCCGTACCACCCTCCAGGACGAGATTCTCCGCCTTCAGCGGCAGCTCCAGAAAACGATTTTGTTTGTCTCCCACGATGTCGAAGAAGCCCTGCGACTGGCCGATCGCATTCTGATCATGCGCAACGGTCAGGTCGTCCAGTACGATACCCCGTTCAATATTCTGACTCGCCCTGCCGATGAGTTTGTCTACAACCTGATGGGAGCCGACGATATGGTGCGCCAGCTCAGCCTATTGCGAGTTGAGATGGCGATGACCGCAGCCCCCAGAGACTATCAGCAGAACGGCGAACCGACCATTACTCGCCACGACAGCCTGCGCGATGCCCTGTCGCTGATTCTCCGCACAGGAGCCACCCGGTTAACGGTTCTGGACAACGGTTCCGCTGTCGGGATTCTGACACTGGAGCATATTCGAGATTCCGCCAGTGTTGGGACAGAGGTTTGAGGACCAGGAGTCCCTCTCCTTCCCCTACGAGGCATTACCAACCAACGTTGGGCTTCCTAACTTGCGGCAGGCCACCAACCCCTGGGACGGGTTCGACTGATAAGCGGGTTCGGGTACAAAAACCTGGATGGTGCGATCGCCCCCAATCCAGTACAAGTACTCCGCATCGGGACGATAGTTAAGACCCACTCGCAGGTTGGAATAATCGTCTTCACAAATTTCGAAGCCAAACCGGACGACGACCTGAGCCACCAGGCACTCTGGCGTATCTTCGTTCTCACCTGAAATATCCCGCTCCTGCCAGAACTTCTCCAGGAAACGTTTCAGGGTTGGCAGGACCTTCTCAGGGTTACCATTGCGGCTGGCGTAGATGATTGCGGGATTGCCTTCGACGATGATATGGCAGGGAATCGGGGGCATAAGAGGTAGGGTTCGGTGATAGGCAGACGAGGCAAAACAGGGCAAATCACCCGTGACGATATCGGCTTCTGTCAAGAGGATACTCTGTTTGGTGACCAGAGATCGTCTGGGATTAAGTAAGTGGGCGTGGAAAAAGTTAAAACCCCAAAAGCTGTTCCGCCCGCTGCGCGGGCGGAACAGCTTTTGGGGTTTTAAGCTTAATCGCGCCTACCTACTTATGAAGGAGGAAAACTCTTCTGGAGCCGCTGGGCGGTTCGCAAAATCTGGCCGGCCAGAATAGCTGCACCAAAGCCGTTGTCGATATTCACCACGCCGACGCCCGCTGCACAGGAATTAAGCATGGTGAGCAGCGGTGCTAAACCACCGAAGCTGGCCCCATAACCGATGCTGGTGGGAACCGCAACTACAGGGCAATCCACCAGTCCCGCGACCACGCTGGGCAGCGCTCCTTCCATCCCGGCTACCACAATCAGGACATCGGCAGATTGTAGCAGGTGACGATTGTTCAGCAGTCGGTGGATACCAGCCACGCCCACATCCCACAGGCGGCGCACCCGAAATCCAGAGAGTTCTGCGGTCACCGCTGCTTCTTCGGCAACGGGCAGGTCTGCGGTGCCTGCGGAGACCAGGGTAATCGTGCCGGGGTGCCGGGGAGTGAAGCTGAGGGGGGCGATCGCACAGATCTTTGCCATCCGGTAGTACAATGCATCGGGAATCTGGGCGTGGATGCGATCGAACACTTCCGGTTCAATCCGCGTCGCCATCACCACCGAACTGCGCTGCCGCATGGAACGCATGATGTCGATAATCTGCTCTGGTGTTTTTCCCGGCCCCCAGATCGCCTCCGGGAATCCAGTCCTCAGCGCCCGATGGTGGTCAATATTGGCAAAATCAGAAACGGGTTCAAAGTCAAAATGCTTCAGCTTCTCCATTGCACTTTCTGGAGAAACCTTTCCGTCGGAAACGGCGCGGAGGAGTTCTTGCAGGGCTTCTGGTTGGGTCACAGTGGCAATATGAATGGAATCCGTGACCATTATTGCGTAATCCTCTCCTGGATGGCGTGAACCTTGACCATGAATGAACTCACTGGCAGGTTTGGTCTCTGGCAGTTGCAGAAACGCCTCCAGGGTCAGGTTTTGAGACGGGGATTGAACCATTGTGCCTCCAAAAACAGACGGGAGTTCTTATCGCCTAGTTTTCCAGGGTTTGAACTGTTAACACCTGCGGCGGGGTTGCGTCCGGGGGATATAGTAACGATACCTCCACCAGACGGCGATCGCCCGGAGGCATTTGCAGAATCGCCAGCGGTTCACTCTGGTCACCCCGCCGATGTACCAGGTGGTAATAGCGAATTTGAAACCTTCCCTGATCGTCCCGATAACGAATCCGAACGGTCCCCCGGAAGAAAGTCTGGGTGGGTAGGGTCTGGAAAAAGCGCAGTCCATCCTGGCTCAGGGTGTCCTCTTTGATAGGGGTCTGGAGGGCGATCGCCACCCGTCGCACTTCATTCGTAGGATTGGCCAGCGGCAGCGACAGATCATACTGCACGGTGTAATTCCCGTGAGCCTGAATCGCGGTATCGGGGTAGCGCACCATCATTTGTGCCGTCTGTACCTGATTGGTTCCCAGTCGCCCCCGCACCAGGCTGCTAATCGGGTAAGAGAAGCCTCTGCCCCGTTGAGGAATCGTCAGGGTGTCATTGGTGGACGGAGCCGTACCAGGATCACGCAACTGAGCGTTCCACTCCACGCCCTCAGACACACCCGCGACTCGACCATAGGCAAATGCCCCGGTGGCATCGAGCGGCGTTGGGGGGCGATCGCGCGGGGTTGAAAGATCGCCATTCACCAGCAGCGCCTGCCATTCCTCCAGCATGGGAGCGCGTTCGGTGCCATCGGCATTGCGACGGGCAAACAGGGCAAGGCTGGCGGCGTAGACTGTACCGCTGCTGCGCAAACGCATCAGAGTCGATCGCCCATTCAGCGGTGGGTCGAGTGTTGCAACAGGAATCGGCAGATTCAGCAGCAGTCGGTATTGTCGGGGAGGAATTTCGATCACAGGTTCAAATTTCGGATCTCGCCTTCCCCGCAGAATATCGCTCATGGCACGGCTCCCCGGCCCCGCGTAGACGCTCCCTTGCGGGTTCTCCACCCGTCCCGGCAGGGTAATAAATGGGGCGTCCGGCTGGCTCAGGTAGCTGGCGGCCTGCAAGACATCGACTCGAATGGGGCGATCGCCCGGATTGTACAGAATTACTCCCAGATACAAACTGGTCAGGTTATCAGGGGCAATGGCCCGAAACACATGGTGCGCAAACATATCAAACCGTCCCCGGAAGGGAAAGTTCAGGTGCGCATTCGGGTGTCGCTTTCCTGCCGAAGGAAACGTGGAGAGTAGAATTCCTTCGCTGCCCACCAGTTCGGGGCTGTTGCTGTTGAAGGTGGGTACGCGGTTGAGTTGTCCGGGGAGGGGGCGCACTTCGTAGGGACGCACAATCTCCTGTGGAGGGGGAGTCGTAGCCTGTGCCAGCAGCAACAGCGAAACCGGGTCAATCATGCAAACTCCTCATGAAAAAAGGCTACAGGAAAACAGCTTAGGAGATTTCTGCAAAAGAAGTTACCTGAAATCTTGCACCAGAAACCAAAACCCTGATTCTGCCGCCGCGAAGCGGCGGCAGAAT
>CAZVXA010000291.1:0-7242 GCA_964630955.1 uncultured bacterium | reverse complement strand
GTTTTACTGGGATTTTATTTTATGGCAAGCCCCTAATTGAACACGGGGAAATACGGCGCTTTACGCTGCACTTCCCCGCGAAAATTGGCGCGATTTAATCAAAAATTCACCACTGCTGTTAAACGGTGATCGCTCAACCACTGGCGATCGCTCTCTTTCCCCTGCACCCAGCACTCGATCAGGTCTGCCCACTTAACGGGGAGCCGCAGTTGTTTCCAGGTGTTGTGGGATTGGGCAGAAAGGTGGGTGTAGAGGTCAGGATGAGTCAGTAACTTAGCGACGCAACTCGCCAAAGCACTCGCGTTACCTGCCGGGAAAATCATGGCGTTGCTGCCGTGGTGCAAATAGTCCAGGAACATCGGGTGATTCGACACTACCAGCGGTGTGCGAGATCGCAGCGCATGCTGGATCACCAGTGGAAATCCTTCGACGTAGTGATGCTGACTGGGGACCAGGACAACATCTGCATGGTGCATCAAAGGTTCCAACTGATCGGTTGGGATGATGCCTGCAAACTCCACCCACTGTTCGACTCCCAACGATCTGGCCTGGGCGGTGAATTGGTCGATCTCGCCTCGGCCCACAATTTTGAGTCTGGCAGGAATTTGTTTCTGGCGCAGATGGGCCAGAGCAGCGATCGCATCCCCAACACCCTTTGCAGGGATCACGCTACCCACGTAGAGCAGTTCCCAGGTTCTCTCAGGAGCAGCAGGAAGTGTTTTAGCGGGGAAAGGGCCGGGATTGGTTTCGAGAAGAAAATCCCAGGGAATAATTTTGTGCGATTGCACACCCAGCCTCTGAAGCTGGCGAGAGGCGGTCAGTCCATAGCCACCGACCCATTCGATCGATCGCTGGTTCAACAGGTGCGCTAATCGGAAACTGCGGTATTGGTTGCGCAATCCCTTTGTATCGATGGATTCAGCCAGAGTGACCAGCGTCGGGATGCGGTTACGAACTGCCCAGCGCAGCAAGGCAGGGTTCGGACAGCGCAGCAGTAAATGGGTGGGTTGTTCGTCGGCCACCAGTTTCACCAGTGCCTCAGGGGGGAAGTGCCCCTGAAAGCCACCGCCAATTGCATGGACGCCGTTGGCTAACTGCTCTTTGTAGGGTTGTTCTGTCAGGCAGCAGAGGACACTCACGGACTCAATTCGCTGGGCTAACGATCCCAACGCATCAACCGAATACCGCTGAGCGTAGTAGTTTTCCTGACCGCCGCCGGAGAGTCGCTGATAGGCTTCCCGGTAGTCTCCGGCGTGTTGCACAACCATTAAATGCATGGGTTTATACCTGAAGAATGGGGAATGCTTCAATTGCCGATACAATCCTGGCCAGATCGGCTTCCGTTAAGCTGCCGTATAGCGGGAGACGGAGGAGGCGATCGCTGACATACTCCGTCACCGGGCAGTCGCCCGCTTTGCCACCAAACTGAAGGCCCATGTCTGACTGGTTCAGCGGCAGGTAGTGGAAGGCGGTATGGATGCCCTGCTGTTTCAGGTAGGCAATCAGCGCCTGACGCTTTTCTAGCGAAGGCAAAATCATATAGAACATATGGTATGCCTGCTCAACATGAGCCGGAATCACGGGGAGTCGAACCTGATTCGTTGCTGCCCAGTCTTGCAGATGGGTATTGTAGTACTCCCAAACTTGCTGACGTTGCGCCTGAATCTGCTCGCGAGCTTCCAACTGAGCCAGCAGTGTGGCCGCCAGCATATCCGAAGGCAGGTAGCTAGACCCCAGATCAACCCAGCTATACTTGTCCACCTGGCCACGGAAGAAGCGGCTGCGATTTGTCCCCTTTTCCCGAATAATCTCAGCTCGCTCCAGATAAGCGGGATCGTTGATCAGTAGCGCACCGCCCTCACCGCAGCTGAAGTTTTTGGTTTCATGGAAGCTCTGGGTCGCCATCGCCCCCATCGTTCCTAAATACTGCCCCTTGTACTTGCCAAACAGACCGTGGGCATTGTCTTCTACCACAGGGATGCCGTACTTGTGGGCGATCGCCAGAATTTCATCCATCTCACAGCCCACCCCGGCATAGTGAACCGGAACGATCGCCTTTGTACGGGGCGTAATTGCCTGCTCCAGCTTGCTTTCATCCAGGTTCAGCGTATCCGGGCGAATGTCTAGAAACACAGGCTTTGCTCCCCGCAGCACGAAGGCATTAATGGTGGAGACAAATGTGTAGGAGGGGACAATCACCTCGTCGCCCGGTTGAATGTCCAGCAGGATGGCCGACATTTCCAGTGCATGAGTGCAGGAGGTGGTCAGGAGTGCTCCGCGCACGTTCAACGCCTGCTTCAACAGGTTGTGGCACTGGTGAGTAAAGGGGCCATCGCCCGAAAGCCGTCCACTGGCCAACGCCTGCTGCATATACACCACTTCCTTCCCAGCCATAACGGGTTTGTTGAAAGGAATGATGTGCTCGTGGGCGCGATCGCTTTGATCCTTCAGTAAAAGCGGGGTCTGCGATTTAGCCTGAATGCTTTCCTGCCGAACGACTTCTGCTGGAGCAGACAAAATCCCGATGCTTTGAGGTGGTAGATAGGTTGGCATAACTTGAGTAAAATTTACTACCAATAATTTCAGTAATTTTGCGAGGCATCGGGGAACACTGACGACTCCGTTTTAGGAGTTTACTGACACTGACAGGGTAAATAGCCGCAGAAATCAAGGTGTAATCCAGAAATCCATCCGTATTTCTATGTATCTATTCTGACATCTTAACCTAAGTGCGGATATGATTTTGTGTATAAGTTCATGATAGGTTTAAGAAAGGCAGGATTTTCTAAAGATGGTCTATAGCAAGCAGTTTCTGATTATAGAAGGAGATGCTTTATACGTGTAAATACTGTTTTTGTGGCGGTAAATCGAATTTTGCAGGTATAAAAATAAACAGATAGCGGTAGTCATTGCAGTTGGAACGGGGTGCAGGGTTCCCACTCCCCTTGTCCACCTATCTGAATAACGAAAACCCAAATTCTGGCAGGCGCGCCGCTCTGCCAGAATTTGGGTTTTCGGATAGGCTCTATAGAAATTGAAGTTTTGGTTAGAACAAGGGGCAGTGCCCCTGCACCCCGTCCTAATCAACCTTTCGGTTGCTATAAGTCTCAAGATACAAGGCGTGGAAACAGGTGAAACCCCAAAAACTGTTCCGCCCTGAGCGAAGTCGAAGGGCGGAACAGTTTTTGGGGTTTCAATCTTAATCGCGCCTCCTACTTACCCGACTGAAAGGGGGTTGGATTCGTACCGGATGCCTGCCTGTTTCAGGCGACGCAATGCTTCGCCCAGGCGATCGCATTCTGCAATCAGGCTGACCCGTACATACCCTTCACCGCCTTCACCAAAGGCATTACCGGGAGTTAGCACAACCCCTGTCTTTTGCAGAACATCCAGGGCAAAGTCAGTAGAGCTGAGTCCTGGAGGGCAGGGCACCCAAAGGTACATGGTGGCCTTTGTCTTGGGCACGTTCCAACCTAGTTCGGAAAACCCCTGAATCAGAAAGTCTCGCCGGGTACGATACCGGGCCTGCACCTCATGCAGGTAGACATCGGGCAGTTGCAGCGCAGTCTCAGCGGCTTTTTGTAACGCTGCAAAAATGCCATAGTCGAGGTTCGTTTTCAATGTCCGCAGGCTCTGGATGATATGACGATTCCCGACCACAAAGCCAACACGCCAGCCCGCCATGTTGTAGGTTTTCGACATCGTATGGAACTCCACACCGATGTCTTTCGCACCGGGAACTTCCAATAGACTGGTGGGCTGATAGCCATCGAAGGCCAGCTCTGCATAAGCCTGGTCATGTACCAGTAGAATCTCATGCTTGCGGGCAAAGGCCACCACGTCTTCAAAGAATTCACGGGGGGCGGTGGCCGCGGTGGGGTTGCTGGGATAGTTAAAGTAGAGGATTTTGGCTCGTTGAGCAACTGCTTCAGGAATGGCTCCCAGATCAATCAGCCAATCGTTTTCTGGCTTCAAAATCAGGGGATAAATGTCGCCGCCCGCGATCGCGGGTCCCCGAAAATGGGCTGGATAAGCGGGACTGGGCACTAATACCGTATCGCCGGGATTGACGTAGGCGATCGCCAGGTGAGTCAACCCTTCTTTTGACCCCAACAAAGGCAATGCCTCACTGTTGGGATCGAGCTGTACATCATAGCGCCGTTTATACCAGTCAGTGATGGCCTTACGGAAACTGGCGGTTCCTTCAAACGGGGGATAGCCGTGATTTTTAGAGTCCTGTAGGGCAGCGATCGCTGTTTCTACGACTGGTTGTGGTGTAGGGCCATCGGGATTGCCCATTCCCAGGTCAATTAGATCCAGTCCCTGCTCCCGCGCTCGTGCTTTCAGTTCATCCAGTCGTGCAAACACATAAGGGGGAAGGGCGCTGAGGCGATCGGCGCGACGGGTGACAAACTCCAGACTCATGTCTGCAACTCCTGGGATTTTGAACGACGGGGGGAACCTTCTTCCTGACTCCTGATTTCGGTGGAGGGAGCCGTGGTTGATACCATTGCCGCCAGTAGTTGCGTTGGTGTCACGGTAAACGGCAAACGGTGAATGTCGGAAGTAGGATTACAGGCAATTTCAGCGGCACGTTGCAGGTCAGACAGGCGAATGTTTGCTAACCCCAGGTCAGCCAGCGACTGTGGCAGGCCAATGTCTTCGTAGAATTTCAGGAGCTGCTGACGAGCAGTAGTGGCCAGACGGTTACCCTGTACCATTTCTTCCAGACGCAACTGTACCAGAATGCCATAGGCCACCTTCTCGCCGTGGAGAATGCTGTGAGTCTCGCTCAGGTGCGTCAGGCCATTGTGAATTGCATGGGCGGCTACCGTGCGACACTGTGCCCCACCCATACCGCCAATGACTCCAGCCATCAGCACAGTTGCATCCACTACATCACGCCAGACCTCGCTGCCCGGAGCTTCCAGCGCGGCGATCGACTTCTGAAACAGGATATCGCGCAGCACTCTTGCCTGCTGCACCGCCCCGATAATTAAAGTTTGCTCCAGATGGCCACTGCTAACGGAGGCTTCGTACCACTTGGCGATCGCGTCCCCAATCCCGGCCACCAGCGTCCGACGTGAGGCCGTCTGAATCAGGTCATAGTCCAGCAGCAGCAGATCGGGACAGCGGGGCAGAGCCACGTCGTATAAAAATCCCCCCTGGTCAGAATATACGTTGGACAGCGCTGTCCAGGCGGCACAGGTGGCCCCCGACGTGGGCATGGTGACGATGGGCAATTCTCGCTGGTACGCGACCAGCTTGGCGGCATCCAGCGCTTTACCGCCGCCGACACCGATAATCAAATCGGCCTTATGACAGTCGATCGCCTGCCGTAGATGTTCCAGACTGGCTTCGCTGCAATCTACCCCATAGGAAACCTGCTCAGACTGCAACCCCTGTTGTTTCAAGACAGGATTGAGCAAAGGTTTGACGGCCTTCAGGGTGCGATCGCCCCCAATGATCAGCGGTCGTTTTCCCAGACGTGCGATCGCCGTACCCGATTGTGCAATTGCCCCCACACCCCGCACCACCTGCGCTGGTGCAATCATGGACATGATCAGCGAGGAAGCCAGAGTTTGAGTTGAGTCAGTCATAGCAGCGATCGAAACGGAATTGTAATAAGGTTAAGAACTGAAGCGAGATTTCGATCAGGATAGAGGGGAAAATGCTCACCACCTAATTTCTTCCCGACATCTTTCTATTTTTGAGAATTCAGGCGGGCTTGGCTTCAGTAGCTTCCGGCTTCGGCAACTTCGCCAGATTCTCCTTAAAGATTGTGATCTCCATCTGGTCATCGTTACGCACCAGGAGCGATCGCTTCACTTGACCCACTAACAGTGGTTGAGTCAATCCCTCTCTAGGATGAAGCACCGTCCGCGCCCGGATCAGTAGCTGTCCACCGCCCTGCTGCGACAGCCGACCTGGGGAAAACAGATCACTTGCGGCCTGCTGGAGTGTGGCGGTGAGCTGTTCTTCGGTGATGGTATTGGGGACAGCGATTGCTGCCAGCGTTCCACCGGAGTCGTAAATAGTGGAGAACCGGATAGAGCCAGGAACAACGCTGCGGGTGAAGGGCACTAGCCCCAGCGCAAACAGTCCGATGGTGAGGACGGCCATGAATCCGGTAATGCCTACAAACCGGAAGCGAATGCCCCACTTGAACAGGAAGGCAAGCAGAGCGACAGTGCCAAAGACGAGGGTGAGAATACCTGACCACTGAGAAAATTGAAGAAAGTCAGCGGTGGTAGGGAGGGAAATCATGGCAAGGGAACTCACTGGGGTAGGCGTTACGATATGTAACCAGCAATACTAACTTATCAGAAGTCGTTGTCTGGAGGGGTGAAACCGAGGTCACCAAAATTTAACATACGGTTGGGCGCGATTTTTTGGGATCGCTTGTGAAGGTGAAAGGGGGATTTTCGATTGCAAAGGAGGGTTTAGCATTTGCGACGTAGGAGGTGGAGAGAGGCGAGGTGTTTTTTGCGCAAATGCTAAACCCCTACTCGTTGCTGACAAATTCTTCGGTGGAGGCTATCTGTGCCTGCTCCAGCGCCGCTTTAAGGGTATGCCATGACAGGTTGGCACATTTTATCCGGACAGGGAACTGAGCCACGCCCTGCATCACGTTAAGCTTTTTGAACTGCGACGGAAATTCTACTTCGCCGCGCATCATCGACTGGAACTTCTGCACCATGTCCAGCGCTTCAGCAGGCGATCGCCCCCGCATTGCCTCCGCCATTAGATCTGCCGAAGCCATCGAAATCGCGCAACCCTCGCCCTCAAACCGCACGTCTTCGATGCGATCGCCCGCCTCATTCAGGTGCAGGGTCAGCTCAATGGTGTCGCCGCAGGAGGGATTATGTCCCTTCTGGTAGCGATCGACGGGGTCCGTCTTGCCCTTGAATTTGGGCTTCTTGTAACGTTCCAGGATCACCTGTTGATACAGGTCGCGCAAATTGTCCAACGACATGGTGATGGATCGATAGAGGTTATTTATATCCGATCCTATCAGCCTCCTACGGTTTAAGGGGGTGTATTGATGGAGGGGTAGCCCTCTGTTCAGTCGGTCAGTGTCAAAACCTTGAAAACCCCAAAAGCTGTTTTGCCCGGTGTGCAGGCAGAACAGCTTTTGGGGTTTTGTTTTTCCACAGCCTCTACTTGACTGGACGTTTGACTAAATCGCGCCGATTTTTCCTGAAACGCTGACGTTGTCAGCGTTTCAGGAAAAATCGGCGC
>CAZVXA010000290.1:0-7320 GCA_964630955.1 uncultured bacterium | reverse complement strand
CCCCCCGCGGGGGGGGGCCCCCCCCCCCCCCCCCCCACTTCTTAGTGTGGGTTTTCAAGCAGACACGATATTAAATCACGACGAAATTGCGTGCGGTGATTCGATCAACCGTGATGTTTCGCAGGAAGGCCAGAGTCACGAAGGTGGTTCCTGCACCGCTGCCGTCGGCGTCAATGTTGACACTGGTGCCCGTTGCACCCTGCTCCAGGCGGACAAATTGTCGCAGGCGGGTGAGGGGATGACCAGTAGCAAATTCACCCCTGGCAAAGATGCGGCGCAGGTCAATCAGGTCTGCCCCCGGCGTGAAGTCGGTGATGGTGTCTCCCCTTTCATTGACGGCATTGAACACGAACATATCGCGACCAGTACCACCCGTTAGATTATCTCGACCCAGACCACCGACCAGGACGTCGGAACCGAGGCCACCATTGAGGCGATCGTTCCCCATGCCACCCTCCAGCAGGTCATTGCCCTGCTCACCCATGAGGGTGTCGTTACCTGCTTCACCCAGGAGGCGATCATTGCCCTGCCGTCCAAACAGGCGATCGTGCCCCTGGCGACCCAATAGCACATCGCGGCGAACTGTCCCAATCAAAGAATCATTTCTGAAGGTACCGACCAGCAATGAACCCGGTTGACCCAGACGGAAGTTGATGGGTGGAAGGGTGGTGCCGGGGAGAATGCTGTCATTCTGAAAGGAGCCATTCGGAATGTTAAACCCCGTTGTAGTGAATCGCCAGACAGTTGAGCTGTCTACGCCAACGGACGTATTGGTCGCCAGATCTCGGAAGGCACCTGGTGCGATCAGAACATAGTAATCGGTTCCCGGCTGGAGTGCTCCCATCGGTTCCAGCGTCACCACTGTGTGGTCAATGCTCAACGTGACCTGACTGGAGTTGACATCCAGCGTTTGCACCAGTGTATTGTCCAGGTTCCTGTAGATCGAAATCGTGCCACTACCCTTCAGAATGGGCTTTGTGAAAGTGAGGATGGGTTTATTGGCCGGGTCAGGGACGGAGAAACTGAACGCCGCTACAGGCTGTGTGGGGTCGCTCACCAGATCCAGCGTCACGCGGCCTGTCGTCTGGGGTGTTGTTTCACCGGGGCGGCCTCCGTATTCAACGATGTAGCCTGCAGGAATGGTGCTGTTGTTCGCAAGGTCAAACCATCGACCGCTAAACTGCCCCGTCGCCTCGAAGTACCCGTAATCTTCGTTGCCGTTGAAGTTGTTTGGCTCCGTAGGAAGCCACTGAGTATAGGCATTGTCAATTGCTGAACCCGCCTGTCCTTCTCCCCGCCAGAAGGATTGACCTGCTTCTGGACCGTCTATCCACTGCCACGTACCTTCGGTCTGGGTGTCGCTCGCGCCTATCCAACCACTCTGGCGCACTTGTTCTAGCAGAAAGCGGTTTTCCTCAGCATTAGTAATGGTTGCCAGGTAACCCTGTAACCCAAAAAACTGGCGCTGTGCTGCCGCCGTCTGGGCAGTTGTCCAGCTTACTTCACCGGGGACGAATTCATAAAACCGATTGTTGGTAAGGTTCGCAAAAGCAGTGCCGAGGGAAATCTCGACGGTGCGACGACTGGGGGTAACGGCACCATTGCTGAAGTAAACAATCTGTCTCAGGGTCGCCTCATAGGTCTCGATGGAGGCATTACCCGTAAGTGTGAACCGTCCCAGGGCGACATTGTAATTCCAGGCGAGGCCATTCACGATGCCTCCGGTGACCAGCCCCTGCCCCTGGATGCCAAGGCGATCGCTCTGGGTCACCCCTTCGGCAATCGTAATCACAGCACCATTGAGCGTTGTTACACCGTTGGCTACCAATGTCAGATTAGGAGCGATCGCCTGAGGCAGTGTCCCATTAGCGGTAACAGGGGCTGGTTGATGAGAACCTGAAATGTTGAGAATGGGCGACGACATTGTAAAAATTGCTCCCAGTGTGTGCTGCTCTGCGGTCAGGGGACTGCCTCCTATGGACTATTAATGGCACAGCTCCAGGAATAGCCCCCATAGGGTTTTCCAGGAGGTTCAAGTATTTTTTGCTTTAAAGCTTCTGGGTCTTACGTGTTACTACGGTTAATCGGCATCCAAAAGAAAACACTCACAAAAAGTATGATTTATTTCGATGGTCTGTTGGTTTGACTGGACTTTGGCTCACCACAATTTTGTGTGGGCGCACCCAGTGCGCCCACACAAAATCAAGGGTTTCAGGCATCGTTATGAGGGGTTTTCACACCAAATCGTGGAGAGCTAAGTAGATAGGCGCGATTAAGCTTGAAACCCAAAAAGCGATTCCGCCCGCGCAGCGGGCGGAATCGCTTTTTGGGTTTCGACTTTTTCCACGCCCACTTACTTAACTGGACTTTTGACTAAATCGCGCCGATTTTTCTGAAACGCTGGCACCGCTAGCGTTTCAGAAAAATCGGCGCTAAAATTAAATCCGCCGCGAAACGCTCTCTCAGAGAGCGTTTCGCGGCGTTATAGGAAAAATAGTCAAAACTCCAGTACTTAAGTAATTTTAGAAAAATTGGAGAAAGCTTTGTGAAAGAAGAAATTTATCTGGGAATTGATTTTGGAACATCGGGTGTAAGAGCGATCGCCATCTCTCAAGACGGACACACTCAGGAACAGTCCAGTATACGTTTTGAAAATCAATCAAAAAAACTATCGGCACTCTGGAAAGAAACCCTGTTCGAATTACTGAGCCAATTTCCTAAAGCTATACGAGAAAAGATACGGGCGATCGCCATTAACGGTACATCATCAACCGTGTTGCTGTGCGATCAGGACGGCCAACCGATGGATGAACCCATTGTGTATAACGACGATCGGGGGGCGGCTGTTCTTGAGGAGGTGAGGGCGATTGCGCCAGAGAATCACACTGTTGTCAGTGCGACTTCCAGTCTGGCAAAACTACTGTGGTGGAAATCTCAGGGATTGCTCAATACCAACGCTCAAACTGGGCGACGTTTCTTTCTGCATCAGGCCGATTGGCTGGCATTTCTGCTGCACGGACGATTGGGCGTGACGGACTATCACAATGCGTTGAAGCTGGGCTATGACGTTGAAGCGTTGTGCTACCCCGACTGGCTTCTGGCACTGGAACTACCCGTTGTGCTGCCGCGAGTGTTCGTTCCGGGGGAGGCGATCGCTCCCGTCAGTGTGGCGATCGCCCAGAAATTTGGCCTTCAGTCCAGTTGTCAAATTCATGCAGGTACCACCGATAGCATTGCGGCGTTTCTGGCCAGCAAGGTCAAGGCTCCGGGGGAAGCGGTGACCTCTCTGGGGTCAACGCTGGTTCTGAAGCTGCTGAGTCGGCAGCGCGTTGATGATGCCCAATATGGAATTTATAGTCACCGATTGGGAGATTTGTGGTTGGTTGGCGGTGCTTCCAATACGGGGGGTGCAGTGCTAAAACAATTTTTTTCAAACGAAGAACTGGTTCGGCTCAGTACCCAAATTTCTGCAGAACGACCCACTCCACTGGACTACTATCCGCTGCTTAAACCAGGAGAACGTTTTCCGATTAACGACCCAAATTTGCCGCCCAGATTAGAACCTCGTCCGGAGAATGACGCCGAGTTTCTACACGGTTTGCTGGAGGGGATTGCGCGGATTGAGGCCAGGGGATATCAGGTGCTTCAGGAACTGGGAGCATCGTCATTGACTCGTGTGTCCACAGCAGGGGGTGGGGCAGAAAATGAATGCTGGATGAGGATACGATCGCGCCTGCTGGATGTACCTGTGGTTCGATCGATTGAGACGGAGGCGGCGTATGGTTCGGCGTTGTTGGCTGCGGGTCAGATTTGAAGAGAACATTCTTCTACATTGCTACGAAATTGCTACGAAAAGCCATCTACGAGAGTTTTTCGTAGCAAACTCAATGTTTGCGTCGTTCACTCAATTCTTCCGGAGAAATCAGTATGGGCTTTTCCTCTATGGTGGCGATTGCCCGCTGATTTCACATCTATCGCCTGAAAGAAATATCGATGCTGACAGGATGAACCTGATTATTGGGTCTGCTCCGAGATCCACTGGAGATAGGGCAGTGAACCTGCAAGGATGGGCAGGGCAATGATTTCTGGAACCTGGTATGAATGGAGTTCTCGAATTTTGGCCTCTAGTGCCAGGAATTGATCCAGGTCGGTTTTAATCAGCAGTTGATATTCGCTGGCGTTTTCAACCTTGCCCTCCCAGGTATAAATCGACTGGATGGGCAACAGGTTGACGCAGGCGGCGAGTTTGGCTTCGACCAGAGCGTGGGCGATCGCCTCTGCCTCTGCTTGCGAAGCAGTCGTCACCAGCACAACCCCAAAGTTTCCAACGGTCATCAGTGCCTCCATCTGGCCCGGTAATCGCGGGCGTCAATGTGTATCAGGTTCGGGAAACGTCTGTAGCGGCCCAGGCCACCTGTCCACCACGGGTCTAATGCCCAGTAAACCTGGTTTCCCGTCAATCCATCACAATAAAAGTCGATCGCATCTCCCACCACATGCCGACTGCGGGACGCTCCGCCTACCCGCTCGTTAATTTCCGGGGGGCGATACCAGCTCGTGACGCGAAATGGCCGACCAATGCGATCGCGAGCCTGCTGTGCCAGTTGGGCAATGCGAATTATGGCATCAACCGTCGCCTGGTTCTCCGGCATTCTCGTGCCGCCGTGGGTTGCCTCTGCCCAGGTAAAGCTGCCGTTGGGCACGATTGAGGCATGGAGTTGGATATTGTTGGGTGTCCAGCGATCGGGGCGGCGGGGCAAAGGGGCAGGCTCTGGACGCGGCGGCGCATCGGGCGAATCCCGACGGGCGTTGATCATTCGACGGATATCATCAAACAGCGACTGTATGGCTTTTTCACGGGTTGGCAGATTGCGCCAGAGCTGCACCAACCGGATGAGGGACTCCCTTTGGGCATGGGTTTCCTCGTAGTTGAAGGGTATCCGCCGGATAAAGTCCAGGAGCTGGCGATCGAGCTGACGAGCTGCCTGCACAAGGGCAACGGAGCCAGCACTCGTCAGGGTAGCTGGATCTACGCCCAGCGCTGAGACAGCAGCAGCACGGGAATCCAGCCCTCGCCAGAGCCGAAATACTTCGGTGAGGGCATTGCGTTGTTCGCCGCGTCCCTGGAAGAATTGCGGTACTCGCTGGACAAAGGCAACCAGGGCGGGATCTACGATCTGGATTCCTCCTTCAGCGGATTCATTTTTTTGGAGGGAGGCGATCGCTTCTTCTCTGGAATCAAGCTGTCTCCAGAGCTGCACCAACCGCAGCAATGCCTCTCGCTGGTGGGGGAACCCGGAATAGTTGAGGGTCAGCCGTCGCACAAAATCCAGTAGTGCCGGGTCGAGGTAGGTTTCATCGGCAGGATTGGCGGGGGCGGGCAGGTTAAAGGAAGCGATCGCCGCCTGTCGGGTATCCAGCTTGCGCCAGATGCGCACCATCTCCAGCAGGGCGTTGCGCTGGTAGTCGAAACTTTGGTAGTAGCTCCCCAGTCGCTCCATGAATCGCAACAGTGCGCCGTCCAGGAAGGAAAGATTCTGGGGTAGTTCGTCGGCTTTGTAGTCAATTTCCAGATCTTCCAGGTAGCGCTGTTGTAGTCTGACCTCATCGCACGCCTCCAGTCGCGCCGCAGCGGGGTCGTTGGCTGGGGGAATGTAGCCGTCTGCAATTAACTGAAGGAAGCGATTGGTGTAACGTCCGCGATCGTTGTCCCAAATATCGGTGCTGCGCCAGCCCTGGGCTGTCACCCGGTTGGTCATACTGCGGACGGTGTTGGCGGCAAACTGCACCTGTTCTGGAAAGGAGTTGACCTGTTCGACCCCAATTCGGTTCGCAGGGGCAATGCCGAGACCCAACTCTCCATCGGGCAGTTTGGGCGAAGCGTGAACGCTGTAGAGTGCTGCCAGGATCGACTTGTGGATGCCAGTCCGCGCTGCTTCAAACAGGTAATAGTAATTGCGCTGGTCGGGGGTCAGTTCAGACATGGCGGGGATGGGCAACGGGGGTATTCAGAGCAGTCAATTGGAAATTGCTTACAGTCCGTCATCGTATCATTTTGGGTGGAAGGGAACGCAGATGGACGCAGGATGCAGATGGATGCGGATGGGTTTTTGGGGTGGGGATATGGTGTTTTGGTAGGGGCGTAGCATTCGGCAGATCAGTGACGACTAAAGGCAGAAAGTTATGACTGAATGCTACGACCATATACGTTTGCCGTAGTTGGGGGCCGAATGCCGCGAGCGGGAATGTTTGCCAAAGGTGAGCAATCTGTAAGGCGGTGTCTGACAAAGGCAAATCGTGGGAGAGTAGGAGGGTGAGAAATGCTGCATGGTTGATAATCTTTGCATTGCTAAGTAAGTGGGCGTGGAAAAAGTCGAAACCCCAAAAGCTGTTTCGCCCGCGCAGCGGGCGAAACAGCTTTTGGGGTTTCAATCTTAATTGCGCCTACCTACTTAACGTTTCTTGAATTGAACAAATTAATGAAGTTTATGGCTATGCCGTTGATTCCTCTCTCTGATCTTTCTCCTGAACAGGGCCAGCAGGTTCGTCTGATTGCCACTGATATGGATGGGACGCTGACGCGGCACGGGAAGTTTACACCTGCTTTGTTGCAGATGCTGGAGGCGCTGAAGCAGGCCGGAATTCCGGTGTTGATTGTGACGGGACGATCGGCAGGGTGGGTCAATGCAGTGGTGGCCTATTTACCGGTGTGGGGGGCGATCGCCGAAAATGGTGGACTCCTCTATACCCATCCTGATGTGGCCCCACAGTTGCTCGTCTCTCTGCCGTCTGTCTTCGATCATCGGCGGAAGCTGGCTGAAATGTTTGCTGCTCTACAGGCGGAGTTTCCTAAGATTCAGGAGGCTGCCGACAATCGCTATCGCCTGACGGACTGGACATACGATGTGGCGGGACTGACAATGGAGGAGTTGGAGCGGATGGGCGATCGCTGCCGCAGCGCAGGTTGGGACTTTACCTACAGCACGGTTCAATGTCATATCAAATCGCCGGGGCAGGAGAAGGCGATCGCCCTCCTTCAGGTTCTGAAACAGCACTTTTCTGACCTCTCGCCGGAGCAGGTGATTACGGTGGGGGACAGCCCCAATGATGAGAGTTTGTTTGATGGCGATCGGTTTCCTGTGTCGGTGGGGGTTGCGAATGTGCTGCACTATACGGCTCGATTAATGCACAAGCCTGCTTATGTGACACAGGGGGAGGAGGCGGAGGGGTTTTGTGAGGTGGGGCGATCGGTGCTGAAATTTTGAAAACCCAACTTTGAGAAGGCGCGGCGCTATAGCGCCGCGCCATCTCAAAGTTGGG
>CAZVXA010000289.1:3553-7335 GCA_964630955.1 uncultured bacterium | reverse complement strand
CTCTATCTCCCTGCCCCCATCCTGGCCCAGACGGCCCCCCAAATGCGGGCGATCGCGTCCAACTCTTTTTCGCGGCTGCTGTTTGTCAATCCAGTGACGGGCAATGATACGACAGGAGATGGGAGTGGGCGATCGCCCTTTCGCACCGTGACCAGAGCGCTCCAGTCAGCACAGCCCAACACCGCGATTTTGCTGGCACCGGGAACTTATACTGCCGAATCGGGAGAGCAATTTCCCCTGATCCTGCCACCGGGCACAACCCTCCAGGCTGACCCAATGGCCGTGGGGCAATCAATTGTGATCCAGGGAAGCGGTAGCTTTGCCCATCCGACCAGCGGCACAGAGAGCGCGACCGTGCTCAGCAACAGCCCCAACAGCGTAATGGGAATTACCCTGACTAATCCCAATCCGCGTGGGCAAGGACTCTGGGTAGACCGCAACGCCACCTCCCTGGCCCGCGTTACCATGCCCAACCAGTCGCTAACAGCGCCCCCGACCTCCCTGGCCAGTACCACAGAAGACCTGCCTTCTTTACCGCTTAGAACCTTTCAGGAATCCCCTGAAGCTGTTGCTTCTGCGCCACCAGTCAGCGTTTCGAATAGGAGTCACACCTCTGAAGCCAGCAGATTCCCTGCGACCGAAGGTACTCCACAGACTGAAACCAATCCGGCGAACCGTAGCCTCCCTGAGACCGATGGCCCTACCCAGGCCAGAAACCGCTCCGGTATGAGATCGGCCTCCCAACCCAATAGTGTCTCGGATGGCCAAAGTCCAACTCAGCCCGGTACTCTTCCTGAGACCAGTCGCATCGCACAACCACCAACGACATCTATCCCCACCCCTCGCCCTATCGCTCCACCAAACCGGGCTGCTCCAATACGGCGATCGCCCCAGTCCTTCCCCACGCCGACCTCAGCGCCCCAACCGGATGTGGCACCTCCTTTGCTCTTCCCCAGTCCTACCGCCCCCGCTGCTGCCCAACCAGAAATTGGTACGCTCTATAACACTGGATTTGTTCGGCCTGAAGCAATACCCTCACCCATCGCCGTCAATCGGCCTGCGATCGCCTCATCCCCAGCGATGCGTGAGCGCCCCACAGTCACGGTGCCAGCCGCTAGGGTACCGGACCTGCCCGCGATCGCCCCATCTCCTGTTATGCCCAATCGCCCTGTCATGCCACTACCGCCGATTGTGGTGAGGAGCGGTACGGGGGGTTCCCTTACCTCGGCGGTGAGCGATCGTCCACCTGCCAGCCCACGCTCACTGCCCTCAGCACCTGGAGAAATTCCTCCCCCCCCTCGTGCCGTGCAGGTTCCAGTCCCCCCCCCAACACGCTCCGTTGCAGCGGCCCCCGCAGCATCCGTCGCACCACCCAGCAGCCCTGCGATTCAGACTCCCATCGAAATTCCAGTCCCTCCCCCGGTTCGTCGGTCTCCACAGCGAGTGGCTGTCCGGCGTCCGGTCACTAACACAGCAAGCCCTGCGATGCCCGCACCACCCGGTCGTCGCTATGACCTGCTACCCGTGCCCGACCCCAATGCTCCCCTTGGCAATGTGGGAAGTCTGCCCAGAATTGCTGTCGGGGGAAGCCAGCCGCGACAGGCGTTCTTGTCGCAGCGAGCAGAGTTGCGCTATCGGCTAGTGGTCGCAGCCGAGAGTGAGGAGATGCAGTCCCAGGTGCGATCGTTGGAACCTGCGGCGTTCCCAGTCTTTTTTGAGGGACGGCCAGCCATGCAGGCGGGTGTTTTCAGTACTCGTGAGAATGCTGCCGCTGCCGCTGAGATGTTCCGTCAAAACGGATTTCGGGTGATTGTCCGGGAACTGTATTAAGTGCCTATCCGAATAACGAAAACCCAAATTCTGACAGGTGCGGCGCAATAGCGTCGCGCCTGTCAGAATTTGGGTTTTCGGATAGGCTTTCAGCGATTAAGCGGCGGAAACACTCACCGGGACGATCGCCTTCATCTTCTCGTCCTGCCAGACTTCTGCCACCGTTTGCTGCACCTCAACACTGTAAGTGGGTTCCAGCAGGTAGAAGGGTTCGGTTCCGACTGCACCCTGGGGGGGCTGCTGGAGCGCTTTGGCGATCGCCCGTCTGCGCTCCAGGAACGCTGCGGCACCAATCCCCAGAACCCCTCCTGCCACAGTTCCCAGGGCGATCGCCTGTCCCAAGTCTGCCATTGTAGCAACGGGGACACCCTGTGCATTGGTGTTCAGGCCAGGTGGCTGGGTCACTTGCAGGGTGGGAGCCGTTTGGGCGACCTGGGTCTGGAGGGCATCCAGACGCTCCAGATACTGGGACAGCAGAGTGGTTTCCGTCTGCAAGTTCTGCCGCAGCGTGTCGTACTGTCTCAGCAGCACGGCAATCCGTTGACGCTCCTGCTCCATCAGAGATTCCGACTGTGTAAGCATTTGCTGGCGGGCATCCAGAATGTCCTGGTACTGTACCGTACCAATAGACTGCTGTAATAACGCCAGCGTGTCCTGGTTTTTGAAGAAAGGATTCTGGGCGGTGGCAGGCGCGTTGGTCAAATATCGCTGCACGACGGACTGGCTCTCCACCTGCAACTGATCCAGCAGGCGTTGATGCTCAGCATAAAGGGTTGGCAGTGCTGCGCCACCCTGAAGCCGACTGAACTCAGTGGCAATCTGCTGGTTGAGCGTGCGAAACTGGTTGAGCGTCGATTGGTACCGAGAATCTTGTCGCAGCAGCGCCTGGGAAATGCCCTGGTCAGGCTTCAGCGCCATGCGAGTTTGCAGATTGTTGTACTGGTCCAGTACCTGGGTCTGCTTCACAGCGATTTCTGCCTTTTGTCGAGCAATTTCAGCGGCACGATTGTTGAAAATGCGGGTTTGCAGGTTCAGGTCAGTTAACCCATTTTGCTGGTTGAACTGCTGAATCTGGGTTCGCAGGCTCTGAATGCGATCGCGCACCTGAGGCACCTGTTGTTCAATAAATGTGACGCCCTGACAGGCACTCTCCCGGCATTCCTGACCGTAGGCTGCGTATTGCTGAGCGACCTGCTCCAGCACCTGCCGCACCCTGGCGGGGTCAGCATCGTGGTAGCCGACGGTTAAGGTCTGGTCAGGATTGGCCTGGATGCTAAGGCGATCGCTCAAGTCTCGATAACTCAGGTTCTCACCCTGTTGCTGTAAGGCTACAACCACAGGTTCCAGAACTCGCTGGCTCTTGAGCACCCGCATCTGAGTGTCGGTATCTACTTTAGGAGGGGACAGCGTCTGGTTTACATCCTGAATCTGGGGAGCAGGTACCGCTGCAAGATTGGATACTCTCGGCTGAACCTTCAACTGGAACGCGCCCTCATACTGGGGAGCCTGCCGCATCGCATCAATGACGGTTCCTCCTGTAACGGCGATCGCCACTCCTGCCACCACCGCTACCCGCCGCTGCACCTCCGAAGATATCCAGGAGCACTCGGTATCGGACAGTTCGCTCAACTGTGGCAACCGGGTTGTTGCGTGCCTGGGAAGATCAGGCTCCCAGGTCAGTGCAAATGGAGTCGCTTCCATGATTTAGAAATTCTCCTACGAACTCAGCTCGGTACAGCCAAAAACGGCATTTCCGGGGCAGTCACCCTTTGTCTATCCCTACAGTTGGCTGACGCGATCATCAGGACAAACTGAATTTCGTTCGTAGAGACTTCCGTCTTATTGAAAACCTATTATGAAGAAGTGGCGGGGGGGGGACACGCCCCGCCCCACAAGAAAAAAGAGTAAAAAAAAAAAGGGGGGCCCCCCAAAAGATGTAAAACAAAAAACAA
>CAZVXA010000289.1:0-3543 GCA_964630955.1 uncultured bacterium | reverse complement strand
AATCTTTTTTTTGTTTTTTTTTTTTTTCTTTTTTTTTAAAAACTTTTTTTCCTTCGGGGGGCGGCCCAACCCCCCCCCGCCACTTCTTCATAACGGCTTACAGAAATCGGGGCGCTCCCCCAATTTCTGTAACACCATCTAACTTAGAATGGCTCAGGCACCAGTCGTGTGACCGCGTAGCGACACGGAGAAAGGTACTGGTTTGCCAGCCGCTGGAGTTCAATGGGCTGAAACTGGCGAATGTAATCCGGGTAAAGAACGGAAAACTCCGGGTCAGTGATCGTACCGTAGTAGC
Organism: uncultured bacterium; assembly: GCA_964630955.1. GTDB lineage: Bacteria > Cyanobacteriota > Cyanobacteriia > Elainellales > Elainellaceae > CAZVXA01. Next base: position 3,248 of record CAZVXA010000289.1, on the reverse strand, counting down.
CGTACAGACCCGCAAGTTGGCCAGAAGTTTCGCTGGAAAACGCATAGTCGTTACACAGCAGGCGCTGGGTTCGATACAGTTCCCCTTCGCTGATGAGGTTGGCGCTGAGGTCGGAGAGGCGATCGCCCACAATTGCCTCCACCATGTCCAGATCCTCTGGCTCCAGCCATGCAGTGATAGTAAACAGGCTGGAGTCGCGCTGCAGTGAAAAACTGCTGTAAATCTCCTGGACGAGTTGCCTTTCTTCTCGTAGCTCCCGCACCAGACGGGCCGATCGCCCCCCCGATAAAATGGCCGACAGCAAATCCAGCCCAAAGGCGTGCTCCAACTGGTCAACACCCGGTCCAATCCAGGCCATCATCAATCGGGCCTGCTCCAGTCGCGGCAAGCCCAACTCCTGGCGGCGAATGCCAATCAGCGGAGGTTCTGCATCGACGACAACTGCTGGGAAATTGACTCGCTGAGGAAAGCGTTCAAAGGCTTGATGCACTAAAGCCAGTGCCTCTGCCTGGGGTATGTCGCCCACAATCACCACCGTCATATTCTCCGGCTGGTAGTGGGCCTGGTGAAAGCTGCGCATTTCGTGGGGCAAAAGTTCCAGCAGCGTTTCGGGTCTACCCAGCACCGATCGCCCATAGGGATGCTGCTGATAAAGTTGGCTGACCAGCGCCTGAAAGCCCAGCCAGTCCGGATCGTCCTCGGCCTGCCGGATTTCCTCCAGGACAACATCCCGTTCCCGCAGAAATTCATCGCCGGGGATCGCTGCCCCCAGGAGCAAATCAGCGAGACAGGGTAAAGTCCTACTCAGATGGGCCGCAGCAGTGGTGATGTAGAAGTGGGCGTAGTCGTGGCTGGTGGCAGCGTTAGTCATGCCGCCGTGGTGTTCAATCACCTGATCAAAATAGCCAGGGGGAAGTTGGTCTGACCCCTTGAAAATCATGTGCTCCAGGAAATGAGCCATGCCTGCCCAGGGTTCTGGCTCGACGATCGCCCCTGCCCGGACCCAAACGTCAACGGCAACAACAGGGCTGCGAGTTTGTTGATGAATCACCGTTAGACCATTATCCAGCGTGGAGCGGTGCGCCGGAAAATCTGCGGTGCATGACCTTGATGATGATATAGTCTGTAGTCTCAAACTCAGACGCTTCGCCTCAAAATTAGGTAATCCCACTATAGTAGCGCTGCTCGTATCAAATTCATCAGGTGAACTTAAAATTTGCGGTTTCCTGGTTCTGTAGTCCACCAAAAAAACTTTGCCTGGTTAGTGTGGCGCGCGAAGCGCGCCACACTAACCAGGCAAAGTTTTTCAACCAGGCAAAGTTCGCTTGGCGAACTACTAGAGTTTTGACTATTTTCTCTATAACGCCGCGAAATGCTCTCTACGAGAGCATTTCGCGGCATATTTAGTTTTAGCGCTGATTTTTCTTGAAAAGCTGACTGCATCAGCTTTTCAAGAAAAATCAGCGCAATTTGGTCAAAAGTCTAGCTGGTTGCAAACGCCTATCAGAGAACCAAAAATCGAGGAGGCATGGCCCTATAGGGCCATGCCTCCTCGATTTTTGGTTCTATAACCTGGAATTAAGATAGCGCTTCCAGGTAATCCCGCACACGGTTGCGGCGCTTCGGTTGGCGCAGCTTTTGCAGAGCCTTGGCTTCAATCTGACGCACTCGCTCGCGGGACAGATCCAGCGCCCGACCAATCTCTGCCAGAGAGTAGGGCTGACCATTGCCCAGACCAAAGCGCATCAGAATTACGTCGCGTTCGCGGCTGGTCAGGTCAGTCAGAAGCTGCTGTAAATCGCGGTGCAGAGACTCCCGCATCAGCAGTTCCTCAGGAGAAGCACTCTCTTCGGGCAGCAGGTCACCCAGTTCAGTGTCCCGCTCCTTACCAACCTTGGTTTCTAGAGAAACCGCACGGGGAACCCGCAGAAGAACTTCGCGTACCTGGGGAGCGGTCATCTCCAGTTCGGTGGCGATGTCCTCAATCGTGGCGGTGCGACCTTTTTCCTGGGAAATTTTGCGCTGTGCCTTTTTGATTTTGTTCAGCTTCTCAGTAATGTGGACGGGCAGACGGATGGTGCGGCTCTGGGTGGCGATCGCCCGCGTGATACCCTGGCGAATCCACCAGTAGGCATAGGTGCTGAAGCGATAGCCCTTGGTGGGGTCGAACTTCTCAACAGCCCGCTCCAAACCAAGGGTTCCCTCCTGGATCAGATCCAACAGTTCCAGACCCCGGTTCTGATACTTCTTGGCCACAGACACCACCAGACGCAGGTTGGCCCGAATCATGTGATCCTTGGCGCGGCTACCCTCTGACTGAATGCTCTCCAGCTCTTCGATGCTCTTCTCCGCCAGCTCTGCCCAACGGCGCTTACCCTCAGCCAGGGTTGGCTTCAGGTCAGCAACAGCAATTCCCGCCTCGGTGGCCCACCGTTCTAACGAGGGACGATGGCCCAGATTAGAAGTGAGACGATCGTTTGTTTCAATCAGCCGCATGTAGGGCTGCATGGCGGCATCCCCCTGTTCGGCTGCTTTACTGGAAATTTCCAGCAGTGCCATGTAGCGCTGGACTCGCTGCGCCTCGGCAACTTCTTCGTCACGACCCAGCAGGCGGACTCGTCCAATCTCCTGGAGGTAAAGGCGAACCAGGTCGGTTGTGCGCCGACCCGCGCCTTTCCCATAGGCATTGGCGTATTCCATCTCCAGACTCAGCAAATCATTCTCGATCGCGGCTTCTAGCACGTCGTCTGAGGACTGAAGGCTACTGGGGGACTCGTCGAACTCGGCGTCAGCGTAGAAAGATTTTTCTGGCATAATGATCGTCTCAGATTTCCAGACAACAAGGGGGCTTGCTCAATTACTGCTTACCGACAGTGTTCCCGCAATTCAGGACTAAATCATCACGACTGCTCAAAAAGATTTGTGTTCCAGAAAAAATTGCGGTTCATTGATCAGTAAATTCCTTCGTCTAGTCGAGCGTGATGCTCTCCTCTACATTCCTTCTACCGACAATTCCCGATAAGTTTCTTGAACGTTACTTGCGGGAACATAAAGCTCCAGTAAAGTTTTCAGACCTTTTCGCAAAAATTACGCGATAAGGGATGATTTTGGCAGTCCTGGCGGTTAAACAAGCGTTCATCAGGTCTCGCTTACCCCGTCGGTTGGGGTGTATCCCAGTTTTGTGTGTGGGGGGGGGGGGGGGCCCCCCCCCCCCCCAAAAAGGGGGGGGGTGGTTGTTAATAGGGGTT
>CAZVXA010000288.1:0-7449 GCA_964630955.1 uncultured bacterium | reverse complement strand
TTTTTTTTTATAACCACAACAAACCCCTCGGCCAAAAACAATATTGTTGTAGCGCCCCGGTGTTTCCCCCCCCCCCTTCCACAATTTGGGTTTTCAGATGGGCAGTAAATCACTGCTTCGTCAAAATCTGCTTCAGTTCAGTATATGCCTGTTCAATTTTGGTTAGACTGCCTGCATTGACCAGACCAAAGTAATCCATTGTGTAAACCCGGTCATTCTTCACTGCATTCAAATCCTTCCAGAAAGGCTGCGTCTCCAACTGCTGCCGCAGGTTTGCGCCAGGAGCGTTCACCAGAATCAGAACCTCTGGATTCGCCTCCAGTACCTTTTCGGGGGAAAGCGTCACATACCCCTGAAACTGTCCTTGAGACTGGAGGTCTGCCACCACATTCGGCGCATTAAACTGAGCCAGTAAATCACCCGCCCAGCTTTGTTTATTCGGTGCCAGAATCGGCTGGTTGCTGACCAAAACCAGCGTTGAAGGCCCCTGGGCAGGCAGTTGAGCGCTCCATTCCCGGTAACGGGCCAGCAGGGGTTCTGGATCAGCCCCAATTGCTTGAGCCAGGGTTTTTGTCAGTTCCTCCAGACTTTGTCGGTTATCAACCTCGGTTGACAGCGTTGGAATGCCAACCTCCCTCAGCTTTTGCAGCGTCTGATCGTGAAATCCCCCTGCACCAATCACCAGGTCAGGTTGCAACGCCACGATTTGTTCCAGATTGGGGGGCGTGCGCCCTTCACTCACCTTCGGTAGCGTCTGAAAGCGGGTGTCCTGTCGAAACAGGGAACTGCCTCCCATGCCCACCAGTTTGGTGCGATCGAGTTCATACAAAATATCTGTGGTCAGAGAAGAAAGAGTAATCACACGGTTCGCCACCGTTGTGCGTTCTCCGTCTGGATTGGCGTTTTGCTGAGTATTCTCTACGGGTGTAGATGGCGTTCCCTGATCTGCAACTGGGAGCGTTGTCACACAGGATGCCAGAAGCAGACACAGCAGCATCGAAAAACTTGAAATCATGAATCGATTACGCATCACCACCTCCACATTAGAATTGCCATGTTAAACCGACGCGGACATTCAAACCTGCTTGGGAAAACCGACCGATATCAGGTCGATTTGCGTTGAAGTTGCGGACATCAGCAAACTGGTAGTATTCGGTATCAAACAAATTGAACACCCCCAGGTTCAGCGTTACATTGGGACTGAAACGGAGATAGCCAATCACATCAAACACAACGTAGGCATCGGGAAGAAACCGTCGCCGGCCGTTAATTGTGTCATCCACATCGGGAGAACCGCCCACGGTGCTGACAAACTCAGCTCCCCAGCGATCGCCCGGTGCCCGATACCCTAGACCCGCCACCAACTGCAATGGATTGACTGACGCCAGGGGACGGTCTGCCGTCAGATCGCGGCCCCGCGTCCAGGCCAGGGCAGTCCGCAGGTGAAATCCGTCATCACCGCTGCTGAAGCGGTACTCACCCCCCAACTCCAGACCATAGATCTCAGCGTCGGCAACGTTTTGGGTCTGGAAGATATTGATAATGGGAGTTCCAATCGGAGGGGGCGGGGTAATCCGTTCAATTCCCGCATCCACGAACTCCTCAATGAAATTGCTGTAGCGGCTGTAGAAACCTGTGAGGCCAAACCGCAGTCGGTCAAAGTTGCCGCGAAGGCCCAGCTCAAAGGTATTACTGGTTTCTGCTTCCAGATCAGGATTGGGAATAGTGCGGTACTTGAAGAAAGGACTTGCGGTATTCGTAAAGCCGCTGTTGATCTCGCTGTAGAGTGGGGCACGGAAACCACGGGCATAGCGACCGACCAGCGTGATCTCGTCACTGGGGCGAAACACCAGCGCCAGACTGGGAGAAACATTGGAGTCATTGAAGTCAACGGGTTCAACCCTGTTTCGTTCAAAACTAGGAGAATCTTCGACAGTGAGATCGTAAACATCGAAGCGTAACCCAGGGATCAGCGTAAAGCGATCGCTGCCAAAGGTAATTTCGTTCTGCACATACAGACCCAATCGGAAGGTGTCGGAAGGGGGAAAATCATCGACCGGAAATGTGTCAGTGTCAGAAATGCGGGTTTGCTGCCCCGTCAGTAGATTTGTCTCGATGCGATCGCGCGGGCGTTCATTGCGTGTCGTAGAGACTTCAAGCCCATAGGTCAGACGATTATCCAGACTGCCCAGGGCAAAATCACTCCGAAGTTGCAGGTTGGCCCCCCACACCCGATCTAGAAAATCATAGTCATCCTCCCGACGAACGGGGGTGCCGATGGGAAACTGCCGTCCACTGGTTGGCCCATAGGTGAAGAAACGGGTGCGCTGCTCCTCATTCTGTGCATTCTGAAAATAGAGCTGGAGCCGTCCAAATTGCAGGAATGAAGCACTGTCGGGATCATCATACTCATAGGCCAGACTGACCCGCTCCCGATTGGTGAATAGATCCACTTCCTCAGATTGAACACTGCGGGACACAAAATTCCGGGACAGCACATCAATGCTGGTATCTGTATCAAAAATCTCACCCGTCAATCGCAGCGAATTAGTGTCATTGATACGGTATACCAGCGAACCCAGGAAGTTATTACGGGTGCTTTCCTCTGGATCAACAAATGTGTCATCGCCTGCCACACGAACCTCGCTGCGGTTACGTCGGGTATACCCCAGCAGCAAATCCAGATCACCCAGGCGAGTGACGTAGAGACCTGTTCCACTAAAGCCCGCGTTTTCAGAATCGTAGTTGAGCCGAGCCAGGACAATCTGATTCTCCTCTGCATCGTCCAGCAGGGCTTCGGGGTCCAGACTAAAGAAGCTCACTACCCCCGCCAGGGCATCGCTCCCATAAAGCGCCGAGGCCGGTCCTCGAATAATCTCCACGGCACTGAGGATATCGGTATCTACATAATCTCGCCCCAGGGCAAAGGGGCCAAACTCAAACCGTGTGGGCAGACGAATGCCATCGACTTGAAGCAGAACACGATTGCCATCCAGACCACGAATGTTGAAATCCTGCAATCCATACCGGGAGTTATTCCGCACCACAACCCCCGGCTCGTATCGCACCAGATCTCGAATATTGCGCACCAGCGTTCGATTAATCTCATCCAGGTCAATCACAGTTACGTTTGCCGGAGAATCCTCAACTTCATCAGGATTCCGTGTACCTGTCACAGTAATCCGAATCCGCTCCACATCCTCTGAGTCCGGTTCTGTCGTTTCTGCCTGTGCTGGATTATCAGCAGGTGTCGGGTCTGCGCTCTGCGCCAGCCAATGGGCAGAAGTGTGGGGCTGTTCTACCTGCTGGAGCGATTGTGCGATCGGTCGAGGTTGAGTTGCTTCTGAGGTATAGGATTCTGAGACTATGCCAGACCTGGCAGAGGGGAAGGCTTGCTGTAGTTTCCCCGGAGCAGCATCTGTACTCGATGGGGGAACAACCTGCTTTGAACTCTGAAGGGATACAGAGGCGATCGCCTCTTCCTCTAAATGCTCTGCACTAGCCGTTGACACAAACATCAACGACGAAAATACACTCAACACACACCACAAAAGACTGAATTTCATAATTTAAGAATGAGAAGATGAATAACCAATTTCGTGAAGCTTGCATGATGTCAAACGCTGTCGCTAACGCATCCTGCATGGGTAGCCTCATCAAGAAACAGCATCAGACGGGACCTGAGACAGCGCTTCGCAAAACGTGAGTGGACAGATCTGAATGCCAACGGGAGTCTCTAACACCGCAACTTCCACTTGAAAGACTTCCGCCAGATGATCCGGCGTCAGCACCGTCCGGGGAGAGCCTACGGCCCATAACCTTCCCTGTCGCAGAAGGGCGATGCGATCGCTATACCGTGCCGCCAGATTAATATCATGCAGCACCGTAATCACGGACAACCCATTGCGGTTCAGACGCTTGAGCAACTCCAGCAAATGAAGCTGGTAGTGAACATCCAGGTAAGTGGTGGGTTCATCCAGCAGCAGTACTCTGGGATCTTGAGCCAGCGCCAGCGCCAAAAATGCCCGCTGCCGCTCACCGCCAGAGAGGGCTTCCACAGGGCGATCGCGGAACAAGGTCAATTCCGTTTCGGCGATTGCAGCGTCCACCTTTTCCCGGTCAGCAGCGGTCATCTCCCACTGCCACCAGGGTTGATGGGGCGATCGCCCCAGGCTAACCAACTGCCACACCGTTAGACCTGCGGGCACCCGGTTTTGTTGGGGTAAGAGTGCCAATTTCTGGGCCACCTGGTGCGGGGGCTGGGTGTGAATGGCTTTTCCCTCCAGATAAATGGCACCTTTGTGAGGGACAAGAAAACGGCTAATTAACTTCAATGCCGTTGATTTGCCAGAACCATTCGCACCAATCAAACTAATCCATTCACCTTTTTTTAGATCTAGATTCAAATTCTGGATCACTGGAAGCGATGAATATCCGCCTGTCACCTGTTCTACATTTAGTTCCTCATATTGTGTGTCCATGATTATTTGAACTTTTAAGCCCTCCTTCCCTCATGTCTTTGCCGTCGATACAGCAGCCAGATCAGCAGCGGCGATCCCATCAGCGCGGTGACGACCCCGGTGGGTAACTCCACTGCACCCAGACGAGCAATCAAATCCGCAAAATTAAGGACTAGCGCCCCTGCGATCGCAGACAGTGGTAACACCCAGCGGTAGTCAGTGCCCACCAGTAACCGCACACCGTGAGGCACCATTAATCCAACAAACCCAATCAGGCCACTCATGCTGACAGCCCCCGCCGCCAGCAGCGTGGCACAGGCACCAATCAAGAGGCGCGATCGCCCCAGAGAGATGCCCAGGCTCATCGCCAGCTCGTCCCCCAAACTCAAAAGATTGAGGGATCGAGCCAGCAGACAGCCGAGTAGTAATGCAACCCCAATGTAGGGACCTGCCATCGTTACCTCTGTCCACCCCCGCCCATTCAGGCCACCAATCAACCAATTCAGCGCCAACTGAATACGGCCATCATCCGCCAGCAGCAGCAACATCGCCTGTACAGAGCCAAATAGGGCGCTGACGGCCACTCCGCCCAGAATCAGCCGTTCCACGACAATTCCTCGCGGTGTCCAGGCGATCGCAAACACCAGCAACGCAGTCAATGCCGCGCCTGACCATGCTGCTAAAGGCACCCAGAACTGCACCCAGCCCAGCGTTAGAATCGCCACAACCAGCAAGCCCGATCCAGCGGAAATCCCTAATAAATAAGGCTCTGCGAGATCGTTGCGCAACATTCCCTGTAGCAGCGTACCGGCCATGCCCAGCGCCGCCCCTACCGTCAAAGCAGCAATGGTTCGCGGGAGTCGCAAATCCCAGACAATCGTTTCCTGAACATCGGTGCCCCGCCCCAGCAATGCACCAAACACCTCTGGAATGGTCAATGGAACGGAACCGTTGGTCAGGGAAACTGCCACAGTCAGCAACAACCCACTCAGGAGCAGGCACCCAACCGCGAAATGATGGGAAATCCCTCCCAGGCGAAAGTTTTGCAGCTCCCTCAGACTTTTTTCCATCTCTGTTAAAGTGAACGCGATCGCTGAAAAAATGACGTGTTTCAACCAAATTCTGCATACAGCGCTTTGCACTGGGATCGAACCAAAGTTTTTGTTGAGAGCCATGCTCCACGTGGCTCTCAACAAAAACTTTGTACCTCACGCGTTTAAAAGTGCTGTACTACCCAGTTCAGATTGTGAGCGTATAGCTTTCTGCCACTTCGACTGGCTGAGTCGCCTGCCAGAATGCGAGAATTTGCTCACCCACCTGTTGAGGATAAAAGTAGTGGAAGAAATGCCCTCCCTGAGCGCTTTGCCAGAGGCGATCGCCGTCCTTCATCCAGGGCCACCACCCCTGTTGCAGGTAGGGGTCAACCACCACATCATCCTGACTCCCACAAATCAGTAGAGGCACAGATACGCCACCCGGAAGGAAGCTGGTGCGTTGGTACAGAGTGTGGGGCGACAGAGAGGTTCGCAGATCCGTGTCCAACATCTGCATCAGTCTGCGCCGCATCGACTGACACTGGCGACCGAAAAGATTGTAAACCGTCTGCATCAGCAGCATTTCACGCGTGCAGGGAAGAATCTGTAGCTGAGCGTAGTAGTGTGCTTGCCAATCAGCGGCTGGATACACCCCCACCGAGAGGAGCGTCAGTGATTTGACTTGCTCCGGATGGCGGCGGGCGTAGAGCAGGGCCAGAAGTCCACTGATGCCATGTCCAATCAGATGAACAGAACAATGGCCTTTCAGGTAATCTTGCAGTAACTCCAATGCACCTTCCAGGGACAGGGGTTCATCTTGAGTTTGGCAATATTCCCATTGTGCGATGACCAGATGTTGCGATAAACGCTTCATCAGGGGATAGTCAAACTCCTTGAGAGCTGCACTTCCACACAACCACAGAACTTCAGACAATTGTTGCATTGGGAGTTTTCCTGTAAATCACCAGATTTGTGTTTGAGGGCGATGGAAAAGATAGCCCTCAAACAGCCGCGACCTAGATGCCGAATTCACTCTTGAGCTGGGCGACCCAGGCTTTAATCCGGCTATCAGTTAGATCAGATTGGTTATCTTCGTCAATGGCCAGTCCCACAAATTTGCCGTTCCGAATGGCCTTCGATTCACTAAAGTCATACCCGTCTGCGGACCAGTAACCGACTGTCGTGCCCCCCAACGAGGAAATTTTCTCCTCTAAAATGCCCATTGCATCCTGAAAATTGTCAGCGTAGCCCACCTGGTCACCTGCCCCAAAATAGGCAACCTTCTTACCCTGAAAGGCGATCGCATCCAGTTCATCGTAGAAACCTTCCCAATCTGCCTGAAGTTCCCCAATGTTCCAGGTCGGGCAACCCACAATAATGCAGTCATAGGATTCAAAGTCACCCGACTCTGCATTTGCAATATCAATCAACTCAACAACTCCAGCTCCACCCATTTCTTTTTGAATCTGCTCCGCAGCAGTTTGAGTGTTACCCGTCTGTGTTCCGTAAAACAAACCGATCTTTGCCATAGATTGTGTTACTCAAATTTCGTCAAATAGTTGTCGATCAACCGTCAAATCGTATCCTTGGCGCTCAACGAAGTGCTCCTGGGGAGAACACTTGATCATCATTAGGCGATTTCTGGCAGTTCAGGCTTTACCAGGATATAAAACCAGTAGTGCCTGGGTCGCTTAGGGCGATCGCTTCCATCTTCCTTACCGCAGGAGGGAAATTCTGCATTTTCAGAAGAAGGCATGGACTGCCGGCAATGAGGGCAGTACCAGTACAGCCCGCCCTGACCAGCATGTCGAAGTAGCTTTCCAGAACAGCATAGACACTGCATGAGTCCGCGTGAGGAATATAAGGAAAGAGGGATCTCAATCGCCACCTGCAAGAAATCCCTCAAATACGAGAGGAGATCGGCGTTAACCGGGAATGACCACAAGTTCACACCG
>CAZVXA010000287.1:5403-7481 GCA_964630955.1 uncultured bacterium | reverse complement strand
TTTTTTTTTTTTTTTGGGGGGGGCGCGCCCCCCCCCCCCCTCTCTCAAAAAAAATACGGTTTTATTTAATTCGCGATCCTAAAGATTACAAAACTGTCATTTAAGGGAAGGGCGTTTGATCATGAACGTTGCGGTGAATAGAAGCTGTAGGTTACTCCGCTTATGATTCATCAAGGAAATTTATCTATGGCAAATTCTCGACTGTGGGTTATTCCTGTGGCTTCGGTGCTGCTGGTTAGCTCGATGGGTGGCGTGGCAAATGCTTTGACGAGTGGGACTGGGCAGGCTTCGGTGGGGGCTGCGATCGCCCAGGCTCAGCAACCTGACCAGGGACAGGATGGTCCCCGCCAGCGTCGAGGGGGGAGACAGCACCGCCGCATTGACTTTGCTGCTGCTGCTGCAAGATTGGGAACGACCGAGGCAAACCTGCGACAGGCGTTGGGACTTCCGGCCCAGACTCCAGCAAACGAAGGTCGGCCCAATCAGGGGGAGCGCCGCCGTTCCAATCTACAACAGGCTGCAGCGCAACTAAATGTCTCGGAAGAACGGCTGCGACAGGCGCTGGGCATCACGGTTGATCCCCAAACAGGACAGCCGACTCGTCCCCGCACCCGTCCCAACCTGCAACAGGTGGCATCCCAGTTAGGGGTGACAGAAGCACAACTGAGAACGGCGCTGGGAATGCCTGCCGAAGGTGCGCGTCGTATGCGCCCCCGCCTGGATATTGCGGGAGCCGCTGCCAGACTGGGGGTGACAGAACAGCAAATGATTGATGCGCTGGGGATTCCACCTCGTCCTGCCAATGGTCAACGGCCAAATCAACGCCTGAATCAGCGCTCGAATCAACAGCCGACGAATCAGTAGAACACCGCCATGAAGGTTGATAGCGTTTCTCATGTGGATGAAGTACAGGGTGCAGGGGCAGTGCCCCTGCTTGGGGGCTTCGCCCCCAAACCCCCTGTCCCTCATAACAGTGGGAACCGCTATAGCTACAGCGATCGCGCCGCCCTTCTCCCCAGAGTTGAAGCTCGCAGGAGTGGCTCGATACGACTAAACTGGCAGTTGCATTGTGGGGTGGACATCTTGCCCACCCAGTCAGACCACTACAATTGAACGTATTCCACAAAACCGCCGCGCTTTGCTGCATCCTCACATCCGTTATGAACCAACACCGAGTCAAAAGGCCCCTGGCAATCCGTACTCGCCGTGAACTGTTGAGCTTTCTTGGAGCGACTACTGCGGTCACACTGGTGGGCTGTCTGCGTAATCCATCGGATGCGACTGAGTCCAGCACGACATCCCCTCAGATATCTCAGCGATCATCAACAGCAACATCTACCCCAGTATCTTCAGAAGGGGCGATCGCCCAATCTCCCACCTGTGTCGTGCGTCCTCAACAAACCGAAGGCCCTTATTTTGTTGATGAGGATTTGAACCGTTCTGATATTCGTTCTGATCCGGCTGATGGTTCTGTTAGGGCGGGCGTTCCTTTACAGCTAGCCTTCCAGGTGACACAGATTAGCAATGGCCAATGTACGCCGCTGCAAGGGGCACTGGTGGATGTCTGGCACTGTGATGCAGAAGGCATTTACTCTGATGTCAATGATCGCCGTTTTAACACTCAGGGTAAGAAGTTCCTGCGCGGTTCCCAGGTAACCAATGCGAATGGCGTGGTCCAGTTCACCACCATTTACCCCGGCTGGTACCCCGGTAGAACGGTTCACATCCATTTCAAGATTCGCACGGATGCTGGATCTCAGAGCGGATATGAATTCACCTCCCAGCTCTACTTTGACGACACCTTCACCGATCGAATCTTCCAGCAGGCTCCCTACGCCAGTCGAGGACAGCGCAGCACAAGGAATAACAATGACAGGATTTTTCAGGTGGGTGGGGAGCAGTTAATCGTGCAGGTCGCTCAGGAGGGCGATCGGTTATCGGGTAAGTTTGCGATTGGCCTGCAGGTTTAAGATTAAAACCCATCAGAGGAAGTGGCGCGGCGCCAAAGGCAGCGACCCAAAAACTGATTGGTTTTTAATTGCACGTCGTTTGGTGGTCTGGGTCTAAGGCCACCAGAT
>CAZVXA010000287.1:2727-5393 GCA_964630955.1 uncultured bacterium | reverse complement strand
TTTTTTGCTTTTGGCTGTCTTGTTTATTATTAAAACCAATCTGTTGTGGTGGCGCTGCCCACCGCGCCGCGCCACTTCCTCTGATGGGTTTTAAAGGCCAGGTCGTTGGCTGAGCGGAGTCGAAGCCAGCCTTAGGGAAGTTCGTTTGTGATGGGCCGTTCCCTTCAACTCCGCTCAGGGAAATCCTTACAGCAGGTTTCACTTAAATAGCCTACAGATTTTTGTATGGAAGCCGCACATCGTGCGGCTTCCATATAAAAATCTGGTTTTAATTCAGCGCAACGCGCTGTAGGATGCCGCTCAGGGAACTCCTTCTGTATCTGACACTACGAATTCGTCCGACCAGGGGACTTCATTCACAAACATTAATTGCTAATTTCCTCATTCCATTTCAAAAAGTAGAGATTTTTAGAGAACTCCCAGTTGTCCCTGCGCTCCTCAATCGATTCATAGTACCGTTCCCTCAGAAGCAGTGACTCTATTCATTGCAATGCTTTTTCTGGGGAACGAGTTATGTCCGAGGTTCTGATCAAGGGTGGGCGGATTATTACGGCGGTGGATGATTATGTTGCGGATGTTCTCGTGAGGAATGGGCAGGTAGAGGCGATCGCCCGTGATATTCCCGCCGATGGAATGCCCGTCCATGATGCCAGTGGGATGCTGGTGTTTCCCGGCGGCATTGATGTTCACACCCACATGGAATTTGACCTGGGAGAAGCACAGACCGTTGATACCTTTGAAACTGGAACGCGATCGGCAGCCTTTGGTGGTACGACAACCATTATGGACTTTGCCCTTCAGCGACAGGGACAGACCCCCAAGCAGGCATTGGATGCACGGTTAGCATCCGCAGAATCGCAGTGTTGTATCGACTACAGCTTTCACATCATTCTCACCCATATCACTCCAGAGAATTTAACGGAACTACCGGATCTGGTGAACCGTGATGGGGTGTCCAGCTTCAAGATGTTCATGGCCTACCCCGGCGTACTCATGGTGGATGATGCAGATATCTTCCGAACCATGCGCAAGGTGGGTCACCACGGCGGTATGATCAACCTGCACGCTGAGAACGGTGGCGTGATTCAGGTTTTGATTGAAGAAGCACTGGCACAGGGAAACACCTCCCCCAAATATCACATGCTGACCCGGCCCAGCATTATGGAAGGCGAAGCCACCCACCGGGGTATTCGTCTGGCGGAGCTGGCAGAAATGCCCGTGTACTTCGTTCACCTGTCCGCAGAGGAGGCGCTGCAATCCGTCGTAGAGGCACGCGATCGCGGCATTCCTGCTTTTGCCGAAACCTGCCCCCACTACCTGTTCCTGACCGATGAGGAGTACGATCGCCCCGACTTTGAAGCCGCCAAGTACGTGATGACGCCACCCCTGCGCACGCACAAATGTCAGCACGCCCTGTGGCGCGGCCTGCGATTTGACGATCTGCAAATTGTTTCCACTGACCACTGCCCCTTCTGCTTCAAAGAGCAACCCTTCGGCCTGAATAAATCCAAACAGATGGGCCGCGACAACTTTGAGCGCATCCCCAATGGTGCCCCTGGTGTGGAGTTTCGCCTGCACCTGCTGTTTGACGGGGGTGTGAATACGGGACGACTGACGCTGAACCGCTTTGTCCAGCTCACCTCCACCGCGCCCGCCAAGATGTTTGGCATGTTTCCCAGGAAAGGCACGATCGCCGTGGGCAGCGATGCCGACCTGGTCATCTTCGACCCCAACAAAACGCACTCCCTCAGCGCCAGTACCCACCACTCCAACGCTGACTACTCGCTCTATGAGGGGAAACAGGTCACGGGCAAGGTGGAAAAGGTATTTCTGCGCGGCAATCTGATTGTGGAGGGCGATCGCTTCCACGGCACTCCCGGTTCTGGCCAGTTCCTGAAAAGAGGTGCTTCGGGGCGAGTGCTATAGCGAATCCCATCCGCTAGACTAAAACTACTCCTGCACACTGCCTGCCATGTCTGTTGCCAAAGACCTGGAAATGCAACTACTTGAAGCCGATCTCGAATCGGAGGATATTGTCTTTCCTCCCGGTGATCTCTGGAGCGACGAACCGCCATTGGAATCAGAACTACATCTTCGCCAAATTTTGCTGTTGATTCAGGCGCTGGAGTGGCTCTGGCGCACGGATGGCCCATCTCCAAAGACAGACTACTACGCCTTTGGAAACCTCACCATTTACTACAACCAGAACCAGCTCAAGTCCCAGGACTTTCGTGGGCCTGATTTTTTTGTGGTCTTAGGAGCCAACCCCAAACCTCGCAAAAGCTGGGTGGTCTGGGAAGAGGGCGGCAAGTATCCCAACGTGATTATTGAACTGCTGTCAGGCTCTACTGCAAAAGTTGATCGGGGCGAGAAGAAGCAGATTTACCAGGACACCTTCCGCACACCCGACTACTTCTGGTTTGATCCGCAATCTCTCGAATTTAGAGGCTTTCATCTTGTGGATGGCAGATACCAGGAGCTGCTGCCTGATGAACGGGGCTGGCTTTGGAGCGAACAACTCAAACTCTTTCTAGGGATTCAAGACAGTCAACTGCGGTTCTTCACCCCGGAAGGCGAACTGGTCAATATACCGCGTGAAGTGGTTGAAATTGAACAACAGCGAGCAGAAGAGGAGCGGCAGCGAGCCGAGGCCGAACAACAGCGAG
>CAZVXA010000287.1:0-2627 GCA_964630955.1 uncultured bacterium | reverse complement strand
AGCGAGCAGAAGAGGAGCGGCAGCGAGCCGAGGCCGAACAACAGCGAGCAGAAGAGGAGCGGCAGCGAGCCGAGGCCGAACAACAGCGAGCAGAAGAAGAGCGGCAGCGAGCCGAGGCCGAACAACAGCGAGCAGAAGAAGAGCGGCAGCGAGCCGAGTCAGCAGAGGCACTACTCGCTCGATATCGTCAGCAGTTTGGCGATTTGCCAGAATCGTAATCATCTGTTGTAGGATAGAACAGATGAACTGATCGATCGCCATGAGAGCCAGAGTTGAGGACGAAATTCTTTACCTGCACAAAGATGATGTGCCGGAGTTCAAGAAGAAAGGCTCAATGGTACGAAATAACTATTTCTGGGCGTTGAGGGCGATCGCCGCCCATTCTCCCTACGACCGGGATTGGGAATACGACATGGAGGTGTGGGTGGCCCTGCAACGACTCCTGATGTCCTTTGCTGAGTCGGGTTATCTGGGTGTCCGAGAAACGCTGCTGGAATTTCCCGCCAACAACTCGATTCCCGATCCACTGCGGATTGTTTCAACCTGGGAGTAAGGGGGCGATCGCTCTCCTGATAAGGAGTGGCACGGTGCTGCGCACCGTGCCACTCCCGGCTCATTTCATCGTTCATTATCCTCGTTACTGGCCTCCGGCCAGTAATGCCCTTTGGAGGCTCTGCCTCCTGCTTACAGTAGGAGGCAGAGCCTCCAGCCGAGCATCCCCCGGCAGAGCCAGGGGACGAGGAACACAAGGAGTGGGGCGGTGCTGAGCACCACGCCACTCTTAATCCTGGGGCCTACGCCAGAGATGAGATGTAGCTCTCGCTCATTTGCCACAGCTTGTAGATGTAGAACTCCGAGCGATCGCCCAGCAGGGTCAGAAACATCCCTTCCTGAGCCTCATCGCTGTCTGCGATCCAACTCCCCGTCAGGCTGACCTCGACATACTCGCTATCGACAGGGATAACGGTTACAGAACAGCCCTGCTCCTGACTCAGAGACAGTTCCAGGTGAGCCAGTTCGGGGAGGTCAGCAGGCAGCAGGAAAGAAGCACAGCCCGGTTCAACGTGCAGGGTTTGCCCCAACCGCATAGCCAGAACGACTCGCTGGGCAATCAGCAGTTCCAGAGAGGTTACCACCCGCTCCATGTACAATCCAACTTCGGTGTAGTTCAGCTTCAACATGCTTGGTCTCTCCTTATGAGTCCAGCGACCTGGAGTTTGCTGAGTCAATGCGCCAAAACAACAACCCCCGCTTCTGAGATCCAGGAGCGGGGGTTGGGGAAGTGGGTATGCTTTTCCCTATGTTGGTGTCAGGTTGCCCTGCACCTCCCGCTCTGTATGAGTTGATCCGGATTCACCAATCCGGCGAACGTAATGCGAATACCTTCGAGAATCGAGGCACAACCGGATGCCCGATTGACAAACAGATAGATTCCCTCAAATGCAAACAGCACCATTGGTCTGACCCACCAATGCTGGGGTCGCACCTGGACGCTGAGTAGGGTTGAGAGAATCCGTTTCATGGGAGGCGGTGATTACAAAAAGACTAATAGTTTATATACTACACTTGTAGCATTGAGTTGTCTACACTTTTCCTGGATTAATTTCTGGATACAGCCCTTTTCTGGTGCAGACAAGCCGCCAGTGAATACAACCCAGTCAAACAAGATTTCGGAAAACCTAAAAAAATTTCTGAACCTGCTGATTCTGCACAGGTGAGCTGCATATGGCGACGGAGTCGCCATATGCAGCTCACCTGTGCCACTCACTTTGCCGCCTGAATTTGCTCATTCGCTTCGGTCTGCGCTCGCTGCATCGCCTGCACCAGCGGTTGTTCTCCTAACAGGGCACTGGTGAACTGGTTGTTGAAGTTGTTCATCACCGCAGCAGGATACAGGCCAATCTGCCAGGGGGTTGCGTAGTCGGTGCCTGCAATCAGGGGCGATCGCAGCGGATCCTGGTCAAACTTCAGCGCCTGGGCCACGGACTGGCGAGTCGGCAGGGCAAATCCTGTACTGGTCCACTGCTTCATCCCCTCTTTGCCCGTAAGGTAAGCAATCAGCTCCCAGGCTTCGCGCTTATGCTTTGTCTGGGGATTCATCACGTAGGCGACTGTAAACACCATCGTGCCGGGGCGATCGTTGATGCGGGGCACCTCTGCGGTGGCGAAATCGATGTCGGGGAAGGTGTCCTTCAGATAGGGAATGGCCCAGTTGCCCTCGATCACCATTGCGGCGCGACCTCTGCCGAAAATGTCGCTCCCGGAACTGCTGCCAACATCGGTGGGAAGGGCAGCGGTGCGGTCCTGACGATACTGCTGAATCACCCGATCGAGTCCCTTGAGCGCGGCTTCTGAGGCAAAGGCGGCGTTCCCCTGGTTATCCAGCACCTGACCGCCGTAAGCCTGAATCACGTACACCAATCGCGCCAGGTCAGCGGTGAAGCCCAGGCCATACTGTTCGGGTCTGCCGTCCCCATTGCGATCGATGGTGAGTCGCTTCGAGTATTCCAGCAGTTCTTCCCAGGTGGCGGGGGGACGATCGATTCCGGCAGCAGCAAAGGCTTTTTGGTTGTAGAACAGGGCCAGGGTGGAGTAGTCCTTGGGTAGACCGTAGAGGCGATCGCCAT
>CAZVXA010000286.1:3904-7505 GCA_964630955.1 uncultured bacterium | reverse complement strand
GTCTTGACCCCACCCTGCTAACGCGAGGATGGGGAGTGCGACGAAGTTTGTTCAACAAAATCAGGGTCACTCTGCAACATACTTACAAAAAGTGTCAATAGGTTGGCGAGTTTGAATCCAGTCAGCACTTTGAACCTCTGTGGTTCCAGGAACTGACAGCTTGAGCCGATTATAGCCGTCCCAAAGAGGATTACTCTCGTTACTGGCCTCTGGCCAGTAACGCTGACTGGAGGCTCCGCCTCCAACTCCAAGCAGGAGGCAGAGCCTCCCAAAGTCCATCTCCAGGAAGAGCCTGGGGACGAGAGAACAGACTCAGCAAAAGGCAAAGCCTCCGGAGAGCATTTCCAGGTAGAAGGTAGACACGAGGGAATAGCCTTTTGGAAAAGTATAAAGACTCTGTGTCTTCCAATTTTCGACCCTACAGAAATATTGCAAAGTGTTGCAGAATGGTCAGAGAGGTCTGCTTTATGCCCATTCTCCCAACCCTAAACCTGTATGCCGTCTGAGTTCTCTGTTGTTTATCACAACCCCGCCGACCTGAGCGCGACTGACAATTCCAACGTTCATTCGGTCACCCACTCTGCTTCTGAAAATGGCACCACCGCTGCCAACAAGACTGCTGCCCTTCCGGCAGAACCAGACTGGTTGACCCCCGTGGATGCGTTTGAGCAGAGGCATATTGGGCCAGATGCAGCGGCAGTGGAGCAGATGTTGAAGCTGCTGGGATTTGGGTCATTAAAGGAATTAATCGACCAGGCGGTGCCGGGTGCCATCCGGTTGCAGCAGCCACTCCAGACTGGAGCGGCAACCAGTGAGTACGAGCTACTGAAGGAACTGCGGGCGATCGCCTGCCAGAACCAGATTTTCCGCTCCTTCATCGGCATGGGCTACTCCAACTGCATCACCCCCCCGGTGATCCAGCGCAACATTCTGGAGAACCCCGGCTGGTACACACAGTACACCCCTTATCAGCCAGAAATCGCTCAGGGGCGACTGGAAGCATTGCTGAACTTCCAGACAATGGTAATGGATTTGACGGGGATGGCGATCGCCAACGCTTCCCTGCTGGACGAAGGTACAGCAGCGGCGGAAGCCATGCACCTCAGCTATGGCCAGTATAAGGGTAGCTCCAAAACCTTCTGGGTGTCTGATGCCTGCCACCCGCAGACGATTGAGGTAGTCAAGACCCGCGCGATTCCACTGGGCATTGAAGTAATCGTAGGCGATCACCGCACCTTCAACTTTGAGTCTCCCGTCTTTGGTGTGCTGCTCCAATATCCCGCTACAGACGGAGCCATCTACGACTACAGTGACTTCATCACCCGCGCTCACGCCGCTAATGCCCTGGTCACGGTCGCTGCCGACCTGCTCAGCCTCACCCTGCTGAAGCCCCCCTCAGAATTTGGGGCAGACATCGCGATAGGCAACACTCAGCGATTTGGTGTCCCCCTCGGCTACGGTGGTCCCCATGCCGCTTACTTTGCGACCCGTGAGGAGTTCAAGCGCCAGCTCCCCGGTCGTCTGGTGGGTGTTTCCAAGGACAACGCAGGCAATCCCGCCCTGCGTCTGGCGCTGCAAACTCGGGAACAGCATATTCGTCGCGACAAGGCCACCAGCAATATCTGTACGGCGCAGGTGCTACTGGCAATCATGGCGGGGATGTATGCGGTCTATCACGGGCCTCAAGGGCTGAACCGGATTGCGACTCGCGTGCATCAGCTTACGGGAGTTCTGGCTGAGGGTCTGGAGAAATTGGGCTACCCGTTAGGAGAAGCACCCTTCTTTGACACACTGCGAGTTCAGGTGGGGGAGAAGACTGGGGAGATTCTGAAGCGATCGCTCGCTCAGCAAATCAACCTGCGCCAGATCGATGCCCAGACGCTGGGGGTTTCGCTAGATGAAACCACCACCCTGAAGGACGTGGCAGATTTGTTAACGGTGTTTGGCGGAGCAATGCCACAGGCATTCACCGCACCTCGTGCAGTGGTTCCCGCCACTCTCCAGCGCACCTCCTCGTATCTGGAACATCCCGTCTTTAACCGCTACCACTCGGAGACAGAACTGCTGCGCTATATGTATCAGCTCCAGCAGAAGGATCTGTCTTTGGCAACGGCCATGATTCCCCTTGGCTCCTGCACCATGAAGCTGAACGCCACCTCGGAGATGGTGCCCGTTACCTGGCCAGAGTTCGGCCAGATTCACCCCTTTGCTCCACTCAACCAGGCCAAAGGCTACCAAACCCTGTTCCGTCAACTGGAGCAGGTGCTTTCTGAGATCACTGGCTTTGCCGGAATTTCGCTTCAGCCCAATGCAGGGTCCCAGGGTGAATACACGGGTCTGCTAGTGATCCGGCAGTACCACGAGAGTCGGGGCGATCGCCATCGCCATCTCTGTCTCATCCCGGAATCTGCCCACGGCACCAACCCCGCCAGCGCGGTGATGGCCGGAATGAAGGTGGTGCCCGTAGTCTGTGACAGCGAAGGCAATATTGATATCGCCGATCTGAAGGCAAAGGCCGAGCAGCACCGGGACAACCTTTCTGCCCTGATGGTCACCTACCCCTCTACCCACGGTGTATTTGAGGAGGGGATTCGGGAGATCTGCGACATTATCCACGCCAACGGTGGCCAGGTCTACATGGACGGGGCCAATATGAACGCCCAAGTCGGTCTATGTCGTCCCGGAGACTTCGGCGCAGACGTGTGCCACCTCAACCTGCACAAGACCTTCTGCATTCCCCACGGTGGCGGTGGTCCCGGCATGGGGCCGATCGGGGTGGCAGCTCATCTGGTGCCCTTCCTGCCGGGTCACTCCGTCGTCAAGATGGGTGGAAAAGAGAGTATCGGTGCGGTGTCAGCAGCTCCCTGGGGCAGCAGCAGCATTTTGCCGATTTCCTGGGTCTACATTCGACTGATGGGTAGCGAGGGGCTAACCCGTGCCACCCAGGTTGCAATTCTCAACGCCAACTACATTGCTAAGCGGTTAGAAGGACACTACCCCGTGCTGTACAAAGGACAGACGGGACTGGTGGCGCACGAGTGCATTCTAGACCTGCGCCAGTTCAAGAAATCCGTTGGTATTGAGGTGGACGACATCGCCAAGCGGCTGATCGACTATGGCTTCCACCCGCCCACCGTCTCCTGGCCTGTGGCGGGAACGATCATGGTGGAACCCACCGAAAGCGAATCGAAGGAAGAACTGGATCGCTTCTGCGACGCAATGATCGCCATCCGCGAAGAAATTCGCGAGATCGAAGAGGGCAAGGCCGACCTGAAGAATAATCTGCTGAAGAACGCGCCCCACACTGCTGCTGCGATCGCCACCGCTGATTGGACGCACCCCTACCCGCGCGATCGCGCCGTCTACCCTACCCCCTGGACCCGTGAGCACAAATTCTGGGCCTCGGTGGGCCGGATTGACAATGCCTATGGCGATCGAAATCTGGTGTGCTCCTGCCTGCCGATGGATGCTTACGCAGAGTCGTAGCAATTGAAGAACCTGGAAGCGGGGCCCCCAAGCCGGGGCGCGGCCCGGGTTGAGATGTTTAATAGGGGGTAGAACCCATCGTATTCGCCGCAGGTGGGGGAACCCCCCAAACCCG
>CAZVXA010000286.1:0-3894 GCA_964630955.1 uncultured bacterium | reverse complement strand
GTGTGCCGCCCGCGCTGGGGGGGTAACTGCCTCTGGGGTCTCGACTTTTCCACGTCGAATTACTCAAAGCCGAAGCGCTCCCGCATTGCGGGAGCGCTTCCAGGTTTACGATTTAGAATCGGGTGACTCACCATTCTTCTGCGCAGCAGTTGGGTCAACCCGAAATCCCGGCGAAGTGTAGTCCTCCGGTAGATAGGTTTCGGGGATTGTACTGTGGTTGCCATCGCGCACAGCGAAGTAGTTGGGTGAGAGAATTTCAATTCCCACTTCGTTGCATTTGTCCTGAATATTCTGGTGCATCAGGGAATAGGTGACAGGCATGAGGTCGGGGCGATCGGTGAACGCATTCAATTCATAGGCAACATTAAAGTCATTCAGGCTGGTTTGCAGCACAAAAGGGGGTGGGTCTTGCAGAATATTGGGCGTGACCGCAGCGGCTTGCTCTAACGCTTCGTAGATTTTCTTCCAGGGAACGTCATAGCCCAGAGTAATCGTTGTGTGCAAGACCAGTCCTGTGTTATCTCCCGACTTACGAGCCATCGCACTGTAGTTGATAATGTTGCTGTTGAGAATCGTGGAATTGGGGAAGGTAATCAGGACGTTTTTGGGAGTACGGATGCGCGTCACCAGCAGGTCTTTGTCTACCACGATGCCCACCATGTCGCCCACCCGCACCATGTCGCCCAGCAGGAAACCCCGTGTATAGACGGCGATCACGCCCCCCACAATATTTGACACTGCACCTGCTGCCCCAAAGGTAAACAACGCACTCAGCACCAGGGAGACTCCCTGGAATGCCGGAGAATTAAACCCTGGGAGAAACGGCAGCCCGATCGCCGCAGCCAGTGCCAGAATGAAAAACTGCACCAGATGGAAGGTGGGTATGATCCAATCGGGATACAACCAGGGAACTGAGATATTGCCCCGCTCCACCTCCTTGAAATAGAGCTTGATAAATGCCAGAACCTCGTAGGTAATGAAAATAATCAGGATCAGCGTAAATAGATTGGGAAGATAGCCAATGATCGCCTGTTGAACACCTGAAAACGTCGATTTGATGATGCCCCAGAAATTGCGGCTGAGGGGTCTTGTCCACGGAAAGAAACCCAGTACCAGAAAAGTGAAGAAACCAATCAGCACAAGGTTGAGAACATTGCGCAGCAGCTCAAACAACTGCACAATTAACGCGATAAACGGGGCGATGGAACTGGCCTGTATCCGTCCCGGCAATTGCACATTGGTACTGTGCGTTTTGACCCAATGCTGAAACTGATCAACGGCCTTTGAATAGAAGCGATTGAACAATGTCAGCAGCACAAGGAATGCGAGCGTTGTGAGAATGGTTTGACCCAGCCCGATCGCAATTTGTCTGGGACCTCGTGCCTCCCGGTAATCAGCAACGGCCTGCTGCATCTTTGCTGCAACGCTTGTGGCCAGGTTGGTCGCCGTCGTGTTGGCTGCCGCCGCATCCTGGGCTGTCACCGTTGAGATCAGCAGAATGGTCTCCTTGCCCGCCACCACCAGATAGTCTTCACCCTTGGGTACTACCCGTATCGATTCAACTGGAATGTTAAAGTCCTCTGCCATCTGCACCAGTCGAGCATTGATCGCTTTAGCGCGGGCAGATGGTGTGAATGGCCCCAGCCCAACTTTGATTTGTAACAGAGGGTCGCCATCCAGAACGATATCTGCGGTTTGAGCATTCACATCAATCGGCGATGGGGTTGGGCTGGGGCTTGCATTCGAGAATGGAAATAATTGGGCCACCCCCGGCAACTGCAGCGTCACAATCAGAGCCAGCGTCAATGCCAGTAATCGGACGAATGAGCGATTGAAGTGATTCATGATCAGCAGTTCCATGCAAAAACGGCGAGTGGGCAGTCATTCTGGAGGGTTGTGGTGGTTTCCTGAAGGCCATGAAAATAGCATACTGCTACCAAATCACTGGACTCGATGGAACTCAGCTTTTGTTTGCAAATCAGTCGGTTGACGCGATTAAGCTTGCAACCCCAAAAGCTGTTCCGCCCTTCGACTTCGCTCAGGGCGGAACAGCTTTTGGGGTTGCAACTTTTTCCACTTACTTACCTACTGGACTTTTGACTAAATTGCGCCAATTTCCCCTGAAACGCTGATGCAGTCGGCGTTTCAGGGGAAATTGGCGCTCAAACCTACCTTGCCGCAAAATGCTCTCTACGAGAGCGTTTTGCGGCAAGGTAGGGAAAATAGTCAAAAGTCCAGTACTTAGTACCTATCCGAATAACGAAAACCCAAATGCTGGAGGGCGCGACGCTGTAGCGTTGCGCCCTCCAGCATTTGGGTTTTCGGATAGGCACTTGGTTTGGCCCCTATTGCAAGATAGGAGAGGGGACTGCCTTTGGGGGAGGGGCTAGCGGGGCAGGGACGGCATCTGCTGGAGCAGGTGCAGCAGGGAGCGGATTCACGGGAGATAGAGGCTGTTCGACAGGTGGCAGGATGGGTTGAGCATCTGCTGGGGGAATCGGGGCAACGTAGGTAGGGTCAACCGGATTTACAGGCACATTTGCTGGGGGAAGCGTAGTGTCCGGCAGCGATTTGGTCTCCTGTTTTGGTTGATCGGGTGGATCGACCGGAAGCCGATAAAAGTCGCTGTTGCTTGGCAGCACAGGTGTGTCGTAGTAGCGAGGCGTAACTGGAGCCATCGGTGCAACATCTGGCGCGGGCAGGGGAACCATCTCCTCAGCAGGCCATCCTTCCAGCACTGGAAATTCCTGATTGGTATTGAGAATCGGGTCAAGCAGCGCCTGAGTGGGTTTTCGAGTCGAGTTATCGTGGCGAACAGTCCAACCAAAGGTAGCTCCCGCAACACCCGCGATGACTGAGGTCGCTACCAGCCCCATCGGTATCCATCGGGGCGTGCGCAGTTTCTTCGAAATTGCGCCTTGCAAAACTCGCCCCTTCGGTTGGAGAACTGAGACCGTTTTTGTATGAGAGACTGCTGCTGGAGGGGATGAATAGCCTTTCTGGATGGCGATCGCCTGAATCACATCGGTTGCAGGTAGCCCACTACTGACGACAGGAGCGGTTCCAACTTTGCCGTTCTCAACTTTGCCGTTCTCAACTTTACCACTCTGATGAACACTCTCACTGGCGGTCTGGACTGGCTCAGCCTTGCCGTTTTGCACCGGGGAGTCCTGAGCAGATAGCTCAGCGGGACGGTTGGTAGGTTGCCATTCAACCAGGTCTGTCACGGGGATGGCAGCGATGACCTCGAATGGGCTATCCGGCTGTTTGGCAGGGTGCTCTGGTGCAGACGTTGCCGTCGGGAAAAACCAGTTCTGGAGTGATGGAACGGTCATCCACTCATCAATCGGAACCGCCAGCACGATGTAGGGCTGATTTGCCTCCAGGAAGGTATTGAGAACGCAGCACCGGGGTGGCGGTTGTGTGTCTACCAGGTGTTGTACCCGACCCAAAAAATATTCGGGGGTCACGGTAGATGGGGAACTGGGAGCAGTCGGCTCGCTGCTGTTCGTTTCTCCTGCGGTAATTTTGGGGGTTTGCAGGACGACCTCCTGCTCCAGGTGCAGGTCACAAGCACGGTAAGCAATCCCCTGATCAGTCTCAGTCAGAACCGTTTGAATCTTGTATCTGCCCTGGTGCAGGAGAGTTCCAGCCGTCAAAGTCATAACTGAACAGTGTCGTCCTGAGTATAAATCCTCTCCATGCTAACCTGTTCTGCGCAACAAATTGCCAATCGGGGGGTGATCCTTTAACTGTCTACTACAGCGCTTTGCGCTCGGGTAAACCACAGTTTTTGGGGAGAGAGCCGCGCTCCGCGCGGCTCTCTCCCCAAAAACTGTGGTGCATCCCACTTTTGCAAATTTCCAAACCCAGTTTTGCGAGTGGCGCGGGCGA
>CAZVXA010000285.1:0-7566 GCA_964630955.1 uncultured bacterium | reverse complement strand
GCCAGAATTTGGGTTTTCGGATAGGCTCTAAGAACTGCTATGTCAACCTTCTTCAGAAACAGATGAACTATGAAATGTATTCAATGCGGTAGAGATAACAAATTGCAAGACCGTAAAAGCAACAACTTTCGCTGTACGCATTGTCAACACCCATTCGCGTTTGAACCGACAACGATGGGGCATCCCCAGTTCACAGACGCGTTTTTTGCAAGGGCAATTGCCGATCTCTCTAGCAACAACACCCTCCACTTCACGCCCAAACAACTCCTGTATTTCCTCGATTTGCGGCTCAAACGCAAGAGATCGATGAAGCTGCTGACGTTCTGTCTCGTGTATCTCATTCTATCTATTATAGTCCCCAAGCTCGCAGGCGGATTTTTATCTATTTTTTTGGGAGCGATCGCCTTCCCGATGGCGTTAATTATCTATAACCTTGTGTGGATTGCGACCTTATTCGCCAGCAGTCGCTCCCCAAACGTTGCCCGCCGATTTCGTCGAGAAAGCGCGGATCAACTGCTGGCGCTGGGACTCTGTATTTCAGTCCTAGGCCCCATTTATAGCTTTCTGGTTGATTCATTTATCATTTTTATTATTGCTGCTGGCTTGGGATTGACGGCTGTCTGGCTCGGCTACGTTCAGCGACGACAGCTCCGAGACGTTGCGGATGTCATGACGGTTAAAAACACCCAGATACAGACCTGGCTCGATAACTGGAAGCGGGCAAATGGTTCCGTGACGAACTTACTGCCAGCCCCTGTGGAGGCACTCCTCCCCAGTCAATCAGTCAGCACTCCTGACGTGACGGCCTACAGCTTCGACCGTGTGGTGGTCTGCCAGAGTGATGCGATCGCCCAAATGTTAATTGTGAACCACTTTCACTTTGAGAATAACTGCGCCATTCTTAGCATCTCCGGCTATCCGCAGTCGGTATTCGACACAGCGATGCGAATGTTGCGCCGCAATCCCAATTTAATGGTATTCGTCTTCCACGATTGCAGCCCCGAAGGGGTCATGCTAGTGCATCAACTACGGACAGATGTTCGCTGGTTCCCCGATAACAGCACCGTGATTGTGGATGTCGGACTGTCACCCCGACAGGTGCTGACAATTAAGCGTGAATTATTTGTGCAGAATTCAAAGGCATCTGCCCAGGCTGCCGCCGCAATCGATCCCGGAGTGCGACAGAATGTATCAGAGGTGGAACTGCAATGGCTAGAGGCAGGG
Source organism: uncultured bacterium (assembly GCA_964630955.1). GTDB lineage: Bacteria > Cyanobacteriota > Cyanobacteriia > Elainellales > Elainellaceae > CAZVXA01. Next base: position 6,342 of record CAZVXA010000285.1, on the reverse strand, counting down.
AATTTTGTGGAGTTAGAGTCATTCACGCCGCAGCGGCTCATTCACATCCTGAACCGCAGTATTGCGACAGGTCAGGAAATTGAGACCCAGGATAGCGGTTTGATTTTTGTGGGTGATGGTGGTAGTTTTTATACGACTGAAAGCTTTGGTTAGCGAAGTTTCTGATTCACCTGTAGCCAGATCTCTAAACTTGCCAGCAGCCACAGCTTCACACCATACCGCCGCCAGGTGTCGCCGCGAAAGTCGAGCCAATCGCGGATGAGGGATTGATTCAGGTAGGGGGCGATTGCCGCTCTCCGGCTCAGCAGGAGCGATCGCGCCTCATGCTGCCACTGCTTCTGAAACCCAATCTGCACCGGAACCATCATGCCGCTCTTGGGACGGTTTACGATGGCATCGGGCAATAGATCCGCAATAGCGTGTTTCAGCACAGCTTTTTCCTGCACACCGGATAGTTTGTGTTGCGGTGGAATCTGCATACTCAGTTCAACAATGCGCTGATCGAACAGAGGCGATCGCCCTTCCAGTCCCACAGCCCGCGTCAGGTTGTTGACCTTTGTCAGGATGTGATCCGCACCTTTGAACTGAATATTAATGGCCATTAAACGATTTAAGTAATTCATCTCGGCGTTTAACAGTGGCTCAAATGGATAAGGGACATCGCGCACGGTCGCCCAGACTTCTGGCTTTAGCAGTTGGGGCAGGTCTGCTGCGCACTTCTGGAAGCTGATAAGATACGCCTGAATTGCGTCCTGCTGACTCACCTCACCATACAGGCTATGGATCAGCATTGGCTGATTTTTGGGTCCACCAAAGCAGGGATCGCCCCCCTCACCGTTCAGCACCACACTCACAAACTGCTTTGCCAGTCGCCCCAGCAACAGATTGGGTACGGTCAGCGGATCGCCAATCGGGTCATCCAGATACGTCATCGCTTCGGGCAGATACCGCCAGAGATCCCGGAGCGATATTTCGAGAATGTGGTGTTCGGTCTGGCAATGCTGGGCTACCAGACCAGAAAATTCCAGCTCGTTCGGATAGTCTGTGCCAAAGTGAATCGAAAATGTGTGGACGGGTGCGGCGTGAAACCGACGGGCCAGCGCCGCCACGCAGCTTGAATCGACACCGCCGGAAAGGAAACAGCCCACCGGATTGGAGACGGGCAGCGCGTCTTTTACCGTTTGCTCCAGTAGCGATCGCAGTCGGTTGCTGTGCCACTCGATTGGCTCTGCTGCGCCGACAATCTGCTCTTGCAGCGTCCAATAGGGTTTGACGGTTCCCTGCGGTAGATGCAGCACCGTTCCTGGACGCACCTCGCGCACATTCTGCCACATCGTGCGTTCTCCTGGCACAAAGGCACAGCAGAGATAGTCTCGCAGGGCAATCGTATCTACGCTTCCCGAATGATGGGGCAGCAGCGATCGCAGCTTCGGTGCAATCCATTGCACTGCACCCATTGAGGTGGTGTATAGAGGAAATGTGCCTGCCCGGTCGCGCCCAACAGCTAATGTTTGCCGATCGCAGTCCCACACCGCAAAGGCAAACATCCCGATGAGACGATGCCAGATAGAGCGATCGTCCTGATCTTGTTTGCTCCAATGCTCCCAGAGTTGGCTAATCATCTGCAAATCGCTGCCATACCAGTCGCGCTGAGCAATTCCTATCCCCTGAAGCAGCATTTCCCGTTCATACAGCCAGGCATCTCCAATGACAACAAACCGTCCGGATGGGCTGATTGCCAGGGGCAGTTCCGAAGGAAGCACATTTTGCGCCGAATCAAGCAAAACCGCAACCCTGCCGTCCTGCCATATTGGCGGTTCTGCGATGGCGGCAAGGTTTCCCCAGGCTAATTTCCAATCGGGCGATCGCGACACCCGTTGGGGCTTTCCGGTCGGCACCCGCGACGGTTGAAAGAGATTCAGGAGTTCGACGAGTGGTTTACCCCAGAGGGCCATAGCTCACATTGGTGCAGATGCAATACTGCGAACAGCTTGTTTTTGGGAGAATGTCCGGCAGACGACAGCGACCTCTCCTTGTAGGGTGCAAATATCAAAACACCAGAGAGACGGCATTACGAATATTCTATAGTCTCTACTTACCTAAACGGAGGATTGCGCTTGCACTTTGACGTGCCTGCGAATCGATATCTGATCGCAGCGAAGGAGTGTACGTCCGTCTGTTGATTGGTTCTGGCATGGTGGAGAGCACCTGTAAGTGCCTATCCGATTAACGAAAACTCAACTTCTGGAGGGGATGACACTACAGCGTCGCCCCCTCCAGAAGTTGAGTTTTCGGATAGGCTCTAAATGGCTGATTAGCCAATGCAATGTGTGAGCGATCATATCGTTGGTTGATAAGCCCAGCGGTGCATGCCAACATCAGTGGCAGCAGCCTGGAAATACATCGACTGATAGTAAGGCTCTAACTGCCCTGCTGCACTGTCGAGTTGTTTCAGGTCAGCCTGGTAAGTGGCCATCAACTCTCTCACTTCTGCTTTCAAGGCTTCCTCATCCACCGTTAGCACTTTGCCATTTTCAACCACCACCTGACCCGCCACCATCGTTAGTACCACCGAAGAACCCTGTTCGCAATAGACCAGTTGACGACGCAGATCATTCAGCGGAGTAAAAGCGAGGGTATTGAGGTCCAGCAAAATCAGGTCGGCTTCGTAGCCGGGTGCCAGCACACCGATCTTTTGGTCTAACCGCATTGCTTTTGCACCCCCACGCAGTAGTGCCCAAAGAACCTCTGGCGCTTTCACCCAGGAGCGGTAATCGGGGTCGGTGATGTTGTGAATAAGACCCGCCATTTTAGCAACCGACCACAGATTCAGGGAGTCATCGGAGCATGCCTCATCGCTTCCCAGACAGATGTTGATGCCTCGATTTCGCAATTGCCGAAATGGCATAATGCCGCTGCCCAGCTTCAGATTGCAGATGGGATTGTGGGCGACAGAACATTGGGCAGCCGCCATCAAATCCATATCGTCCTCGTCTACCCAGATGGCATGAATGATCAGCATTCGCTCATCCAGCAATCCCAGATCGTGGATATAGCGCACCAGGGATTTACGATATTTTTCCTGTCCCAGCACTCGCTGTAATTTCGTCTCCAGAACATGCACATTCAGCGGCAGATCGAATTGCTTGCTCAATTCAGACAGTGCTTGAAAATACTCGACCGTGACCCGCTGTGGTGCAGAGCAGGAGAGCGCTGCCTGAATTCTCCCACTACAGAAGCCATGCCAGCGTTGAATCAAATAGTCGTAGAGTTCTAATAACTCGGCTCCGTTCTGCCTGGGTGCTTGCTCCATCTGCTGCTGAACGTCATCGGGCAGCAGTGACTTGAGGAATGGGAACTTGTCATACTCCACGACATTTGGTTGATCCAGGGTGATCGCCGCCCGCATACCGCTGTCCACGTAAGCTTTGGCGATCGCATCGATGGCCTCTGGTGTGGGCACGGGCACGAAAAAGGCATCGTCGTGGACAGTAGTAATTCCCAGCTTGAGCATCTCGATCGCTCCCAGCATCGTCCGCGCGTAGTTCAGCCGTGGTGAGGGTAAGGCATCACTGAGCGGCGGCACCTCGTAGAGCATGAAAATCTCTAAGGGGGAACCGTCGAGCGCCCCCTTCATGAAATTTCCCGGCGAGTGTAGATGTGCATTAATCATGCCGGGCATGGCTAAACGTCCCTCTGCTTCAATAACGCGCAGATCTGGATCCGGTGGAATCTTTAAACCTGGCCCAATGGCGACAATCTTTGTTCCTTCAATCAGAATGTCTGCTTTAAGATGCTCAGTGTCCTGATCATCCATCGTGAGCACTCTGGCGTTGCGAATCAGTATTGACATAATGATGCTTTATCAAAAATAGAATTGACGCTAACCGGGATCAGCGATCCAGTAACCAGTCGATGGCCTGCTTCCAGAGCTGGTTGTAGCCGGACCAATGGGTGAACACTTCGGGGCACCAGTGGGGACCAATATCAGAGGTCCATGCAAGCGATCGCCCCTTGCCAAACTCGCCAATCACCAGCAGCGGATCGCCGTTGATGGTGGCCAGTACTGTCGCTTCTGGTTTAGCTTCAACGCGGTTGTAGCCCAGTAAAATTTGCCAATCCGGGTCTATGCCAGCAATGATGGCGTGGTTGGCACCCAGAACTGTAATTTCTCCACCCTCAGGAACTTCGACGCGATCGTCGTAGGGGAGGATGTGAACGGGCAAAACAGTTTCAACGGGGGTGCGATGGTAGAAGGCAGCTCCATTGATTCCCTGAAAGGAATAGTAGCCTCCACACATGATCAGCGCGCCGCCATTCACCGTCCAGTCGCAGATGAGTTTCAGGCGGTTGGGAGTCGGTTTGCCGCGAAGCCAGGTGTCGGGATGGAGCAGCAGGGTGTTCGCTCCCACGTCCGAGAGAATCAGCACGTCCACGTTGGCCAGTCCTTCCATCTGCTGGGGAAAGCTGGCCTGTGCTTCATGGGAAGGCATCCACTGCACGATATGACCGGCGGCCTCAATCGCCTGCTTGAGGGGAGCTACACCACTTTCGTAGGTGGTGCTGGTGAACTGGTCAAATCCTTTGTAGTGAGTGGCATTAGTAATCCAGGACTCACCCACAATTAAAACACGCGCCATAACTCTATAAATCTCAGCAGTGAAGCGATCACGTATACGGCACTTTGCAAGTGCGTCAGGTACACGCGCTTGCAAAGCGCTGTATGTTGTCAAAAATACTGGAGGAAGTTGTCGAAAGAATCATCGGACAGTTAGGAATTAGTATACAGTATCTACAGTGGATGCGTCGCTGATTCTGTATCCGATGCATCAAGTTGTGGTCAATGAACCATTAACGTGTTCAATCATCAGAAAAAGATGTCCGCTTCAATACCGCTGTTTCAATATTCTGCAACGCAGCTTGCTGCCGCTTTACGCGAGGGAAGTGTAAGTGCGGTGGAGGCGATCGCCGCCTGTTTTGATCGCATTGACGCTCTCAACCCTTCGCTTAACGCATTGATTACCCTGTGTCGGGAGCAGGCTGAACGGGAGGCGATCGCCGCCGATGAATGTTTCCAGCAGGGGCAATTCCTGGGTCCACTGCACGGCATTCCTGTGGTCATCAAAGATTTAAGCGCTACCGCTGGCATCCGCACGACCTATGGTTCCAAATTATTTGAACATCATGTTCCCGACCGGGATGATCTTTGTGTTGCACGGCTGAAGGCAGCAGGCGCAATGATCATCGGTAAGTCCAGTACCCCGAGTTCGGTTTTGGTACAGGCACCCATAATCCCCTGATTGGCACCACGGTCAATCCCTACAATCCCAGCCGCACCTGTGGCGATTCCAGCGGCGGTTCTGCGGTAGCCGTTGCCACGGGAATGAGTTTTCTGGCCCAGGGGGGTGATATGGGAGGCTCAGTCCGAACGCCCGCTAGCTTCTGCAATATTGTGGGGCTGAGACCTGCGATGGGACGCATTCCCCGCGTGCCAAAGCCTCTGCTGTGGGAATCGTTGGCAACGGATGGGGTGATGACTCGCACGGTCGAGGATGCGGCTCTAATGCTATCGGTGATGGCGGGGTGGGATGCACGAGACCCGGTAGCGATCGCCCAATCCCAGTGGCCTATTCCAAATTTCTCCCTGGAAAGCCAGACGCAAACGAAGGTGGGATACAACGTCGATTTGGGCATTACCCTGATTGATCGGGAAGTGACGACGGTCTTTGAGGGGGCAGTGGGGGCGATCGCCAAATATTGTCCTTTCGTTGAACCAGCCCACCCCGACTGTATCGGTGCTCAGGAGACCTTCGCTGTCCTCCGAGCGGCTCTGGTTTACGAAATGTATGGTTCAATGCTGGAGCGCTACGGCAATCAGCTAACGGAAACCGTCCGCTGGGAAATTGAGCAGGGTCATGGCCTCACTGCGGCTCAGTATTTGCAGGCGGAGGTTCGGCGGGGGCAGATTTACCAAAACTTTCTACGATTTTTTGAGGAATATGATGTGCTGGCGATTCCCGGTGCCAGTGTGCCTCCATTCCCGATCACCCAAACTGAAGTGATGGAGATCAACGGCACACCGCTTAACACCATTATTGATTATCTGGCGATTACGTCCACTATCTCGTTGACGGGGCTGCCAGTGATTTGTATTCCCTGTGGCTACACGCCATCAGGCTTACCGGTAGGGATGCAGTTGGTGGGTAAACCCCAGGGTGAAGCGGCGCTGCTCCAGTTCGCTTATTTTTTGCAGGAAACACTCGGCTTTCGCCATTGCTATCCTTGAAACTGGATTTTTGACTATCTTTTCTGCCATGATATTTATTTTTAGCGCCGATTTTT
>CAZVXA010000284.1:0-7578 GCA_964630955.1 uncultured bacterium | reverse complement strand
ATTCCCAGTTTTTGCGCCTATCCGAAACCCAAAAATCTGGCAGGCGCGACGCTATAGCGTCGCGCCTGCCAGATTTTTGGGTTTCAATCTTAATCGCACCTATCTACTTATCCGGGATTCTCAACCTACTGGTTCACCTTATTCAGAAGCTGTTCCAGGCTCACCGGTTTACTGAGCTAATCGGTAGCTCCAGCCAATAGACAGCGATCGCGATCGCTACTCATCGCCAAAGCAGTTAACGCAATCACCGGAATCGATGCGGTCACTGGAATGTTTCGTAGTTGTCGAATTGTTTCCAACCCATCCATTCCCGGCATCTGGATATCCATCAAGATGACCCGGGGAAGGGGATGAGTCGCCAGCCTGAGTGCTTCATGTCCATTCGTCGCTTGCAAAACCTGAAATCCCTGAAACTTTAGATGCGTCGGGGTTGTCTTCTACGAGAAGGAGAGTAGGAGGGGGAGCGGAGCGGAGCGGAAGAGGGGAGAATTGCTCCGTCGGTTTTCTATTTTCCTGCACTTCTACTTTCCGGTTTTCCCGTTTCCACGGCAGGGTAATTGTAAAACAGCTTCCCTGCCCTAATTGGCTAGTAACTTCGACCTCACCGCCATGCAGTTCCACCACCTGTCGGACGAGGGCCAATCCCAGTCCAGTGCCTTCGTAGTGACGGGATAGGCTGCTATCGATCTGAACAAACGGTTGAAACAATCGAGGAATATCGGCAGGAGCAATGCCAATGCCTGTGTCAATCACCCGCAAGCAAAGGGTATTGGCCTCCGGGTTGAGTATGGCTTGCAGGGTGACACTCCCGCCTGCGGGGGTAAACTTCACGCCGTTGCTGAGCAAGTTAAGCAATACCTGACGCAGACAACGTTCATCAACAACGATCACAACAGGTTCGGAAGGCAGGTGAGCCTCCAGCACAATCTCCTTTTGCTGTGCCTGCTGCCACATCAGGTTCAGGCTGGTTTCACAAATCGTTTTCAGGTCTGTGGCTTCTAGCTCAAGGACAAACTTGCCCGATTCAATCTTTGCCAGGTCGAGAATGTCATTGATCAGCGATAGAAGATGTTCACCGCTGCTGGAGATAGTATTGACAAACTGCTGTTGTTTCTCAGTCAGGGAACCAAAAGCCTGGGACTGCAAGACCTCAGAGAGGCCCAGAATCGAACTCAGAGGGGTTCGCAGTTCGTGACTCATATTCGCCAGAAACTCATCTTTGAGCCGATTGGCGCGGGCCAGTTCAGCGTTGGCGATCGCCAGACGCTCATTGGCCTGTTGCAGTTGGGTTTCTGCTTTTTTGCGATCGGTGATATCGAGAACAGTTCCAAACAGCATGATGATCTGCCCCTGGTCATCGAGAATCAATTCACCTCGAACTTCAACCTGTCGGATCGAACCGTCTGGTCGAATCAGACGATGTTCAAAGGGGTGGAATGAGCCGGACTGCAAACATTGGGCAAGGGTATTCTGATTGATCACCTGCTCCCGATCCTCCGGATGGATAAATCGCAGCATTTGCTTGAAATCAGGCGCGGTTGGTGCAGGCGGGAGTCCAAAAATCCGGAACATTTCCTCAGACCAGCGCTGTTTCTGAGTGTCTACCTCGTATTCCCAACTGCCGACGTGTGCAACCCGCTGGGCAGCGGCGAGGGCGGCCTGGTTCTGGCGCAATTCTGCTTCTGCCTGACGTTGATGGGTCACGTCCAGATTGATGCCAATCATTCGCTGGGGGGCACCTGTTTCACTCCGCTGTATCAAACCGTAAGCTTTGATGTAGCGGATCGATCCATCAGGATGAATGACCCGAAATTCGGTGTCGTAGTCAATGTCTTCTTGCAGTGCCTGCTGTTTAGCAGTAAATACGGCCTCACGATCCTCCGGATGAATGGCGTTGGCCAGGGTTTGAGTGGAGTGGTCAAACGTGTAGAATGGGATGCCGTAGAGTTCACACATGCGCTCATCCCAATTCAACCGATCGCTGGCAATATCCCAATCCCAGATGCCGATCGCGCCTGACTTGATAGCCAAAGAAAGACGGTCAGAGAGAAAACGGAGTTGTTCTTCTGACTGTTTACGTTCGCTGATATCAATCAAGATTCCCTGGATCTTTTGAGTCTGCCCATGCTCAACGATGACATTAGTGGTATCGCGCAGCCAGATGATTTGTCCATCCGCTGCAATCATGCGGTATTCCGTAGTGTAGCCCTGCTGTTGGGCGATCTGAGAGTAACAAAAATCAACCACGCGCTGGCGATCGTCGGAGTGCAGATGGTTGATCCAGAAATTAGGCTCCAACCACCGTTCCTGGGAATAGCCTAAAATCCGTTCAACCTGTTGACTGACAAAGGTGCATTGAAGATTCAGGTTGGCTTCCCACACAATGGCGTCAATCGAGTTGACCAGATCACGATATCGCTGTTGCGATCGCCGTAAGGCTTCCTGTGCTTCTCTGGCCGCAGTAATGTCTCGACCAACTCCCTGATATTCGATAATCTGCCCCTGAGCATCAAAAATTGCCCGGTCAGTCCATTGTTGCCAGTGAATTGTTGCCAGTGGTGGGTGTTTCACCCTGTAGTGCGACTGCTGGAGCGTTTGTTTCAACGTCACTTCGGTTGCTTGGCGATCGCCGATCGTTCGAAACAGACACCAGAATTGGGGTACAGCCTGTTCATCCATGCGACAGGTGATTTGCCCTGCAACTGCAATCAAACTACCGCACCGTGTGATCAAGGTAATCTCGATCGGACAGCTACTGCCATTGCTCTGGAGTTGAGCACATATCTGCTGGTAGCGATCGCGATCGTCAGGATGTAACACATCCCAAAAATAAGTCGGTGGTATCTGGGTGCTATCTCTAAGCGGAACGACCTGCGAAGCATACCCCAAAACCTTCTGCCAGGTTGGGTTTGTATATAGTAATGCGCCATCAAGGGCAACAATCTGCACCAGATCGCTGGATTGCCCAAGCAGGCTATAGAGAACTTCGAGGTCGGTATCCATACATCGATTGTAAGTAAGTAAGGAAACAATGCCTTGATACGATTACAAGGTGCCGTGGATGTCTGGTGTGCGCCACTGCCCCATGGTTGCGACCAGGGTGGGTAATTTTCTCTATAATCTGGGAATTCTGTTGACAGGAAACACTTCTTGCAAGGATTTTGTAGCGATGTATGGCCTGTTCAACAAGGCGATCGAGCAAATGGTGATCAAAGGTTACGGTGAAGAAAGCTGGGAAGCCATCAAACAAAAAGCTGAAGTGGATGAGGATTTCTTCATCAATATGAACTCCTACCCTGACGATGTAACCCATCGCATGGTGTGGGCTGCAAGTGAAGTTTTAGGCTTATCATCAGACGCGATCCTGCAAGCTTTTGGAGAATACTGGATTCTGTATACTGCCGAAGAGGGATATGGTGAATTGCTCAAGGCATCAGGCCACAATCTACCTGATTTTCTTGAAAATCTGGATACCCTCCACGCCCGAGTGGGCCTGAGCTTTCCGAAGCTCCAGCCACCGTCGTTCCAATGCAGTCATCAGTCTCACGAGGGAATGCATCTACATTACCACTCCAGGCGTGAGGGTCTAGCACCAATGGTCAAAGGACTCCTTCATGGATTGGGGAAACGCTTTCAAACAGATGTCACCATTGAGCAGGTGAAGGCAAAGAGCGAAACCGCAGACCATGACGAATTTGTTCTTGAGTTCAAGTCCGAGTGACTACGATTCCTTCGACGATCACAGTACCGGAGACAATTTCCCGCTCCGATGGGGACTTTCACCTGACCTGTTAATGCAGGTGTTGCCCTTTCATTTCGTGTTGAATGGCCAGCTTGAACTACAACAGGTCGGGGCTTCGCTACAACGGTGTTACCCCTCAGTCAAAGCGGGCTGTTTATTTAAGGATTGCTTGCAGATTGAGCGTCCAGCGATCGCCCTTGAGTTCAAAGCAATTTTGCAGCAGCAAGATACTTTTTTTGTCCTGGAGATCCGGGGAACCGGGGTAAAGCTACGGGGGCAGATGATTTATGACGCCCTTCAAAATCTGCTGTTTTTCCTGGGATCCCCCTGGGTGACCAGTTTTGCTGACCTCAGAAGTGCCGGGTTAGAAATCTCAGATTTCGCCATCCTTGACCCGATTTCCGATTTTCTGGTACTGTCTCAGACCCAGCATACAGCGCTGAAAGATACCCAGCGGCTGGCAGAAAAATTAACTCAACAGCGAACTGAATTGCGACATGCGTTGTCATTATTGCAAGCAACGCTGGAATCGACAGCCGATGGCATCCTGGTAATCAGTAAGTCCGACAAGGTAGAAACCCTGAACCAAAAATTTGTTGAGATGTGGGAGTTACCTGAAGAGCTGGCGGTGTTGAAGCAGGACCAGCAAGACTTGATGTACTGGATTAGTACACAGTTGCTCAACCCAGAAGATTTTCTGCAAACTGTTCAAATCATCAATGCAGAGCGAGAGACCATTAACCACGAACTTCTACTCTGCAATGATGGTCGTGTGTTTGAGGCAGTTGCTCAGCCCCAGTGGCTCAATCAGGAGATTGTGGGTCAGGTCTGGAGCTTTCGGGATGTAACCAATCGCCACCAGCAGGAACGGACGATTCGCTATCAGGCAACCCACGATTTGTTAACAGGGCTACCCAACCGCTTGCTGTTTGGGGAGCGCCTATCCGTCGCCCTGACCCAGGCGGCATGCAATCAGACAAAGCTGGCAGTAATGTTCCTTGATCTGGATCGCTTCAAATGGGTCAATGATACGTTTGGGCACGGGGTGGGCGATCGCCTCCTGCAAACGATTTCAAAGCGAATGACGACTTGTCTGAGAGAGAGCGACACGATTGCGCGCTGGGCAGGAGATGAATTCACGTTGCTGCTGCCCAACATCCAGACAGTTCAGGATGCGGTTTTGATTGCTCAACGATTGCTGGAGGCGATCAAGCCTCCAATCGCACTGGAAGGACAAATCCTGAGAGTCACGACCAGTATTGGCATTGCCCTCTATCCTGATGATGGCACTACGGTGGACACTCTGCTGAAACATGCCGATGCAGCACTGTATCGAGCCAAGGCAAGTGGGCGCAATCTGCATCACCTGTTTACGGCAGAGATGCTCACTGAGCAAACCAACAAACTCCAACTGGGAAGCCGTTTGCATCAGGCTTTGGAACGTCAGGAGTTCATGCTCTGCTACCAGCCTCGAATTAACGTCAACACTGGTGCTGTGACCCATCTGGAAGCGCTCATTCGCTGGCAACATCCTGATCTGGGATTGATTCTTCCGGGCCGATTCATTCCACTGGCGGAGGAAACGGGACTGATTGTCACGCTGGGGGAGTGGGTATTGCGGACAGCCTGCCAACAGAATCAACGCTGGCAACAAATGGGGTTGCCGCCAGTCAAGGTTGCCGTTAATCTATCAGCCTATCAGTTGAAACAGCCCACTCTGGTGGAGCAGGTGCGCTCTATTTTGCAGGAGGCATCTCTCCCCCCAACCGCACTGGAACTGGAAATCACCGAAACAGTCCTGATGGACAATACAGCGATCGCCAAAACCACACTGACCCGGTTAAACCAGATGGGAATCTCTATCGCCATGGACGATTTTGGTACGGGGTATTCTTCGCTCGGCTATCTCAAGGAATTTCCCTTCCAGGTTCTCAAAATCGATCGCTCATTTGTGCAGGATGTCACCACCAATCTACACAACAAGGCGCTTGTGAACGCCATTATCGCCATGGGCAGCGTGCTTAACCTGACGCTGGTGGCCGAGGGGGTCGAAACTGAGGAGCAGGAATTGCTGCTGCGATCGCTTGGCTGTGAGGAAATGCAGGGATTTCGTTTTAGTCCTCCCCTCTCAGTAGAAGACACTACCACTCTGCTGCAACACCCTTTAAGAAGTAAGTAAGTGGGCGTGGAAAAAGTCGAAACCCCAAAAAGCTGTTCCGCCCGCGCAGCGGGTGGAACAGCTTTTTGGGGTTGCAAGCTGAATCGCGCCTACCTACTTAGAACCTATCCGAAAACCGAATACCCAAATTCTGGCAGGCGCGCCGCTGTAGCATTGCACCTGCCAGAATTTGGGTGTTCGGATAAGCTCTGCGTAGGGATTTTTAGGCAGACATGGAGATTAACGAATGCCAGGAGCCGATGGGTCAACCGGAGGCGCATCACGCTGGTCGCGGGGCACACCCAATGCGTCAGGATTGGAGGTGGCACCTGGGCGATTGGGGGTCTGGTTGAAGGAATCGGAAGGAGAGGCAGGGACTGAGTTGTCCTGAATGATTGGGAAGTTGGCCTCCCGATTCACGCCCTGCTCAATGGCGATTGGTGCTCTAAAGGTGGGCATATTCACCCCAGTATAGGGAGGTGCATCGCGCTGGTCACGGGGAATCCCCAACAGCGCCGGGTCTGAAGTGGCATTGGCACGATTCGGATCGAGGCTAATGGTTCGCCGCAGAGCCTCACCCCGGCTCTGGCCCATGTTACGTTCCACATTCAAGCCAGCAGGGGGGGGAGCATCGCGCTGATCACGAGGAACGCCCAGCAGTGCCGGGTCAGAAGTGGCATCCGGGCGATTGGGGTCCCTCTGGATGCCCTGAGCAACGGTCCGTCCATCACTCCTAGAATTGGCGCTGGCTGGCAGAACTAGACCGAAGGTTGCGGCTACCGCAAGAGCAGTGCCAGCAGAAATTATGCGATTTTGCATTGTCTCTTCCTCTTTTCAGTTGAATAAATGAGTTCGACATCCGCTGGTCTGTGAAGAGGCAGAACAGTCACCTTCACACATCACTGATGTTGGATTGAATTGCACCCTCCGGGTGCAGGCTGTCATTGGATAGTTGAAGGTCAGATTGATAAACCTTCTTCTCTATTACTCCGGCAGCCTGAAACAAGGCATCGAAACATTTTGCGTAGGTTGGGTTGAACAAAGTGAAACCCAACGCCCGGACTTATGTTGGGTTTCGTTATCACTCAACCCAACCTACACGAATGCATCCTCAAATATTGCCGAAGTAATATAACAATCGTTTCTACAGCCATCTTTTGCAGAATATGAACGGGGTTGTAGGGGTTCCCCTTGTACCCCATTCATATCCTATTTGTGAAGGCTGTAGAGCGTTAATTGACATCCATTAAACATATTTCAATACAAATTAAGAGAGCATCCAACTCATGCCAGAGATTACGTCTCAGTTGATCTACAGACATGTAGAATTCTTCTCATATTCGGAGATCTCTACCGCTGTGCAGATGCATTTTCAATTGCGGAAACCTGCCACACCAGATTCTACTCCTGAGATTAGGCTAGTACTACACGGCGGAAATAAACCGATGGTTAGTGATGTGGGGCGCGAAGCGTCCCACATCACTAACCATCGGCAAACTTAAGCCGCCAGGTACTAGTAGTCCACCAAAGAAACTTTGCCTGGTTAGTGTGGCGCGCTTCGCGCGCCACACTAACCAGGCAAAGTTTTTCAACCAGGCAAAGTTCGCTTGGCGAACTACTAGAGTGTATTTTAAAAACCAGTAGATTCTTGATTTTGCGTGCGTGAAGCACAAAAATC
>CAZVXA010000283.1:0-7627 GCA_964630955.1 uncultured bacterium | reverse complement strand
GCGGGCGGAACCGCTTTTTGGGTTTCAAGCTTAATCGCGCCTATCTACTTAGATAAACACCTGACTGTTCACCAGAATCGGTGCGACATTCTTCAGCACCGCCAGCAAATCATTATTATTGGCGACAACAATACGGGTATCGGCACCACTGCGAACGACTCTCAGATCTCTAAACCGGAGACCACCGGTCAGGAGGATGCGATCGCCCGCATCAAAACCATTGATGGTGGCAACGCCATCCCCACGACCCAGAACAAAGCGGTTGTTGCCTCTCCCCACCGTAATCTGATCCCGACCGATGGAGGTGATGATGTTATCACCAGCGCCTGCGTTGATCGTGTTGCGACCCCGACCTGCATTAATCCGATCGTTGCCACCACCGGTGTTGATCAAATCGTCGCCATCACCCGTAGACACGGTGTTGACGCCTTCACCTGCGAATACGCGGTTGTTGTTGCGTAGCAGGGTAATGCGATCGTTGCCCGCCCCAGTTCGCACTTCTGTGCGGCCACCATTGGCACCATTGGCACTCACAACGTTGTTTCCATTACCCGCCGAGACGAAGCCGTTAATCAGATCAATCTGGTCATTGCCTGCCCCGGTGAAGATTCGACTGCCTGCACCAGTGGCGATCACCCGGTTATTACCTCCCGGATCAGACACCGTTGTGCGATTGCCCCCGGCCACAATCAGATCGTTCCGTGCGGTCCCCCGCACCAGGCCCGACCCGGTAATTGCCCCCGGTAACACCCCATCCCGACGAGCGGAAAGGTTCTGAATGCGGCGATCGCGACTCAGAGGCTGGTCGGCCTGGTTAAAGGGCGTCCGGTTGAAGTTGGAGAGCGCGAATTCCGCAAAGGCATCCTGCTCAGAACCGTTGTCTGCGAAGGTGGCGCGACCCGTGCGGGTGCCCGTTTGCAGCAGATCACGGCGGTTCGTCGCGGTGGTCAGGGGGTAGCTGTCGCCGCCGTTAGCCAGGAAGTTGAGCGTCACCATGCGGAAGGAGCGGTTGGGGTTACCGACCACTACACCATTGGCGACCACAATATCCGTAGGTCTGCCCTGGCTATCGGTGAGGGCGATTGTCTGCACGCGGTTCCCAGTGCCTACAGTGGTGCGGGCTGTTCCAGTCGGGTTAAAGCTGAAGGAGAACCCACCGATTTGAGGAAACTGTCCCGGCGTCGCTCCCGGAGCTGTTCCAGCTACCGCGTGTTCCATGATGTCCTTCAACTGGGTGGCCGTGACCGTCACCAGCGACAGGGCGTTGTTAAACCGCAGGGAATTTTCAATATCAAGCTGCGAGATCGCACCTACAGGTTTATTGGGCGATAGAGGGGAGGGTTGAGGTGGCAGTTCCTGCACCTGGCCTGCCCCAGTTGCTCCCGGTGCTGCTGTCGTGGAGCCAATGTTGTCACGAATGCCGCCGCCGTTCTTCAGAGAGATCACTACAGAGCGATCGATCTGGCGGGCATAGGCCAGATTGGCATCCGCTGTCAGATTGCCCAGGTTGGTTTCCTGCGTCCGCACCTCAGCGCGATTGCCGTCCAGGAATACGCTGGTTCGACCGAACAGATTATTATCCTTGCTGGCGATCACCCCCCGGATGCCGTCTGTAATTGCCACTACCCGTGGGTCTGCGAACTGAGCCGGATTCACATTCGTGCTGCCAAAGAGGGTATCCAGCCCCTGCTGATCCGTTGAGTAAGCGCCGCTAACGGCGGGATTGAGGTTGCCTGTCTGCACCACTCCGCTGGCGTCAAAGTCCACCACCAGTCGGCCCACATAGCGATAGTTCGCGGGCGTGTTCACCACTAGAACAGGCTGGCCGCTGGCAGAAGTCCGGACTGTGGGGTAAGCGCTGACGGCAGTATCACCCGATCGCAGCGGCGTAGGATTCGTGGCGTTGGCAAATAGCGAGTGGGAGCCGCCCGCTACGATGATGTCCACATCCCGCAAACGGGGAGCCAGCTCATTGGCCTCAATCGTGAACTGCTGCATATGCGACAGCAACACAATTTTGTTGATTCCTGCTCCGGTCAACGCATCAACCGTTGTCTGAATCTCAGCGGCAAGCGCAGCGTAGTCGGTAGGATTCCCTGGTCGCACACCTACGGTGCCCGGTGAGGAGATCGATCGCAGGGTAGGGGTCGTAGCTCCTACGATTCCCACCCGCTCATCATCCCCATTCCCCGCCACGCCGTCTGGTCCCGGCAGGGTGATCACTGTGCTCTTGGCAAGTCGGCGGCGAATCGTGCTGGCCTCTGCAGTGGTCTGGTTTGGTGCCAGTTCCGTTCTCAGGTTTTCATCGGTGGTGAAATCCAGGTTGGTGCTGAGGTAGGGAAAGTTAACGCCAGGGTTGCCGCTACCCGAACGGAGAATATCCCGCACCTGACGGGTGCCCAGGTCAAACTCGTGGTTTCCCAGGGCAGAAGCCTGAATGCCGATGGCGTTGAGAATGCCAACGTCGCCTCGCCCCAGCACGGCAGAATTGGAGGTGCCCAGTCCGCCAACTCCATTTAGTGAAGGGTCACTGGAGGCATTAAAGAACGGCCCCGGAATGTAATTGTCCCCAGAGGACAGCGTTAGCGTATTGGCCAGAGTAATGCTTGAAAGACCAAAGGGGCCAGACGTATTCGTTCTCAACTGATTGATGGCAGCCGAAAAGCGAACCGCATCGGAGGTCTGAGGCGAAGTACCCGCTGCGGGAACGCCCCCTTCAAAATCAGATGCGTGCAGAAGTTGAAGAGTGAATGCCATAGGTGACGGTACAGAGGAATAAAGTTCAGTAAATTTACGGCAGGGCAAACCCTCCTGGCGTCGCCTTAACCACGCCGAAGTATTTTGCTTAACCCACCCTTAATCACACCCGTAAACGGCTTGATTGATTGCCGTTTGAACGGTTGGTGCGATCGCAAATTACCATTGATGCCGCATCCCACCTGAGTTATCTAGAACACATCACTGATTTTTTTAAGGGCATTGCTCTGGCAGTTGTCGGAAGAAAATGTTAAGAAGGAGACCCAGAGTTCCTCACAGAGCCACGATGCTAAAGCTCATTCAAAATTTGGGAGGAGCGTTTGCTTTGCAGGTTCCCAACGGGTTAATTGTGCTCCTCCTGCCTGTTTTTGCCACGACGACGATCGCCAACGCCCAGTCCCCCACCGTCCAGCAGCTTCATAGCAGCTTGCAAACTGCTGTCTGTCGCAACGATTGGCAACAGGCACTCCAGGCGATTAATCGACTGATCGGTTCTGAGCAGATTACACCAGCGTCTCGCGCCCAACTGGTGCAGTTTCGTGCGCAACTTCAGGAGTGGCAGGCAACCTCCGCCAGAGTCACCAATATTGCCGGGTGTGAGGCTGTGGCCCTGCAATCCCCCACCTCTCCAGCCCCACCAGGGCAATCGGCGACACCCTCACCTCCAGTGGGTGCCCGTCCCACTCCTTCAGAACCACAATCCCTGGAGACTATTGTTCGCCAGCGCTGGCGGGACCATATCACCCATCTCAAGACCTGTACCCCCCACCGCATTCAAATCACCATTCCTTCGGGTCAATGGACCCTGACCAGTATCTATACGATCGCTGGCTGGCAGGGTGATCGCTGCCCCGTCACCAATGAGGTCAACGGTGTAGCTGAGGGGGAACTGGCTCCCCGTTCCCCAGGGTTTCGTAGCGTCTGTCGATACACCCAGGCGAACATCAACATTCTCACCACCTCCCGCAGCTATGTAGAGCAAGCAGCCCGACTGGACGGTGTTCGAGTGGTCCGTGCTTCGGACCCAGAATTCGTTGTGCAGAACCGGGCGTGTGGAATACAGTAGGCGATCGCCCACCCAGATCCCCTGAATCTTTAACATTCCGGGGATTTTTGCATTCTCGCCATTATGAGTGTGGTTGGTTTGGGCGATCGCCCCATGACTCACCTGCTTGCTTCACTAGCAAGCGTTCTCTGGACTATTTCGTGCGTTTGGTTGGGAGAGCGATCGTCCCTCCGACCCGTTTTTGCGTCTGGGGACGTTCTTGCGCCTGTCGAAAGAGGTTCTTGAGCTTGCCGAAAGACTCATTCCTCCCCCATTACCAATCCCCACAGTGCCCCCATCGCATCAGTCACCCCTTTCCCCTCCGGATTTTGCTCCGGCCATTGCAACAGGTCAGTCGCTACCCCCTTCTGGATCTTGCCCAAATTACCCAGCGCTGTCGCTGCGCGGTGACACACAAAAGACTCTGTGTTATTCAGTAACGCCAACAGAGCCATGACAATCATCTCAGAGCCATTTCCTAAATCACCTAACGCTGCCGCTGCACTAGAACGCACACCAGACTCCGTGTCTGTTAGTAACGCCAGCAGTCCATTCACCACATCCTTAGAGGCGTGGCCCAACTTGATCAATGCTTCCCCTGCGCTATCACACACATCAGTATTTGTGTCTTTTAGTAGCGCCAGCAGACCCGTGACAATTTTCTCAGAGCTATTGCCTACCTTGCTTAACGCCTCCGCAGCACAAAAACGAACCCAATACTCCGAGTCTTCTAGTAATGCCAACAGTCCATTGACCACTGCCTCTAAATACTGGCGGATGTGGTTGGTAATCTCAGGTTTGTAGTTCTCCAGGTCATCAAAATCCTGGTTTCTCTCTCGATATTGAATCTCCTGTGCCGTCAGATATTCCTGAAATGTTTTGTGAACAAAGGCGCAGCGATCAGTTCCTTCCTCATTGAGCAATCCAGTTCGCTCCTGAATATACTCCAGTAGTCGATTTGCTTCTTCCTCTGCCTGATAAAGTTCTAATGTTCGTTTTCGCTGTCGAACGAAGCGAGTCATCTGTTCCATTAGCTCATCTTTGGGAATCTGTGTACCGCTTGTCTGATCTCCTGGATTTCCCTGTGTATGATCCAATAATCCAACTGTTCCATCAGTCGGTGTAAATCATCTAAGTCAAGATATTTGAGTTTAGTCTGACTAGTAATTTCTTTGTTTGAATCCCACTTGGTTAGTATCGTTTTAACAGCAGAATCGTAAAGTTCGTATCGTTTTCTGGGTAGTCTACCTTGATACCGATGGATAAGTGCAATGATTGTCAGAATCAGTGGATTCTGCGCCAGCAGTTTAATCCGATCATTGTCCGCCAGTGCTTTCCGCAGGCTATCTTTGCGACGGTTTGAATGATGTTGTTGCAGGAGTTGTGAAGCTAAAACTTTTGCCCCTGACCCTTGGCTTTCCGACTGGCGCACCGATCGCTGCTGTTCTGCAAGTAATGCAAGCTGGCGAGAGCGTCCTCTCGATTCATAATCTCCATAAAAACTCTCAAGGATTTCATGAACTGGCTGTGCGAAAGGAAGTTCGGCTTGCAATGCAGCATTAGCGCGATCGCTCCTCTTCTCCGCGACTGCATCCGGCATCACAAAAATATTCTCCAGTTCCTTTGCTTCCTCGATCACCTGCCCTTCGACTGCAATTCCAGCAAACTTTACATCGTCGTACCAGTTCACCAGTTGTTCGCAGTAGTCCTGCTTGGCAATCCGAAACCGGAGAGCCAAAATCTTTTCACAATCTGCTACTTTCCCGATACCCCAGTCCAGCAGCTTGGCTCCAATCGACTCCATCATGGTGTAATCCCTCGGTGCGATCGCGCTCTTCCCACAAGAAAATCTTTGCTGACCGTATTATGGCTGGTCTAACCGAAGACTGGTGAATTGTGGAGCGCCCCACTCCCTATTCCATCCACAAAATTCCACACGCTAAGAAAATGTGAAATTTGTACCATTTAACGAATTAGCGTGAAATGATTTCTGATTGACAAACGTTTGCCTGATGATCTGCTTCCTGGTCAGGCTCGTGTTTTAC
This sequence comes from uncultured bacterium, assembly GCA_964630955.1. Taxonomy (GTDB): domain Bacteria; phylum Cyanobacteriota; class Cyanobacteriia; order Elainellales; family Elainellaceae; genus CAZVXA01. Next base: position 1,780 of record CAZVXA010000283.1, on the reverse strand, counting down.
GCAATCACATTAAAACTCGATATGAAAACAACTGTGGTACTGGTGCCCGCTCTGGTTCTTGGATGGTTTACAGGAACCCCAACGATCGCCCACAGCAAGACCCCAGAACCGATCGCCCCTACAGCTCAAACCGCACCAGCCCTGATCGCAACCGCCTACACCAACATCACCCTGCCCACTGTCCGCAGGGGCGATCGCAACGATGCCGTGCGAATGCTGCGGCAGATCCTCACCGACAACGGCTTCCTTGCAGCAGCAGCTCAGCGGTTACGGTTGCCCAGCAGCTACCAGTTCCTGGGCAACGACTTTGATCTGGTGGTTGAGGATGCCGTCAAAGACCTCCAGCGCCGCTACCAGCTGCGGATCGATGGCGTTGTGGGGCCGAACACCTGGGAAGTGCTCGATCGCCACGAAAATCCCTACCGTTCGCCGCTCCCCTGGCGGCAGGCCACCACTCCCACTGGCGGACAACTGCGGGAGGCATATGTCTCGATTCAGGAGGGAGTCCTGAATATCCGACGAGAACCCTGGGGGCCGATTGTGGGCACAGCGAACAACGGTGAGCGACTAATGGTCACCCAAACCCGTGATGGTGACTGGGTGAAATTGCAAAACGGCAACTGGGTGCTGGAGCGCTATCTTCGCTATCGCGATCGCTAGTGATTCAGCTTGAGAAATCAGCGCATCGGTCACTCAAGCAGATTCAAATAAGACAAACACAGTCCAATTCCCACAGATAAGTAGGTAGGCGCGATTAACCTTGAAACCCAAAAAGCTGTTCCGCCCGCGCAGCGGGCGGAACAGCTTTTTGGGTTTCAACTTTTTCCACGCCCACTTACTTATCACCAGTTGATAGGGGCGAACCGCCGTTCGTCCGGCTCGGCCAAAATACAATCCCACCAACGGGTGCTATCCCCATCAAAAAACAATAGAGGCGAACGGACGTTCGCCTCTATTCGTTCAATCGACGATCCAATCGCCCCAGCAAACCCTACGCGGCCAGAATCGACTGCAGCGGCTTCCAGGTAAAGGTGCGATCGCCTCCCAGTTCCAGCACCACTTTGATACGTGGCTCCGTTTTGGGAATTGATGCTAAAAACTCCAGCTCCTGGCGAGACAGAATGTTGCTTTCCAGCAGCCACAGCACTAGTCCTTTCGACTTGGGAGAAAGCTGCTCCAGACGATAGGTTGCCACTGGTGGGATGTAATAGCGATAGCCCACCGCTGCGCCCCGGCCTGTGTCCTTCTTGCCCAGGTGCGGAGGACGAACGCCATGTACGTCTAATAAATAAGAGGAGAGATCGCCTAACCCCCGCGCCGACAGGGTCAACATTTCATAGCCTGCTGCCCGCACCCGACGCTGATAGCGCCCCTCATGGCCGCCCTCCAGCGGGACGTACACACCCACCGCGCCCGACTGCTCAATGTCACGGATGAAATCTTTGCCCGTCGTAATCAATGCCATAGTGACTGTCCTAACCCGTCTCAGGTCTAAGTAAGTTTATCACGTTGCGTTTACGCGAATCACGCTGCCACAGGCACAGATCCCAGGTAAAACCAACCCAAACAATAAAGAATTCTCTAACCACATACAAGCCACCGATGAACCAAAACAGTAGTACTCAGTCGGTAGGCGAGATTAAGATTGAAACCTCAAAAGTTGTTCCGCCTGCGCAGCGGTCGGAACAACTTTCGGGGTTTCGACTTTTTCCACGCCCACTTACTTACTGGAGTTTTGACTATCTTTCCTATAGCGCCGCGAAACGCTCTCGGAGAGAGC
>CAZVXA010000282.1:0-7701 GCA_964630955.1 uncultured bacterium | reverse complement strand
CCCCCCCCCCCTCTCTCAAAAACAATTACAGGTTAATTTGTTCACGATCCTTAGTAGACTTAAGCCATCGAGTACTGGTTTACTGTCCAATCAACAACATTTACTGATCGACAAACTTCTCAACTCTCTTGCATCAATCATTCCAATCTTTTACTTGATAAGAGCCTAACTTTTCTATATCGAACACTCACTTAATAAGTCATATAAATGGAACTGCAGCAATCTCAAATCAGTTGCGAGAAGCAGTGTGCAGGCAGTTTCATTCGGGCCTCTACGTGAGTGCTCAAGCCGAAGAGAATGGAATCCTTGCACCTCTCTCACAAAGAGAATGGGACTGCTATCAGTCTATTCATCCAAGGACTCTCAAATGGCTACTTTTACAGTCACTACACTCAACGATGTTGTAGATCCCACAGACGGGTTGTTAAGCTTACGAGAAGCAGTCACAGCTGCAGAAGCCGTGCCTGGAACCGATACTATCAACATCAACGGCATTGCTGTTTTAAATAGTCCGATCGTCCTCAGAGGAGGCAATGATATCAACTTCCAGGGGAGTAACAGGAGCACGAGTGGTGTCAATGGACAGGCCCGTACCTCACTCTTCTTGATCGATCGAGCCAATGTCACCTTTAACAACCTGCAGATTGTCAACGGTCTAGCCCAAGGCGGGAACGGCAGTCGGGGCGGCGGCGGCGGTTTAGGGGCTGGAGGCGGGCTGTTTCTGAATTCAGGTGCGAATGTCACGGCAAATAATGTCTTCTTTTTCTCGAACCGAGCAGTCGGAGGGAATGGGTCTAATGGTCGAGGAGACGGTGGTCGGGGCGGCAATGATTCCTCGGCTGGGAGCAATGCTTTCCCAGGCGGAAATGGTGGTCTACCCAGTTTCTTCACGATTGGTGGTATCACCCCAACGAGCGGTGGTAACGGTGGTGCTGGTGGTCGGATAGTCGGAACGACAGGCTTGGGAGCAGGAGGAGGTTTCGGCGGTGGCTCAGGCGGCTTTGGGGTCGGTGGTGGGAGTGGGGGTGGCGGTGGTGGTGGTGCGGGCGGTGCGGGTGCTTTCCGAAATGCGACGGGTGGCGGTGGCGGTGGCGGTGGTGGTTTTGGTGGCTATGGTGCTGGTGGCGGTGGCGGCGGCGGTGGCGGCGGCGGCGGTGCTAACGTGTTGGGAGGACAAGCTCGCCCTGGTGGTGCTGGCGGTTCCGGGGGCACAGGGGGTGCATTTGCCGGGGCTGGGCGCGATGGAGCGAATGGGGGGAATGGTCGCTCTACCTTTAACGGCAACAGTCCAGGTAACGGCGGTGTGGGAGGACAAGGCGGTGGTGGCGCAGGCTTAGGTGGTGCAGTCTTTGTCTCGAATAGTGCTACTTTCAACGTTAGAAACAGTTCATTTATCTCTAATTCTGCCGCTGGCGGGACGGGCTATCGAAATGGTGAAGGCCGTGGGGGAGCAATCTTTGTCCAATCGGGGGGGACCTTGCGGGATCAGGGTGGTGTTTTCTTCTCAACCAACTCTGCAACAACTGCGAATCGGGATAGCAATATTTATCCTGTGAAAGTCAACCGAGGGGATGGCACAGTTGAGGTAGAAGGATTTCAGGGCGTAGGGCGGGGAAGTAATCCGTCTCTCGAAGTGCGAGAAACCTTTGACGAACTGATCTTCACAGGAGCCGATTTGGTGGCTAAAAATCTTCTCCTGACCCAAGAAGGAGATGATTTAGTCGTCAGTTTTGAAGGGGTTGATGATACCCAGGTAATTCTCAAGGGCTTTGCTTTAGAGAATCTGGATAACTTGTCAGTCCCTGGTGGCCAGCATGGTCAGGTTGGAAATATTCTGTTTGATGGCGATACTACCCTCCAAGACAGTTTTGATGTTTTCAATGCTGACTCTAACCAGGCCAGAATCTGGAACCGCAATACTGTCACTTTCCTCAACCATCTGGATAATAGAGTGCGTGGGTTTCATCAATCTGATGACATCATCAACGCTCAGGAAGGAAATGATGTGATTTATGGTTTGAGTGGTGATGATATTTTGCGTGGTGGTCAGGGCAATGACCTGCTGAATGGTGGTTCCGGTTCGGATATTCTTGTTGGTGGAACTGGAAACGATACCCTGTACTTGGGGCATGATCAACAAATTGATACGGTGATATATCGACAGGGTGATGGCAAGGATATTATCCATCAATTTCGACGGGGGGTAGGTGGTGACTTGTTACAGTTCGAAGGTCTTGATGTAATCGATGTGGTTATGAATGGAAATAATACTTACTTTCGCTTAGGGGATGGCCGAGCTGGTAATAGCGGATTTGGTTCAGGTAAATTATTAGCTGAGTTACGAGGGGTAACTGGTTTTAATGCCGAAAATCTCAGTTTGAATCTGGCATCTGGCAATACTGCACAATTCTTGTTTGGATAGAATATAGCAATCCTATTTGATTTGTGAGAGGGTGCAGAGGTTCCACCCCTGCGTGGGAGCACCGCCCCCCCTTCTCACAACCGATTTAGAATTGCTATACAGCGCTTTGCAAGCGCGTGTGGTACAAAGTTTTTGTTGAGAGCCGCGCAGAGCGCGGCTCTCAACAAAAACTTTGCTTCTATCTCAGCGCAAAGCGCTGTATCAGTCGTTATTAAGTAGTCGTTATTACTGGAGTTTTGACTATTTCCCCTATAGCGCCGCAAAACGCTCTCGTAAAGAAGGTTTCACGACATTGTAGAAAAAATAGGCAAAATTCCAAATTCTAAGAGAGTTTCATCAGCATCTTGAGAAATTGCATCGTGCGAGCAGTTAACAGAGTGCGGCGATAAGCATCGGCGACTTTTTTGATAACTTCTGCCTGTGTATGCATGGGAACCCACAATCATCGCTCCCACAATCATATCCGTTCCTTTTTTCAGGTGGATTTTGGCAAAGTCCTCAGTCTCTCCATCAGCGATCGCCCAGGAGGTGGCACAAATGCAGACAGCTCTCGAAGTCACCCACGTCCCCCCTGAAGTGAATCCTCCTACCCATCTGCGGACGGCAATTTTGAGTGCAGGTGCAGCCCAGGCCAATCCTCAGCCCCGCATCCTGCCCCGCAGAACCCGGTCTTTCTCCTGGAGTCAAGCCATGAACGTCGCAGCAGCAGCACTGATCATCGCGTTGGGCATCAATAATTACCGACTGCAGCGCACCCTTCAAGCAACTGAAACAGCTTCGTTGCGGGTCAGTGGGTTACCTCCACTGCCAGAGGGAAAAGTTTACACTTTGTGGACGGTGGTGGAGCCGAATGCCCCTTTCACCGTCGATTCAAAAGGAGCAATCCTGACCGATGCGTTTGTTGTTGATGAGCAAGAGAATGCTATCCAGCGAATTTCAGTGCCTCCAGTGTTTCGGAATCAAAAATTCGTGACAAAAGTGGCGATCACCATTGAACTTCTTGTTCCGCCCGCTGCGCAGGCGGAACAGCTTCTTGGGGTTTCAACTTGTTCCACGCCCACTGACTCAGTACCTATCCGAAAACCGCAAAACCCAGTTTTGGAAAGCGATATGCTGTAGCGTCGCGCTTTCCAAAACTGGGTTTTGCGGATAGGCACTGACAGTGAATCTACAGTTGAGGTGAAATAGCGCCCATCGGCTCCAGATATTCATCATCTAATGAAGTATGGAAAAAGAAGCAGCAGCCAGTATTCGAGTGGGGCGCGTGGCTGGAACCGGAGTAGGAGCGAATGTAATCTCCTGCATAATAGACCTCATCACCAATGACGAGATCTCCCTCAATCATAAAAATCTCCTCCATCGCTGCATGGCGATGCAGTGGATAGTGGCCTCTTGGCTCGGCTCTCAGGAAGCCAATCATCTCTCGTTTCACCTCATCAATGTGAACAATTGCGACAGAGATTCCAGGTGCTGGATGGGGTTGCCAGTTCAAATCCTGAAAACGAATCGCAGGTTTTCTGCTTTTGGAGAAACCCCGGTTACATCAATAGGGACGGTGCGACCAGGGTTAGTTATCTGTATCCTGCGAACCCGATCAATAATTCGGCTCCGTGCAAGTGTGAATAGCCAGGTATTGACACTTCCCCGTTTCGCATCATAGCGATCGGCGATTCGCCAAACTTGTGAAAAAACATCCAAAACGACTTCTTCGCTCTCTTCAACAGAACCAAGACTCCTGTATGCCCAGCTGTAGATAGTACTGGCATAGCGATCGTACATTTGCGACAGCGCAGACTGGTCCTGCTGGGCAATCCGGATAAGCAAAGAGGTGTCTTCAGCAGCAGAATGCTCATTCATTGTGAGGACATAGGGGTGTGAAAGCACTCGTTGGTTAACATCGGGTTGCCCTGGGTTGAATTTTCAAGTAGACAATGGGCCATCCCGAACTTCCAGCGTTAAGCAGCTTGAATCTAAGTAGATAGGCGCGATTAAGCTTGAAACCCAAGAAGCTGTTCCGCCCACTGCGCGGGCGGAACAGCTTTTGGGGTTCGACTTTTTCCACGCCCACTTACTTATATACGTAGAAAATCATCGATTGGATCTCATTAATTCAAAAAAAATTAGCGTCGAATTCAGTAAATCCGATTTTGGTATTCTCCCGTAAATAGTAACAACAGCCGCTGATTTGCTCACCTGGGGCAAAGCGGGCTACATTCAACCAAGGAGACACCTGTATGGCAAAACGGCCAGATTTTCAATTCAGGCAAGCCTTTCAGCCACTGCGCCGCAGTCTGTTCAACCATCACTGGAAGCGGGGCGTCGGCGTTGGAGCCGTTGCCACCCTACTCGCTCTAACCTCCCTCGGTGTGGCTGGAACCTTCGGCCCTGGACGTCTGCAAGCCTCCGACCATGACGATGGTGACATTGATGTTCGTAGCCGCGCCCTCAGCCTCACTGACCTCTACTTCTTCCGGGAGCGCGACCAGAACCCTGGTGCTAGAGCCGATGATCTAATTCTGGTGATGAATACCAACCCGCGATCGCTCGCACGGCAGCCGTACTTCTTCAGCAACGCCGCCCAGTACGAGTTCAAAGTCTCTCGTGTCGGCAATGTGAACGCAGTTCCAACTGCGGTTCCTGACCTGACTTTTCGGTTTACCTTCACTCCTGCAAGCAATCCACAGGGAGTCGGCAATCGCCAGGGCATGACGCTGACCGTGATCGATCGCAATGGACGTACCACCACAATCAACCGAAATCAGGATGGTAAACCATTGCTGACTACGCCGATTACCGCCGGGACTCCCAGCCTCAATCAGGTGAATATCAACGGCAACAACGTGACTATCTTTGCAGGACTGCGAGAAGATCCTTTCTTCTTCGACGTTGAGCAATTTTTCCGGGTTCGTGCTGGACTGGCGGGTTTTGGGCCGCGAGTTGGGTTCCGTCCCCCCGAAACAGCCCAGGATTTTGCTAAGGGCTACAACGTCAACACCATTGTGATGCGAGTGCCGCGCCGCCTGCTTCAGGGCAACACCAACACCCAGGTTTTTGATGCCTGGTTGGCCATCAATATCCGCGACCCCCGAACCGGACGCTTTGTTCAGACTGAGCAACTGGCAAATCCCGGCATTAACGAAGCGCTACTGATCAGCCAGAAGAATCTGGCAGCCTACAATCGGCTGCAACCCACCCGCACCGTCACCCCGGAATTGCTGCAAGTTGCCACTGAAGCAAAGGCCAGCCTGCGGGCATTAGGCAACTCAAACGCTCAGGCTGATGCTCTGCTGGGAGCCTTTCTGCCGGACGTAATGCGCAACGACACCCGCTTCCCCAGTGGTTTTGGTACCGGGTTGAACAGTCGAGGAACACCCGTGCGGGGGCGCAAGCTACAAGATGACGTGGTAGATGTTGCCCTGACCGTGCTGACACAGGGCGTTGTCCGAACCGATAACGTTTCTTATGAGGGGACACCCGGTAATCCCGGTCAGGGGCACCAGCCTCTGGCACCCAACTTCCCCTACCTGGCACCACCGAACTAATACAGCAACAAAAAAGTTTTGCAAGGGGTGCAGGGGTGGAACCCCTGCGTGGGGGCACCGCCCCCACAACCCCTGGCCTAACCCACATGGCGATAGCCATCGTCCTCCAGGAATCTCATTCAAGCATCCGCTCTATGACCTCTCCTCCTCTTCCGTCAAAGCGCTCAGGTCACGGGTGGCGCTGGGGATGGGCAATCGCCCTCGGTATCCCCCTGACCACAGCCATCCTGCTCCTCACCCAGCCCGCTTTTCTCGCTGAGTTGGACAACCTGCGCTACGAAGCATTCAATTCGCTGGATCCGAAATTCCGCTATCCATTCCCAGAGTCCTTAAAGGGCGATCGCAGCGGACAACTTTCTCCTGACGAAATTCGCATTCACAGGGCGCAGCTTCAGAAGTTCCTGGGCAAAGCGATTTCAATCACCGATAGCAACCATCAGCAGGGAAGATTAACCGTTCAATCACTGGAGCAAGCAACCCTGCCACCCACGATACAGGCTGCGCCCAATACCCATACAACACTGCGGCTCAATTTTGATTGGAGCAGACCAATTCAGGGATTGACTGCCCGCTATAACCTGTTTCTTCCTGGTGTGGCGACCTCCAGTTGTCTGACCACGATTCTACAGGGAGGACGGTTTCAGACGTTTGTGTTTACTCCCACCCGTCAAACTCTATCCCTGATGCCCGGTCTACCCGGATTTGCGACGGGAGAATTGTTTCTGGCGATCGCAGGAGCAGTTATCTGGGGTGCCGCCCATTCTCTGTCGCCCGGACATGGAAAAACAGTGATTGGCGCATACTTGATTGGAGAACGAGCCACCCCTCGACACGCGCTGCTACTGGCGCTGATCACGACGGTTACCCATACCGTTGGGGTATTTGCGTTAGGACTCATCACGCTATTTGCTGCCAGATACATTCTCCCAGAACAGCTTTATCCCTGGCTTAGCCTGATTTCGGGTGGTGTGGTCGCTGTGATTGGCATTCGGCTGCTGTTCACACGATTGAGCAGAAAATTCTCCAAAACTCATCCGCCGTTTGCTCATTCTCCGCATCACCCGCATACAGCGTTTTTCAAGCGCATGAGGTACAAAGTTTTTGTTGAGCGCAGCGCGGCGCGGCGCGCTCAACAAAAACTTTGGTTCTATCCCAGCGCAAAGCGCTGTATTCATGAATCTACAGCCACATATCCACAGGCTCGCTCTTCCACGACTCTCTTCAGCGCAGTTTCCCATCAACCCCATAGAGTTAACCATGGGCATGAGCATGGGCATCATACTCATACTCACGATCATGATCATGATCGTGAGCCTCATCACCGTCATCATGCTCGTTATGATTCCCATAGTCATGACGACAATCATGGGCATTATCATTCTCACCTACCATCTGGAGCAGATGGGACTCCTATTACCTGGCGCAGTCTTGTCGCGCTGGGGGTGTCCGGCGGGTTAATTCCCTGTCCTGCAGCACTGGTACTGCTGCTGGGGGCGATCGCCCTGAATCAGGTAGCGTTTGGATTGGCCCTTGTACTAGCGTTCAGCCTGGGACTGGCAGGCGTTTTGACGGGTCTGGGTCTTCTCATGGTCTATTCCAAAGATGTATTCAGGCGAGTTCCAACTCAGTTCCGTTTCATGAAGGGGATGCCTGTCTTCAGTGCGATCGCCATTACTTTAATCGGGGTCGGCGTTACGACAAAGGCCATCATGCAGATTGCACAAATCTAACCCCCTT
>CAZVXA010000281.1:5943-7704 GCA_964630955.1 uncultured bacterium | reverse complement strand
AATATGCCGCGAAACGCTCTCGCAGAGAGCGTTTCGCGGCATTGCAGAAAAGATATTCAAAACTCCAGTAAGTAGGGGGGCGGTGCAGCAGACATCAGGTGCAAAAGGCGATACCCATGCCAAATGACCCACTAGAACTGGTGCCGTGGAGGATTGGTTGCCGGAGGGCGAATAATCCCGGCGCATTCCATACAACGTGAACAGCGAAAACTCAGTAAAGTATGCAAGGTACAATAGGCGGCTTTGCCGTTTTCCCCTGAACAGATGATTTACAGCCTTCAGAAATCGGATGTGAACAGGGGGTGAGGCGGTGCTTCCACGCAGTGGGTTCTCCTGCACCCTGTTCACATCCTGCAAAGGAGGGTATAGTTCTCGATCTTTTAAGAAAGTTATGGGCACAACAACTCATCACGAGCGCGAGATCACAGTTTTGGGACGCCCTGCCAATCAGGGCAGATGGTTCCTGATTCCTTTGGGAATGATTATTTTACTCTGTCTGGGAAGTGTATATTCCTGGAGCATTTTTAGAACCCCCCTGGAAAATGAGCTGGGAATCAGTGCGACTGCCAGCATTTTGCCGTATACCTTTGTGTTGGTTTTCTATGCTGCACTGATGCCAATTGCGGGCTTTTACATTCCTCGTATTGGAACCCGCGTCACAACTGCGATCGGAGGTCTGATTGTCGGTCTGGGCTACATTCTTTCAAGCTTTGCGACTCAGGTTGGAGTCCTCGTCTTCACCTACGGGGTGATCGCTGGAACCGGAATTGGCATTACCTATGGCGTCCCGATGGTGGTTGTCTCCCGCTGGTTCCCCGACAAGAAAGGATTAGCGGTGGGATTGACGATTGTTGGATTTGGGCTTTCGCCCCTGATCACGGCTCCCCTCGCAAACCAACTGATCAGCGCCTACACAGTTCGACCCACCTTACGCATCTTTGGTATCGTCTCTACAGCCATTATTTTGGCCATTGCCCTGACAATGAAATTACCGCCCAGGGGCTGGCATCCTCGACAGAATGCCGCAGCTTCTATATCGATATCGCCCCCAGCTTATCCCATGAACTTGCTGAGGAGCTATTCGTTCTATGGGCTGTGGATTTGCTATGCGATCGGATCCCTGGTGGGTTTGAGTGCAATTGGCATTTCCAGTCCAGTCGGGGAAGAAATCATTGATATTAATCCAACTGTGGCTGCCAGCAGTGTCTCCTTGTTCGCTCTATTTAATGGCGTCAGTCGTCCTTTGTTTGGTTGGTTGAGCGATCGGTTCAAGCCTCACTACGTGGCAATTTTTTCCTATGTGCTGATCTTAATCGCCTGTGTGTTGATGGTGAATGCTCGAACAGGCCAGGTCATCACCTATCTCGTTGCCTTTTGTCTGTTCTGGTTCTGTCTCGGTGGTTGGTTAGCGATGGCTCCGACCATCACCCTACGTTTCTTTAATCCTGAACAGTATGCCCAGAACTACGGTATTGTCTTTACCGCGTATGGCGTTGGCGCTTTGATTGGAACATTAGTAACGGGCCGCATTCGAGATTTGTTCGGAACCTACAATTATGTGTTCTATCCTATGGCGTTTCTGGCGGTTGTTGGTATTATCGTCGCTTGCGTGCTGCTCAAACGAGAAAGATCCACAGGCGATCCTGTTTTGAATTAGCAGGTTAGAAATCCTTCGTCAGCGGTGGCGGGGTGGTCAGCACACGCCCCCCCCCCAAAAAAAAGAAAAATTAACAAACAGAGACAACAAAACAAAAAACAACC
>CAZVXA010000281.1:0-5933 GCA_964630955.1 uncultured bacterium | reverse complement strand
AACTTTTAATTCTCTCTCGTTTTTTTTTTTTTTTTTTTTTTTTTTTTTTTTTTTTGGGGGGGGGGGGGGGCGCCGCCCCCCCCCCCCCCACCGCTGACGAAGGACAAGATTTACCAGGGACTGCCAATCATCGTAAACGCCGCCCAGAAATAGGGATGCCTGACATCAGATGCACCCCCATCATCCACCAGCGTTTGGGGCAACGGTAGCTCATTCCCGCGGCTGCTGATCAGCCTGTTATCAAGGAACTTTACCTGTCCCCGCAGCATTGCTAGCTGTGTACGGCGCAGAGCCTCTGCTTTGATGGGGGCTTGCCGTAACTGGCGGTAGAACTCTGTCATCAGGGCTAACGTGCCCCGATCGCTCACATACCACAGACTCGCCAGCGCCGTCTGAGCACCCGCCTTGATCGCAAATCCGGCAAACCCCAGTTCTGCATTCGCGTCACCCACCGCAGTCCGGCAGGCACTCAGCACCAGCAGTCGCACGGGAGGATTGTTGAAATTGAGCTGACGGATCTGGTCGAGCTGGACTCGCTCATTCCAGAACTGAATAAAGGAATTGTTGGCGGTACCAGGACGAAACTCGCCGTGGGTAGCCAGGTGAACGATACCAAAGGGCGATCGCTGTCGTTGTTCCCGCAAATTCTGAGTGGTAAACGTCTGGTTCAGGAAATACTCGCCGCGCCAGAGGTCTTCTGCAATGGTGCGCAATTCCGTGGGTACAGCAGGCAGGGGATCAAGCTGCTGGAACTCGTCAGCGCCCATTGCCAGAACTTCCGCCTGCCGCACATCCTGATAGCGGGCGTCGGTGAGGCTGAGGCTGGGCATCAGACCGATGCTGTACTTCTCGATCAGGAATTCTTTGCCATCGTAGAGGGCGGCTAAGGGGAGCGATCGCAGCCCCGAATCGAGAATAAAGGCGATATTGCCGATCTGGCGCGATCGCAAATCAGCCTCCACCGGAGCGATCAGCCAGCGGTAGAGCTGTTCTGCAGGTTGGCGATAGGAGGAGGTGCGAATTTTGCGAATATCGGTGACCTCGCGCAGCAGCCGTTGGGAATACTCGCGCACCATGCCTCTGGTGACGCCCAGTACCCGCTTCCGCACAGGGTTTCCCGATTGGGTGACCATCACCAGTTCCAGGAGATCGCTGTCTTGAGGGGTCGTCCGTAGTCTACCGGAACTGGCGGCTTGCGCCACACTGATAGTTGCCGGGGCAAAGGTGACATACATCAGGGCGGGTCGGATATTCGTTGCGTTCTGGACTTCATTGAGTATGGTGCTGGCACTTTCCACATCGGGGACTTCTGCCTCCTCCAGATCAAGGAAGTCCTCAAATTCGGAGTTGAGATCGTTTTCGATGTCCTGAAAATTCTGATCAGTGAACGAAGAAGAGGTGTCCTGGCTGATGGTTGTTTCCTCTTCTCCAAAATCCTCAGTCTCATCCTGCTCGTCAAAGAACTCGTCCTCTGAATCCTCCAGATCCTCATTCAAAAAATCATCCAGGACATCTGTGGGAGTGTTCGTTTCCTGGAGTCCATTCAAAATCTGGATATTGCCCCGCACGGTGTCATAGGGAAATTCCTCCGTTGGCAGGATGCGGGTTGTCCCGGTCGTAATTCGGCCTGCGGTGCCATTGATCCCGGCATTCCCTACGGTGAAAATGGTGTCGGTGTTATTGCCACCGTGGCGGATTGTAATCGCTCCTCCCGCTCTACCGCCTGCACTGGAGATACTGGCACTGGCACGATCCCTTGCCGCAAACGTCCCCGTCACTCGAAATAATCCGTCAGTGGTAACGTTTACCGTACCTCCGTCACCCGTTGCTCCTCCCTGAGCATTAATCGATCGCACGACGCCTGAGCCACCGCTGGTTAGTGTAACATCGCCAGCACTACCAGACTGTCCGCTACTATTCAGGACACCTAACTGGAAGCTGCTGCCAGCACTGACGGAAATCGCTCCACCGTTGCTGCTCGTCGAAGCGTTGAGGTTTCCTGCTGTTGCTGTGTCACCAGCACTGAGAGAAAGATCTCCTGCACTGGTTCCGATGCTGACATTCCCCAGGCTCAGGTCACGAGCGGCGCTGAAAACAGAAGTACGAGTATTGGTAAAGACGTCTCCTGCAGTAATCGAACCATTGCGAGCGGTCACTTGCAGCGTTGAACCGTCAATGCCAAACCGGGGGTCCGTTGTCAAACTGGCGAAGCTGACATTCTGCCCTGCGTTGATGAGGAAATTACCGCCCGTGGTCACCAGTGGTCCTGCTGTAATACTGCCTGCCCGACTGACCAGAGAAATCTGGGCATTGGTATTGAAACCCCGGATATCACGGGTCGAGAGGTTCTGCCGGGCGTCTAGTTGGACTGTACTTGCCTGGAGCAGGTCAGAAATGGCGATCGCTCCCTGCCGACTGGTTGCCTGCACCGTTCCAGAAGAGCCAAAGCTGAGGGCATCCTGGAGGGTGCGAATGGTGCCCGTGCGAATGGTCTGGGCGGCATCCAGGGTGATGCTGGCAGTCCCACCCGCGTCTCCCAGGGTAGACAGTTCCCCATTGACGGCAATGCCACCCCGCTGACTGGAAATCCGCATGGGCGCAGCCGCACCCTCAGAATCGTTAATCAAACTGCTGAGCGTCACGCCATTTAGCGCTGAGATGTTGATGCCTCCCACGCCTGATCGAATCGCGCCTGTGGTCACTCTACCGCCAGAACTGGCAATACGCAGCGCACTGGAGGAGGGGGGTGGGGTCTCGAACAACGGGTTGCGCGTGAGAGTAATGATTCCCGTTTGAATATTGCCAGTGGCATTCAGGAGGAGCGTTCCCTGCTGGTTCGGCATAGCCAGCGCCTGCGTTGTAATGCCCCCGGCTCGGCTCTGGAGGGTGATCTGGGGATTATCGGTACCGCGATTGGTAATGGTCTGTGCAGTCATACGCAAGGCGGTGAGGGCAATCCTGTTGGTGGCCACAATCCCACCCTGGGCGGCGATCGCCCCCTGCCGACTCAACACCGAAATATTCCCGCGTGTTTCTGTGCCGTTTGTCAGTAATCCCCGCGTTGTAATATTGCCCTGAGCAATTAAGGAGATGTTGCCGCCGAACAGTTCCACATTGCTGGTGTCTACGTCGCCTGTGAGGGTGATATCTCCCCGAGCGTCGATGACGACATTTCCGCCTGCTCCACCGGTTTGATTGGTAATCGCTCCAGTGCGAATTGGGCCGTCTGGAAGCCCTAAATTGGGCTGATAGACATTCGTCAGGTAGACCAGCCCGTTGGCAACGTCCACATTGCCAAGTGTGATACTGGCGTCTGTCGGTGTTGGCGTTAATGTAAATGTACCGGGACTGATGGCCAGTCCGCCGGGGGCAAAGGTAAATGCTGTCAGTGCTGCCGATGAAACTCCAGCCCGAATATCCAGGGTTGGCGTAGCCGCACCGTTAATAGCCAGCGTTGTACCGTCGGAAAGGGTAACGGTCTCAGTGATGGTACTGCCCTCAAAGCCTGATCGGACGATGGCGATGTTCCCTGGGATTGTCACTCGTCCGGCTGCCAGAATGTGCAGCGAAGCGCCCGTATAGTCAGCCAGGGAAACATCCCCAAACGATACGATGATCGGGTCATAGGGACTGAAGAGGCCGCCGAGTTGCCCATCCAGCGTTTCAATGCGAAAGTCACGTCCGGCGTAATAGTGGGCATCACCGCCGACTGCACTGGACGACCGCATCAACAGATTACTGCCTGCAAACAGGGCACTGCTGGGATGGTTCAGCGCAAAGATATCAATGCCGCGATTCCCCTGTATGGTCAGATCGCCCCCGGCAGCAGTGACCAGCGGATTCTGGCCACTATCCCGCAGACGCACTCGATCTGCCGCGAAAAGTGACAGGTTGTCCGTAGCGGTGGTGCGGTTTTCTCCCAGGGTGAGGTCACGGTTCGCTGCAAGACTAATGTTCTGCCCGTTGATGGTGCTGCGATCGCCCCCCGCCACATCTCCCGCCTCTACACTCAATCCCGACCCCGTCAGTTGCACAGAGCCGTCGGGATTCACCGTCACTCCCGTTGCGCTGGTGACATTGCCCCCGGTCAGCAGTTGCGGCAGTGTTGCAGCCGTCACAGGTGTAGGACTCACCCCCTGGAGCGGCTGCACATCCAGGCTGAGCAAGCTTCCGGCCTGACTGAGCCGCACCAGACTGGTTCCTGGTACCGCAGCAATGGTAATCTGCCCTCCCGGTGCGCTTAACTCCCCGTTGTTTACCACTGTTCCGCCCAGCAGCGAGAGGGACTGTCCTTGCGCGACGCTGAGGTTGCCAAAGTTGGCGATCGCTCCCGGCTGGCTCAGGGCAAAAGCAAAGTTGGTGGGGGTACCCGTTAATAAGGCGTAGTTGTTGAGGTCGGTGGCGCTGAAGGTGTTGCTGCCGAAGCCAATCCCGGTTGCAGTGGTGGCGGTAAAGGCGGCGGGCAGATCCAGGCGGGCGTTGGGGCCAAAGAGAATGCCGGACGGGTTGATCAGGTACAGGTTAGAGGTGCCGCCCGTGATTTGCAGGAGGCCGTTGATGTACGAGGGGGTGCCTCCGGTGATGCGGGCCAGGATGTTGAGAATGGCGGGGTTGGACTGGAAGGTGGCGATCTGTTCGGCGGTCAGACCAAACCGCTGGAAGCTGTGGAACAGGTTGGCCCCATCCTGTGACAGTTGTCCCCCGGTAATGGTGCTGCGGTTGCCGCTGGTGGTGACCTGGGTGTTGGTGCCGTCAGCAGCGGGGATAACTTGCGATCGCCCCACCGCCGCCCAGACCAGAATTGGCAGTATGGACAACAGCAGACTGGAAACGCGCAGGATGGGTTTCATGGGAGCCTGAGGGGGGTCAAGGGGTGAAAAAGCTGTCTGTAAATGCTTCCCGATTTTAAATTAGCGGTTTGCTGGTTCCGCTATTGTTGACCAGTGGGGCAAGCGTTTTCTCAAAATACCTGCTTTTCTTCTGGTTTGTGTAGGGCGATCGGCTTTCAGGCAATGGGTGGCTGAAAGCCGCTTAACAAAATAGAGCATCATATTGTCTTACTATTTTGTAGCCTTATCATAATTGTGGGATTGCCACGGGCTAGTGCCAGGTCAGTCCTGCTACTCAATGGGAAGCATTCTATGGCAACCGTATTGATTCCGCTCCTACCCTACATCATCGGTAGTGCTGTCGTCCCTTTGCAGATCATTATCGTTTTGTTGCTGCTGAAAAGTCCTGATCAGGGATTGCTTAAGGGGTCTGCTTATGTCGTTGGGATGACGATTACACGAATATTGCAGGGATTAATTTTTGGTTCGATTTTGTATGAATCTTTAACAAATGAGGACAGTAACAGCAAGAATTCAATCGTTTCAATCCTGCTCATTGTGCTGGGCATTCTCCTACTGATCGCCGCCTATAAGAAGTGGCAGGGAGCGGATGATCCCGATGATTCACCGCCCAAGGTACTGACCCTGATTGACCGTTTAACCCCGCTCAAGGCTTTTGGGCTTGGACTGGGGCTACCTTTGATTGCAGCGAAGTTATGGGTGTTTACGCTCAGTGCGCTGGCTACTATCGCGGCAGCCCAACTGGGGTGGACGACGAGCGCGATCGTATACCTGCTCTTTATTCTGCTGGCCGAATCCCTGCTGCTACTCCCGATCCTGGCGCGTCTTTTCATGCCCGAACGCTCGAAGTATTTGCTTACAAAGCTTTCCACCTGGTTGACTCAGAATAACCGTCCGATCACCATTGTTGTTTCGATTGTTTTTGGGTTGTTTTTCCTGAAATCTGGTATCAGCGGGCTACTGTCGTAGGAAATATCGCGCTTCGCGCTCCAGCAAGCCACAGTTTTTTGTGAGGGAGTCACACTCTATGGGGTGCATCCCACTTTTGCAAATTTCCAAACCCAGTTTTGGGGGGGGGGGGGG
>CAZVXA010000280.1:0-7806 GCA_964630955.1 uncultured bacterium | reverse complement strand
CGCCAAGCGAAAACTGGGATTTACTGGGATTTTATTTTATGGCAAGCTCCTTAGTTCTATCGCAGATCCTTGCCAGACAATACCCGGTGCTTCAGCAGATAGCCACTGATTCCAACGCTGATCAACCCGATCGAACTCATCACGTACAGGGCTGCCATCCCGGCTCCTGCTTCAGTTCCGGTAATCGGTGCGAATAGCTTTACCAGAGGATGGCCGGATTGCAGAAGGGGTTCAAATACCTGATCGGCCAGGGGGCCTGCGATCAGAGTGGCGATCGCACTCACTCCCTGCCCCACCAGGGCATTTGCCGCAAACACGCGCCCCTGCATGACTGGAGAGATGTTTTGCATCCATAGAGCGGTTTCGGAACTGCCGAGCAACGGGAAATTAAGGGAAGAGAAAAACTGGGCGGGAATCCAGACTTGGGGCGATCGCCCCAGTCCAAACAGGGTTTTGCTAATCCCGGCTCCCACAAAGCCCCAAAACATACCATTGATCGCTCGTTTAGGCCCACCCCATACACTCAACACAATGGCTCCCAGGACTCCACCCACCCCGGCAGCGGTCGCGGTACTGGCAAGAATCTGGGCACTTCCCCCCGATCGGGCCAGAATCATCGGATCGTAAATTGCTTCGCCGAAGTCGTGAAAGAACCAGAACAGGGTGCTGATCAGGAGGAGCGATCGCAGTTCTGGTCGCCGCCAGACGCTGTGAAAGCCCACCGTTAATTCGCCAAAGCGTGTTTCGTCAGGTGGGGTTGGTTGGGGACGCGGTTGGGGAATCGAGGTGTAGAAGAGGGTGGCGATCGCCACACCAAAGGTTAGCCCATCAATCAACAGAATGCCCGACAACCCCACCAGTGGATAAAGCACCCCTGCCAGGGCTGGGCCAACGATAACCGAGCCGTAATGCACTGAGGAGTTCATGCTGTTGGCCCGTGTCAGTTGTGATGAAGGTACCAGGGTTGAAATGGAAGCTTGATAGGCTAAATGCTGAATCTGCCCAAAGCCACCGTTTAAGCTGGCCGCCAGGTACAGGTGCCACAGTTGCAGTTGATGGGTCAGATGCAGCATCCCAATTCCAACAGTAGAGAGAATGGCGATACTATCACCCAGGATCATCAGGTGTTTCCGGTTCCAGCGATCGACGATCACCCCCGCCACCAGGGTTACAGGAATGCCCGGTAACTGGGAGAAGAAGCCCACCATCGCCAGGGCGGTTGCAGATCCCGTCATGTCCCAGATCCAGAGGGTGAAGGCAAAGGCGGTGATGTAGCTGCCGATGGTCGAAACGAGCTGACCTGCCCAAATTAGAGTAAAAGTCCTCAAAGATCTACGGCCTCTTTGCGGTCAGGTACTTGAATAAATCATCGATCACAGCATCCGCTGCAAGCGGATTGCCTCCGCGCCAGGTGGCTAGATTGACGACATAGACCTGCTCTTGTTGCACGGCTTTGAGCCGATTCCATAGGGGCTTTCTCTTCAGTTGTTCAAAGATTTGCTCTGAGTCTTCATCTTCATCCAATATCACAAACATGATGTCTCCATCCAGTCTGTTGAGCAATTCTTCAGAAAAGAAGACCAATCCACCATCCGCTTTGCCCTGAGATGGAGGGCGGCGCAGACCAGCATCCTCCAGAATGATGCCGCTAAAAGAGTTTTCAACGTCACTAGCCAGGGCGTTGCAGCATATTCTGACCACCGATATTTCTTTGTCTTGATAGGTGTCACCTAGAGCCATTTTCAGGTCTTGAATGCGCTGGCCGTAGTCTTTCCAAACCTGCTCAGCGGCTGCCGTTTTACCCAGAGCTTCGGCAACAAAGTCAAAGTGCTCCTTCCAGGATGGGTAACCGTCCCAGTCGTCCACCACAGTGGGCGCAATTTGGGAGAGTTGTTCGTGGGTCAGGCTCCAAGTATTCATAGCGATGATGAAGTCAGGGGCCAGAGTCATCAGCTTCTCTAAATTGGGTTGACCCGCTACGCCCACTGGCTCAATACCTTCTAGCTGTTCTTGTAGGTAGGGGGGCGGTGTTTCAAAGTAGAGCAGGGTGCCAATGGGTTTAACGCCTAATGTCAGGGCATTGCCCAGGGTGGGTACCCCGAGCACTACCACGCGGGATGGTTGATTGGGCACACAGGTTTCTCCGGCGACGTGAACGATGGTGCGACAATCTGCTGAAGCTGAGGGGGCAGAGGGTGGTGACGAGTTGCAGGCAATGACGAAAGCAGCGACTACTCCACAGAGCAAAAGCTGCTGATATATCCGCGTGAGTAGGTTCTGAATTAATGACTTAAGCAACATGAGATAAAGCGTTTGGAAGATAAAACAAATGACCAAGGTTTATCGGATCAGATACTTACCCCGTCGGCTCGGTTTTTAATCGGGCAGTTGTCGCAATAGTCACTGTATAGGAGGTTTGGGAACTTCGCCCCAAAAAGGGGTTCCCCCCTTCACCCCTTTCAAAACTTATTTTTTGCTGTATTGCACTTCAAAGGGGGGAAGGCGAAGTCGTGCAGGAGTCGCGGATCAGGTAATGGCATACATCGTCGAGGATGGCATGAGCGGAAAGAATGTTGCCAAACACCCAATACCCAGAGTCTACGAAATGCACCTGTCCCTGGTTCACCACCTCCAACCGTTGCCAGAGGGGACTTTTTGCATAATGCTGAAAACTTCCCTCAGCTCCCGGATCTAGCGCAATTAAGAGCACATTGGACTCTAACCAATCCAGGTGTTCCAGGCTGATATTCACATAGCCCCAATCGGAGTTGGGAACTTGCTGCAATTGTCGCTGATATGGTGGAATGGAGAGCCCTTTAATTTCTTCTAAGACACTCACCGCAAAGGAGTTGTGATTGAGGAATTGGGTTAAATGCACATCCGTATAAAATCGCATCACCGTAACGTCTAGCGTTCCTACAGTTTGAGAAAAAAGTTCTCCAATTGCGTTCACTCGCCTTTGATAATCGGAGAGTAACTGATCGGCTTCGGAGGTGCGATCGAGAATATCCGCCGCTTGCTTTAAGGTTTCTCTCCATCCAGTTTGAGAGTAATCGATCGAAACTGTCGGAGCAATGTCCGAGAGGAGTTCATAATACTGAGGCAAGATGAACATTCCCAGGATCAGATCTGGCTTCAATTCCACAATCTTTTCCAGATTGGGCTGTCCCTCTTTGCCTAAGTCGGTTACAACACCGACTTTATCCTGAAGAATGGCGGCTTTACTTCCCACACGGTTAGCAGTGGTCGTGGCAATCGGCTGTAACCCCAGGGCAACCATCACTTCAAGGCTTTCCTGATCCATGGCAATCACTCGCTGGGGGTGTTGGGGAATACAACTTTCCCCCAACTGATGATGAACGACGCGACAGGTCGATGATACGAGCGCCGAAAGCGTGTTTTGGGAGGGTTGCTGTCCCCGTCCCATGCAGCTCTGGAGTAGACCAACGATGAGTATTCCGCTAAGAAAAAGTAGAATGCGTTGCCACTGGAACTTCATACCTGTAAAAACCTAGAACCGCCATGAAACCGTACCTCGAACGGTGAAGGGTGCGCCATAAAACACTCGCAGTTCACTTTCCGACGCCTCAAAGTAGCGAATATCAAACAGGTTCTCGATGTTGATGGCAATTCGGAAGTTATTTCGGTTATAGAACAGGGCGGCATCGGTGCGGGTATAGCCTGGAACCTGGAATGTGTTCTCCAGATTTCCCTGACGTTCGCCCACATAGAACAGACCCAGGCCAAACCCCAGACCCTGCAAATCCCCCGACTGGATCTCGTAGGTGCTCCACAGACTAAAGGCGTTTTCTGGTACATTGTTCAGGCGATTGCCAACCTCAAAGGTGTTGTCTTCGGTAATCCTGGCATTGGTATAGGCATAGCCCGCCACAATGTTCCACCCCGGCAGGATTTCTCCCGTTGCAATTAACTCTACTCCAGTGCTGCGTTGCTCTCCCGTCTGAACGGAGAAGTTGGGATTTGCTGGATCGGTCGTGAGGACGTTTGAGCGGGTGATGTCATAGAAGGCCAGGGTGGTGGATAGGCGTTGATCCAGCCAGTCTGACTTAATGCCGATCTCGTACTGGGTGCCGCGTTCAGGACGGAAGAGGGAATTGTCGAAGGTAGTACCAACGCTTTGCAGGAAGGATCTGCTGTAGCTGGCATAGATGGAATGATCGTCACTGGGCTGATAGACCAGACCTACCCGTGGACTGAAGGCATTATCTTCCTGAAACGACTCAGAGCCGTTAGCAAATTCAGTCTCCTGGCTCACCACATCAAACCGTCCCCCCAACAGCAGCTTCAACTGAGGTAGCAGGGTAATCTGGTCCTGCAAGTAAACGCCAAAGCTGTTGGTAATAAAGGGCTCTGCGGGAAATGTCGCGACCAGTTGCCGTCGCGATCGCCCATATTGGGGATCAAAGATATCGATCGGATCTAAAGTAAACTCCTCGTTACTGGCCGTATAAACATCCCGGTTAAAATCGAAGCCAAATAACAGCCGATGGGCAATACTTCCCGTCTGGAAATTCCCCACAACGCTGGTATCAATTGCCCAGTTATCTTGGGATTGATCGCTCGTACTGAATAGCCCCTGTTCCAGCGTCCTCTGATCGTCCAGTAGTGCTACCGGAAACAGCGAATTTTGAGGCGATCGCAAAAAGCTGATACGAAACGCATTCTGGATTTGCCAGTTAGAACTGAACTGGTGATCGAGGATATAGCCCAGTCGCAGGGCATAGCGTTCGTTACTGTCCAGATCATCATCGGGTTCACCAAGAAAGCGATCGCGAGGCAAGCGTCCGTTAATGTTGGGCAGTACGGTGCCTCTGGCGGGCAAACCGCGATTGTTGGGTGATTGAGCAATGGTGTATTCGCCTTCCAGGGTCAGTCGAGTGTCTGGGCTAATTTGCCAGGTGAGGGAGGGAGCGATGACATAGTTTTGGCGATCGAAAAAGTCAATGAAGGTGTCTGTGGTGGATGCACCTGCAATGAAACGATACAGCAAAGATTCCGATTCATTCAGAGGGCCTGTAAAATCCAGCGACCCGGCATAGGTGCCAAAGTTGCCAATCGTCCCCTCCAGAATGTACTGGGGATCGGCTAATGGCCGCTTGTTCACAATGTTGACGGTGCCGCCCGGTCCACCCTGGCTGAACAAAGCACCTGCTGGTCCCCGCAGCACTTCAATACGCTCAACGTTAGGAATGGCAATGCGTGTGGTTATGCTGGTATCATCTCGCAATCCATTGCGGATGATGTCTCTCCCAGAAAAACCGCGAATGGTAAAGCCCTCAAACGCCGACTGAGAGGAGTTGTCGGGGTTAACCCCAACCACAGTCCGCAGAGCTTCGTTGACGCTTTGCACCTGCCGATCTTGCAACAATTCCTGCGGTACCACCTGCACAGAAAAAGGCAGATCCCGCAGGGGGGTGTCGGTTCTGCTGCCCGTGGTGGTACTGGGAACCCGATAGCCCTGTTGCGCTTCTCCCGTCACCACAATTTGAATGGGAGCATCTGTCCCATTCCCCTGAGCCACACCTGGTGTCACTTGCAGCACCAGGGTTTCGGCGGTGCGATTCACCTCAGCGGTGGGGGGACTATTGGTTCCGGTAATGGCGATCCGTACACCCCCACTGGTGGTGTTGCTGAGCTGCACCAGCGCGATTCCTGTTGCCGGGGTAAACTGAGTCGCTGCATCTTCATTAGCCAGATCCAGTACCGCATTGGGAATGTCAATAATCAGGGCATTCCCTTCCACCTGTGTCGTTTGCGTCGAAACCGGGCCACTGGCTTCACCACTGCCTATCAGTTCAATCCTTAGGCCCTCCGGCGTATTCTGGAGCCGCACATCGGTAATGGTGGCGGTATTCGCTTCAACTTGTGCCAACCAATCTCCAACGGTCAGGGAAGCACGGAAATCTGGAGTGGATGCACTCACCCCATCCATCGGCACCTGGGATACCCCTTCCGCCATCGCCGCCTGTGGCGG
The DNA here is from genome assembly GCA_964630955.1 of uncultured bacterium. Classification (GTDB taxonomy): domain Bacteria; phylum Cyanobacteriota; class Cyanobacteriia; order Elainellales; family Elainellaceae; genus CAZVXA01. Next base: position 1,811 of record CAZVXA010000280.1, on the reverse strand, counting down.
AACCATCAACATCAGGCCCCATACCCCAGCGGCAAATAACCAACCATTCCACAGTTTCACAGTCATCCTCAACCCCACACCAAAAAAGCGTTTAGAATACTTGTCATCCCTTTCTTGCCTGCTTTGACAACACAGGCGGATAAGGGGTGAACAATAATTAGGAAAGTTTCTCAGTTAAATTAGTAGATGCCAGGGAGGCTTTTCTCTTTAAACCGGACTTTTTTCTCTTCGAGCTGGACTTTCTAAGGGCTTGTGAACAACGGGGCTTTTGAATATTTCTTCCTGCCATGCTGCGAAACGCTCTCGTAGAGAGCGTTTCGCAGCAAATTTAATTTTAGCGCCGATTTTCCTTAAACGCTGACGCCGTCAGCGTTTCAGTAAAATCGCCGCGATTTAGTCAAATGCCCAGAACAAATGGAGGTTGAATAGAATGCGTTGCATCTTGCGCAATGCATTCTATTCAACTGCGGAAGTCATCACTCGTTGACCCAGTTGATACTGCTTTGGACTGATGCCAAACTGGCGGCGGAAGGCACCACTGAAGGCGGTGGGACTGGTATAACCAACGGCGCTGGCAACGGTAGCAACCGAGTACTGTTGTGCCAGCAGTTGACAGGCTTTTTCCAGTCGCTGTTGGGTCAGATAGCCAAACACTGTGGTGTTAAAAACCTGGCGAAAACCCTCCTTCAACTTGCGATCGTTCAACCCCACCTGACGCGCCAGATGAATCAGCGGCGGAGGAGTTTGCAGGTTCTCCCGCAGAATTTGTCGAGCCTGGTGGAGGCGATCGCAATCATCTCGATTCAGATGCACAGGCGCAAGAGGTGTGGCTTGCAGCGCTTCAATAAACAGGGCGATCAATTCTAAAGACTTGGCTTCCAGATAAAGCTCCTGAGTGACTCCCCGGAAAGGACATTGCAGAATTTGTTGCAGAGCCAATTCAATAGCAGGGGTCATCGCAGTGAATGCGATCGCCACACAATGGTCTAAATCCTGGCCACCTGGCCAATCACCCGTCAGGATTCGCCTGATCTCGTTAGGCAAAACCGCCTCATAACTTTCAAACAAAACCGCCATCAGAGATAGATCGAGGTGAACATCAACGGACAGATAATCTTCTCCGGACAACTCAAGCCAACGTTCCTCCTGATCAGAGGGACCGATCAGATACGCCTGGTGTTGGCCCAGGCGCTGATGTTCGTTGTAGATGTATTCGGTGGTCAGGCTAAACACAAACTCAAAGCAGGCAGAAGGATTCGCCTGACAAACATTGACCAGTTCCTGATTAAGTTGATACTGGTGTAGGGTCAGGGAAATGCCGCTGGGCAGCTCAATATCGCGCTTATGGCCACTACCCAACCAACTGGGATAAATCAGAGTTTGATCCTGCTCATGCGCCAACAGTCCTGGCTGTATCGTCTGGGTATGCTCTCGCAGGAGTTGCCGCAGTTCTCCGTCTTGAAAAGTAATTGTCACAGGTCAATTCTCGTGAAATCCAGATGAATCAATAAACTTTATCGGAAATTGCTCTCTGGCGCGGCGAAGCCATCCCACAACCCCCCCAAAGCCGTCCCGCCCCGTGTAGCGGGGCGGGACGGCTTTGGGGGGGTGACTTTTTCCGCGCCCACTTACTGAGTTTCCAAAGAAGAAATGCGAAGTTTCTTGCGAAAGTTATCAAAAGAGAGAGTAATGGGTAGTCGAGCGAATGTCAACCTTTTCCGTTCGCAACACCACAGGTCATCGTTAGGAGATTTCGAGCAATGAAATTACCTGCGTCGTGTGGATGTCTCCCCCGCGCAGCGGGGGAGACA
>CAZVXA010000279.1:0-7810 GCA_964630955.1 uncultured bacterium | reverse complement strand
CCTCTACCTGAGGTTTTCCATATATTCCTACCAGCGGTTTTTGAGAAGTTACGTTAAATGTGCCTGCAAAGCACTGGCCTAGAACAACAAGTGATGCTTCGAGACCTTGAATGCTCTTGATAATTTCAAGCAGTTTGTAGGGCTGAATATCGGGTAAAGCAGAAATACCGTTAACTTTGCCGTGACCTGTCACCACCAGCACAAGTTTGCGTGGAGCCTTGGCGGTCAGAACGGTTGATAGCTTCTGCGTTGGATAAATTTCTACTGCATCAGGAAATCCGTAGGCAGGGAGAAAATTCACTCTGCTGGGTTGATCAACGAACAGGAGGATGTTTTTCTCCGGCAACTGACGGTGCTGTAGGCACGCCACTCCGAAGGAAATATCGCTTAAAAATCGGTCTTCATCGGAACCGCTCAGGAACGCCCAGACGGTATCTCTTTCTAGAAGTTTCAAAGCTTGCTGAAGTTTGGCACGACTGCGGCAACATCGACATCATCGATCACGATCTTTTCGTGAATATCAAACTGGGTTGGTTCGCTGACCTCAACAGGTTCTCCATCATCCTTCAAGAAGAAAAGCTCTGTCTCACCCGTCCGTAGCACATAGGAGATATCGGGAACAGCTTTGGCTTCAATTCGATAGAGGGTATACTGGCCCATGCCAATCAAGTTCAACACCTCATCCGAAAGCTTATTGAGGTGGCTCTTTGTCACAGAGGCGGTCGTAATCATCGCTTCTCACTCTACTTTTCAAGCAGATTTTCAAACAGCAACAAAGGCTTCGAATACTTTCCCGGCAAGGAACTACTTACATTGACCAGATTTTAATTTTAACTTAGAAAAACTGGTAAGGGGTAGAGTTTGTTACAAAACCCAAATTCTGGAGGGCGCGACGCTGTTGCGTCGCGCCCTCCAGAATTTGGGTTTTCGGTTTTCGGATAGGCACTTAAGCAGCGGCAGGTTCAAGACCAACTCTCGATACAGGGAATTGTCCTACTCGCCTGAAGAAAATGAGAATTAGAAGTATATAAGATCAAAATCTTGGGTATGCTTTGAAGAAACTTGAGCCAGGTATGTCTGTTATGAAGAAGCGGTGTCTACCGGGAGTTGTGGGCGTAGTCCTGATGGTGGGTGGCTGTGCAGGTGAGCCAGTAGCAACCGAATCACAGCCCGCCAGCCCTGTCAGTCCGACGGTGGCGGCTTCTCCCCAGAACCCAGCGCCTGCCGCCGCACCGGAGTCATCATTGCCCCTGGTGCCCGTTCCCAAAGAAGCGCCTGTGCAGTCATTGCCTGCACCACCCAATTTGATCCCTGCAACAACGGCACTCCAGCGATTGCCCCAGGTCAATGCAGGTCGGCGCGATCCCTTCTCCCCGGTACTGGGTGGGCCAGTGGTCGTATCCGTTGCCCCTGCACAAGCCGTCCAACCGCCGTCGCCACCGCTCCTGCCCGCACCGCCTTCCTCCACCTTCCTGCCGCCCATCGGTGTGACGGCACAACCTGTCCCGCAGCCGCCCCAGGTGCGAGTGCCTGCGGCTCCCAATGCCCCGGCTGCCGCTCCCGCTCCGGCTCCGCTGAGTCTGGCGCGGGCAATTACTATCAATGGGGTGGTGCAGGTAGGGAACCGAGTCAATATTATTGTGCAGGTACCCAATGAGGGCAGTTCTCGCTATGTCAGTGTGGGCGATCGCCTCGCTGGAGGCCGTGTTCTCGTCAAACGGGTGGACATGGGCGGTGGAGAACCCCGCGTTGTGCTGGAGCAAGACGGGGTGGAGGTCGTTAGAATGGTGGAAAGCAACGCTTGAACAGGTGACTGAGCGACGCGCCCGTTGTTTTCTGAGATGTAAGTTAGGAGTCAACAGGTCAGAAATTGGTTCAGGGGTAGGATTTTAACCATGACTACAGCACCAGACTCAGATGCGGTTCAGCGATCGGGGCGCTCCTCCCTGAGGGGAATTGGGAAGCAAACACCCCGGCAATCTCCACCACAAACGCTGAGCTTTGACAGCCGCTACGTCTGTCCGGTGTGCCGCCATGGGCAAATCGAATCCCTGACGCTGATGGATGCCTTTGCCTGCAACTTCTGCCGTCACATTTTTACCGCTAACCTGAAGGAGCAACTGGTGCAGGTGGTTGATAGCTCTCAGCCCATGTCATGGCGCTGGAATGGACGCAACTGGCAGAGCGTTTATCAGAGCGATGCCAACCTGACGGTGCTGATCTGGCTGGTGAGTGGCACTATGATAGTCTTGCCAGGAATGCTGGTCTGGCTTGCGATGTATACGTTTCCCCCACTACCCGGAAGTCCCTGGTCATGGTTTCCAGCGGTGTGGGTGGGGTGTACATTTGTGATTCATGGGTGCATGGTACTCTGGCTACTGGCCGAGCATTACCAGTTTCCGCTCTACGTGTCGGCACGGGTGCTGCTCCAATCCTGGTTTCGGCAGCGATAACGCCTGGTTCATCTCATCTCGTTTTCTGCGACTCTCCTCCAGGAAACTTCAGAGAAACCGTCCGTTGACCTGTTTCTTGACCGAAATGTTACTCGACCCGAAGATAAGGATATGCCGTTAGAATCTTGTCCAAAGTGTAGTCGCAGGCTGGCTCCGCCGCTGAAGTCTTCAGGGCGGCAGGTATGTATGCAGTGTGGTTGGACCGACCGACCCCGGCAGAGCACCCCAGTGAAGCCAGAGACCCCCGCGAAGGACCTGACACCGGATGAAATCCAGAAGATTTTGAGGCAGGCTGCAGCGGATTCGCTGAACAACATGAAACCAAAAGGGAAACAGGACACAGACACTGGAGCAGAAAAAAAAAGGTTCCCGTTTTTAGGTGGATAATAGAACTGACCGTTTAAGGTGGAAGTACTATGGGGCTGTGGGATGCCCGTCGGCTGTTCTGGAGGGTGCGTGAGGCAAGATACGAAACGGTTGCCAGCAGATGTGCTCCAGGCAGCAGGTTATGAATTCAATTTGGAAGTCGGTCTATCCCTACATTGGGGAAGCGGTCTTTAACTTAGACTCCGTGGATCTGCTGCTGCGGCAGGTCACCGAGGCGATCGCGATCGCCTATGGCACCACCTGTTGGATCTGGGCAGGGCTGGAGCGGGGGGCTGTGCCCCGCACTTATCGGGCCAGTGCTGATCAGGGTGCCGTGCCTTCGGTAGAGGTCAACGTCATGTCACAGCTCCCCTCCTGGCTGTTAGAACAATCTGCCCAACCCCAGATGGGACAGTTGGATACGGGAGACTTGATTGCTCCAGTGGTTCATCGAACTCTGGAGGGAAATCTTGCCAGAGGCGGGTCGGTGAACGCTCTTCAACTGGTCATCCAGCTCAAGCGGTCAGAGGTTCTCAATTTCTCTGACCGCACCTCTGACACAGAGGCGATGGCTGACGATTCTGACCTCCTCTACTCAAGACTCATTCGAGGTTGGCAGAAGGATGAGCTGGAGGCGATCGAAATTATTTCCAGCCAGTTGGGATTAGCCTACAGCGCCCTGTTCTGGCGGCAATGGTTGGAGCAGTCCCGACACCAGGCAGCGCTGGTCGGACGAATTGCCCACCTGCTCAACTCCAGTCTCAACCCCGATGAAATTGTGGAGCGCATTGTCGCAGAACTGGGGCAGGGATTTGGGTGCGATCGCTGTATTCTGGTGAATCTGCGAGACGATCCCGCTGCTGTCATGGCCGTGTGGGACTATCCTGATCGTTCGCTGCTCCCACTTGAGCGGCGGCAATTAGAGCGATCGACCTGGCAGGTCGTGATTGAGTCATTTCTGGAGGAGGGGGCGTCCTACCTGCGGATTGCCCACAGTGAACCGGAACTGGAACCATTTCATTCCTGCTTACAGGAACTGGGAGCAGCCTCGGCACTGCTGATCCCGCTGTTTGTGCAGGCTGAGTTTTTGGGGGCTGTGTGTCTGTTGTCCTACGAAATAGAACAGCACTATTCCCTGGACGAGTTACAAACGGTGCGGCAGGTGGCTGACCATGCAGCGATCGCCCTCACCAATGCTCAGAACTACCAGAGTCTCTGGAACCGCAAGGAGGCATTGCAGTTACAGAATCGCACGCTCCAGCAGGAGATTGGCCGCGACGAGCTGACCCATCTGATGAATCGTCGTGCTCTGGAGCGGCAGTTGGCGCATCTCAGCAGTCTGACTCGCTGGAATAGTCAGCAGCCCTTCAGCATCATTTTGTGTGACATTGATTATTTCAAGCTGGTCAACGATACCTACGGGCATCTGGTCGGCGATGAGGTGCTACAGCGGCTGGCCCATCGTCTGACGCAGCAGCTCCGACGCGAAACTCCGGCCTATCGCTACGGCGGCGAGGAATTTGTGGTGATCCTACCAGATACCGATCTGGACAAAGCAGTGAGCGTTGCAGAACGACTGCGCTACAGCATTCGTAGCACTCCGATTAAGACTGCATCTGGAGCCGTAGAAATCACCGCCAGCTTCGGGGTGGCGCAGCAGGATCTGCGGCAGGACAGTAGCGCCTGGGAAGTGTTTGATCGCTCCGACAAAGCGCTCTATGAGGCAAAGCGTCAGGGGCGAGATTGCGTTAAGGTTTTGTAAAAAGAAATTACAAATTCTTTGCAAAAGAAACATTTTTACTCCGATGGTCAACGTCTAAAATGTGAGCGTCGATCCCAGGCAACACCCGGACTAACCCCTTTCTGCACCCTTATCCCATTCTTTGCTATGGCAGCCTCCCTTTCCCCCATTTCCTTTGCCAAAAAACCAATTTCCTTCGGAACTGATGGTTGGCGTGGCATGATTGCCGCCGACTTTACCGTCGAACGAGTCGTGCAGGTGGCCCCCCGCGCCGCGATCGCCCTCCAGCAGTTCTACGGTGGCGAGAGCCGTACAGTGGTTGTGGGATACGACCGCCGCTTTTTGTCTCCAGAATTTGCCCAGGCAGCGGCTGAGTCGATCCAGGCAGCCGGATTCGATGTGCTGCTGTCTGAAGGTTATGCGCCTACTCCGGCCTTTAGCTGGGCTGCCAAGCAGAAACAGGCGTTGGGGGCGATCGTGATTACCGCCAGCCATAATCCCGCTGCCTACTCAGGTCTGAAGGTAAAGGGGGGCTTCGGGGGGTCGGTTCCACCAGAGGTCACCCAGATCATTGAGGCGTCTCTGGGGAAAGAATTGCCTGTAGCCGCACCGGGCAGTTTGAGTCGATTTAACCCCTGGGAGAGCTACTGTCAGGAACTGCGCTCGAAGGTGGATATCGCCCAGTTGCGAGAGGCGATCGCCAGCGGGAAACTGGCAGTATTCGCAGACGTGATGCATGGCGCTGCGGCGACGGGATTGGAGCGTCTGCTGGGCACACCGATTCATGAGCTGAATGGGAATGCAGATCCCCTGTTTGGGGGGGGTGCCCCGGAGCCACTACCCCGCTATCTGCCCGAACTGCTTTCGACGATTCAGTCCTATCAGCGTCCTACTCCCAATCAGTTAGTTGTCGGGCTGGTGTTTGATGGAGACAGCGATCGGATTGCCGCTGTCGATGGTCAGGGAAATTTTCTTAGCTCTCAGGTGCTGATCCCGGTGCTGATTCAACATCTGGCGATTCATCGGGGCTTTGCCGGAGAGATCGTTAAAACGGTGAGTGGTTCTGACCTGATGCCCCTGGTGGCCCAACTCTACAATCTTCCGGTGCATGAAACTCCCATTGGGTACAAGTACATCGCCGATCGAATGCTGGAATCCCAGGTGTTCCTCGGCGGTGAAGAATCTGGCGGCATCGGCTATGGCAACCATATCCCTGAGCGGGATGCTCTACTATCGGCGCTCTACGTTCTGGAAGCGGTGGTGCAGTCGGACAAGGATCTGAGTCAGCTTTACCAGGATCTTCAGGAAAAAACGGGGTTCTCGTCGGCCTACGATCGGATTGACCTGCCGCTGGCCAGTATGGAGGTGCGATCGCGACTGCTGGAGCAGTTGCAACATAACCCTCCAGAGACGATCGCCGACCAGCAGGTGATTGACTGCAATCCGGTGGATGGGTACAAGTTCCGTCTGGCGGATCAGAGCTGGCTGCTAATTCGCTTTAGTGGCACTGAACCTGTGCTGCGCCTCTACTCCGAAGCGGGCACTCCGGAGGCCGTAGAGCGCAACTTGCAGTGGGCCAATCAGTGGGCAACTTCGATCTAACGTCACGGAAGATATCTATGCGATCGCTCGTTCTTGCTACCAGCAACCCCGGCAAACTGAAGGAATTTCAGGCGTACCTGATGGGGGACGGCTGGGATCTAGTGCTGAAACCAGAAGAACTGGACATTGAAGAGACGGGAACCACCTTTATGGAGAATGCCTGCCTCAAAGCTTCCCAGGTGGCGAAGGTAATGGGGCAATGGGCGATCGCCGATGACTCTGGCCTCATGGTAGATGCGCTGGGGGGAGCACCGGGACTCTATTCTGCTCGCTTTGGCCGAACAGACCAGGAGCGCGTAGAAAAATTGCTGGCGGCGCTGCGAGGAGAACCCAACCGCAAAGGGCAGTTTGTCTGTGCGATCGCGGTGGCAGATCCCGATGGGGCGATCGTGCTGCAAACGGAGGGCATCTGCCCTGGAGAGATCGCGCAGGAACCCTTTGGGGCCGGAGGCTTCGGCTATGATCCCATCTTCTTTGTACCCACGCAGGGAATGACCTTCGCAGAAATGCCTGCTGAGGTAAAGCACCGCATCAGCCATCGGGGGATCGCCTTTGAACAGTTGCTCCCACAGTTAGATCAACTGGGCTTTTGACTCAATTGCGCTGATTTTCTGAAAATCAGCGCAATTGAGTCAAAAGCCCAGTAAGTAAGTGGGCGTGGGAAAAGTCGAAACCCAAAAAGCGATTCCGCCCGCGCAGCGGGCGGAATCGCTTTTTGGGTTTCAAGCTTAATCGCGCCTATCTACATTAGATCGCCTCGACATTCATTTCACCCGTGCGAATGCGAACAATCCGCTCGACTGGACTGATGAAGATCTTTCCGTCGCCGATTTCTCCAGTACGGGCAGCAGAGATAACCTTCTCGACCACCATATCCACCTGGTCGTCTTCTACGACAATTTCAACCTTTAGCTTCTGCAAAAATTCGACGGTATACTCTGAGCCTCGGTAGCGCTCGGTCTGTCCTTTTTGCCGACCAAAGCCCCGCACTTCAGAAACAGTCATCCCCACGATGCCTGCATTCACCAGAGCAATCTTTACTTCGTCAAGTTTAAAGGGACGAATAATTGCCTCAACTTTTTTCATTTATGTCATCACTCCTACGTTAATTCAGGTTATACCCCCTGTTACATCAGGGTATGGTATGTCGTTTGCCCATCATTGGTTGATTTTAGGAGATTTCCAGCAATGAATTTACCTGCGTTGTGTGGTTGCCTCTCCCGCACAGCGGGAGAGGCAACCACACAACGGGTAATTTCTTTTGCAGAAATCTCCTTAGGTGAACAGGGGTTCACTCCATAGATTCTTATTTAAGTAGATGGACACGACTAAGCTTGAAACCCAAAAAGCTGTTCTGTCTGCGCAGCGGGCAGAACAGCTTTTTGGGTTTAGACTTTTTCCATGCCCACTGACTTAAGAAGGGATTTTATACCAAAGCTGGGGACTTGAAATTCATGAGTTACCCCACCTATTCTGCCACCAGAACCTTGCTGAAATGCGCCAAAAGGCTAAAGACAAAGTTAAAGCATAGAGTGGAAATAGGGTCACCTGGGCAATTTGACTGAAGTGATGACATCAGCAGCGGAGGGATGAAGTGACGACTCTCGCCGCTAACCGCAAAGCGGTCTAGCGGGAAGCTCTCCGACTT
>CAZVXA010000278.1:0-7837 GCA_964630955.1 uncultured bacterium | reverse complement strand
CCTCTCTCAAAAACAATTCGGTTTTATTTAATTCGCGATCCTAAGCATACCCAGAACAGAGATTCTGTAATACAAAAATATACTCAATACAATAATGCACAACCAGAGGAAGTGACGACCCTCAGGGAAAAATTGTTCATTTTTGTTGCTCACCAGACTCGTGGTTTGCACAGCGATCGCCCCAGAACCTCCAACCGCAGCACTCCCCATACCTCCATAAACCAGCGTCGAGCCTCCAGCGTCGAGTGCCCTCGATAGCGACAGAGGATGCCACTGGTCAGACGGGTAGTTCCCGTTTGGGGCAAGCTGTCCGCAGCACTATTTTCAGTGGCCTGCGTCGTGAGGGGCAAGGGCGACCTGACACAGATTTGCGCTGTGGCACGCACCCGTTCTACCAGTTCTGGCGTTACCGATCGCCCCACCAGTACAAAACTTCCCACCACAGGACAGTCGGCCAACCCGTGGGGACTGTGCATCATCTCAGAGCCACCAATAATTCCCTGGGGATCGACCCAGATGAGCTGGTTCTGCTGCCAGACTTCGGTATGCGATCGCCACAGTCCACTAGAGAATTGCTCTCCACAAGCACTTCGCCCCAGACGGGTAATCTCCCAGCCCATCCAGATTGCGCCTTGATCCAGCTCCACTGTCATCTTCTGGCGGTACTGCGCAGCATTGAACACGATCGATTCTTGCGGGAGCCACTCCAGACAGGCGTTCTCGGTGACCTTGAGGTGAAAAGTGTGCTGCGCTTCTTGCCCGTTACTGCGGTAAATTTTGGTGGCAGCAGCGGTGGTCAGCAACGCATGGGTTTGGGGGCGCAGATGAATCTGGGTCGTGAGGCGATCGCCCCCAACAATGCCCCCGGCAGTATGCAGCATCACCCCATGACACACGTCGCCTTCGGGATAGAAAGGGCGCTGAAACTTCAGGGGAGTCTGGGCAAAGGCGCGTTCGACTACGGTTCCCTGCGCTCCAGGCGCAAAGTCCAGCTTCAGTTGCCCGTGCCAGCCGCCCTCCGAGGAACGACTAAGAGTGGGTTGGAGAAAAGGTGCGATCGTCATGCTGAATATAGATAAAAGAGGAATCAGCATCGGTGAGTCTGCTTCCTCTTCAGTGGTGTTAACTATGACTAAATCAGGTGATGGGGCGATCGCCGTCTGCCTTCACGATCTCTTCTAGTTTCAGGAGCAACTGAGGAATCTATCGACAGAAGCACCGCAGTGCTTCTGTCGATAGATTCCTCTGCCTATTTTTCTTGCGATGCCGCGAAACGCTCTCTAAGAGAGCGTTTCGCGGCATCTCTTATTATTTAGCGCCGATTTTTTCTAAACCGCTGACTGCGTCAGCGGTTTAGAAAAAATCGGCGCAATTTAGTCACCCATCTAGGAACCTATTGCGCTGGGAGACTCCGCTAAGATGGAGAAGCCGTACAAAAGTTTTGACCATGGTCTCAGTGGGGTTCGTTCAAGCACAGAGTGTGGATCAAGGAGCAGCAAACCACGCTACCTTTCTCCTGGGCATGTCCCTCGCTGAAATGACCGAGTGGGTGCAGCAGCAGGGACAGCCTGCCTATCGCGGCAAGCAACTGCACCAGTGGATTTATCAGAAAGGCGCACGATCGCTCTGCGACATTACCGTTTTCCCAAAACAGTGGCGGGAGCAGTTTGCTGAGCGTGTCGTGGGGCGATCGCAAATTCACCACCGCTCCACGGCTCCCGATGGCACAGTGAAATATCTGCTGCGGCTGTCCGACGGCCACATTATTGAAACCGTGGGGATGCCCACGTACAAATCTGCTTCGTTTGATCCGGCCATCGATCGCCTGACGGTCTGCGTCTCCTCCCAGGTGGGTTGCCCGATGGCCTGCGACTTCTGTGCTACGGGAAAGGGCGGTTATTTGCGGAACCTGGCAGCCCACGAGATTATCGATCAGGTGCTGACGGTACAGGAAGACTTTGGGCATCGGGTCAGCAACATTGTGTTTATGGGCATGGGGGAACCCTTGCTGAACACCGAGAACGTGTTGAAGGCAGTGCGATCGCTCAACACCGATGTGGGTATTGGTCAGCGCGGGATCACCATTTCTACCGTTGGCATTCCCGGACACATCCACCGACTGGCGCAGCACCACCTCCAGGTGACGCTGGCAGTGAGCCTTCATGCCTCCAACCAGCAGGTGCGGGAGCAGCTTATCCCCAGCGCCCGCCACTACACGCTGGCGGATCTGCTGGCGGAGTGCCGAGAGTATGTGCAGATCACGGGACGACGGGTGTCGTTTGAATACATCTTGCTGGCGGAGGTGAACGATCGCCCAGAACACGCCGAGGAACTCTCCCATCACCTGCGCGGATTTCAGAGCCATGTCAACCTGATCCCCTACAACCCCATCCGGGAAGCCGACTACCAGCGCCCCGACCCCCGCCGCATCCAGGAATTTGTGAAAGTGCTGAAACAGCGGCACATTGCCGTGAGCGTGCGCTATTCCAAAGGGCTGGAGGCAGATGCCGCCTGTGGACAACTGCGCGCCTCAAAGGCGGCTGTCGGGATCTCTGAGGCGATCTGAAAATCCTTTTGCTAGATTAGACCCAACTTCTCTCCCCAAAAACTGCAAGGAATCTCGTCATGATCACCGTTGCCCAGTCGCGTCCGTCAGAACGTGCTCAATTTATTCAAAAAACCTACCTGCATCTGGCAGGGGCAATTGCTGCCTTCATCCTGGTTGAATTCTTTCTGTTCCAGACTGGTCTGGCAGAACTGATGTTCCGCCTGATCGCCGGAAGCCGTTTCACCTGGCTGGCGATCCTGGGTGGCTTTGCGATTCTGGGCTGGCTGTCCCAGAGTCTGGCAGCAAAGGCCGACTCCGTAGGAACACAATATGCGGGCTTGGGCATCTACGTCGTTGCTGAAGCAATCATCTTTGCACCGATTCTCTACATCGCTGTCGTTTTCTCGGACCCCTCTGTTCTACCAACGGCTGCAATTCTGACGCTGGGACTGTTTGCAGGGTTGACGGCGATCGCCTTTATCAGCAAGAAGGACTTCTCCTTCCTGGGCGGCATTCTCACAATTGTTGGTTTTATTGCCCTCGGTTTAATCGTGTGCAGCATCCTGTTTGGCTTCACGCTGGGTCTGTTCTTCTCAGTGGCAATGGTGATTTTCGCCGCTGGCGCGATTCTGTACGGCACCTCCAACGTCATTCATCGCTACTCCACCAACCAGTACGTTGCCGCCTCCCTGGAACTGTTCGCCTCAGTCGCGCTACTGTTCTGGTACATTCTGCAAATCGTGATGTCGATGTCACGCCGTTAAGTATCGTTCTACGATGTGAGCCGCGCTTTGCACGGCTCACACCATGTCTGTTTCAAAACCCATCATGGGAAGTGGCGCTGCGCCACTTCCCATGATGGGTTTTTAACTTTGCTGTTTTAGCTTTGTTTGTTTCGATAGAGTCGCGCCAACTGTTTGGCAGGAACCCCAAGGACATAGCCTGCAAGCATCAACTGATTAATCACCGTGGTTTGCAGGACACCCAACTTCTCCCATCGGCGAGCAGAAGTCATCACCGCAGCAGGGGCGATCGCCACCCGGCCCAACTTTTGCAGTTGCCGCACCAACACAAAGTCTTCCATGATCGGCAGGTCAGGAAAGCCGCCTGCCTGGTGGAAAGTCTCCGCTTTCAAAAATAGCGCCTGGTCACCATAGGGCAGTTGGAGGAGGCGCGATCGCGCATTCACCCCCCATTCCACCAGCCGTAGTCCAGGCCGTGAACCGTCAATCTGAAGCTGAAAAGCTCCAGCGACAACCTTGGGTTGGGCCAGCGTTTTTTCAATCTGCTCAACAAAATCCGGCGGCAATTGGGTATCGGCATGGAGAAAAAGGAGTGTCCCCCCGCGGGCGATCGCCGCTCCCACATTTTGCTGCTGAGCACGTCCTGGGGAACAGGTGAGCACTGTCGCACTCCCCGCACGGGCCAGCGCAACGGTATTGTCCTGGCTCCCGCCATCCACCAGCACCAGTTCCACAAAGGGGGAGGGTTGCACCATTGTGAAGAGCCGTTCCATCTGGGCCTCTTCGTTGAGAACAGGCACGATCACAGATAGCATTTGCTGCTGTACCTTCTGCCAAACGGGAAGATCGTCCGGGCGATCGACATCGGTGAGCGGTTCTAAACAGTGAATCGAGAGATTCAGGGCATGGGCGATCGCCATCGTTTGCCGGAACACCGCGTCAGTCCCCCAATCGACGCCAGTAAACAGTTCAGCGATCGATCGCCGTAGCCCAATCAGGGTATAGCCCCCATCGCTTGCAGGTCCCAGCACCAGGTCACAACTTGCTAACCGCTGAAATGCTGCCTCCAGATACGCCGCATCAACCCCAGGACAATCCGTCCCAATCGTCACCACCCGATCGGCCCCCGCCGCAAACGCCGAGCGAAACGCCGACGCCATCCGCGCCCCCAAATCCCCCTCTCCCTGTGGCTGATACTCCACCCCCTGCCCCAACCACTCCTGCATCAGCGCACCGCTCCCACCCGCAAACCGCACCTCGACTGAAACATCCTCCTGCCGCATGAGCTGCCGCGCTTGAGCCAGCGTATAGCCCGTCATCTGCCGCTGAAGATTCGCCGCCGCCTCAGCGGTCAGGAGCGTCATCATACGGGTCTTCGTCTTTCCTGGCTCTGGGTAACGAGTGAAGATGATGAGGCGAGGCATGGATTTGGGTGGATGGGTGGATGGGTGGATGGGTAGGGGTTTAGCATTCGGGCCAATCAGTCATAGCGAAGTCATAACCTGTAATACCCGAATGCTAAACCCGTACGGGTGGATGGGCGTTGCGGTGAGCAATGAGCCGAACCGGGGATGGGTGGATAGGGAATTTCCTATTACCCATTCTCCATTCCCCATCCCCCATTCGCATTCCCCTGCTATAAACTGCTATTAAGAACTCAGTTGGTGTGTAAGGAGTTGTATGGTTGCGATCGCCTGCTTCTTGATTGCCTTTGTTTGCTCCAGTCTGGTGGAATATTGGGTGCATCGGCTGATGCACTTTAAGCCCCAGTCCGTTGGTAAGCGGCACCTGGATCATCATCGTCGAAATGAGGGCCAGGGTGTTGTCTGGGAGTTTTTAGATTACATCAAAGGAACTTTTCTGGCGATGCTGGCGCTGTTTTTTGTCTCCTGGGAAGCAGGGATTGGCTGGTTCCTGGGGGCGCTAACCTATGCCGCTTTTTCTGCCTATGCGCATCAGCTCCAGCATGAAAATCCTACCCGCTGCTTCTGGATGAAGATGCCCGTCCACTATGTGCATCATAAGTATGGCCAGTGGCACCACAATTTTGGACTGGCTGTGGATTGGTGGGATCACCTGTTTGGCACCTACAAGCCCACCAACTGGCTGACCGAAGAAGAACTCAGGCGTCCTGAGCGCGGCTACCTGGAAATGCGCTGGTGGTAACTATCATCATTTCTTAGGCTCTAAATAAAATCCCAGCTTGAAGGGGGTGCAACTTCGCTGCACCCCCTTCAAGCTGGGATTTTATTAAATAGCAAATCCCTTACGCCTGCCGCACCTCATAGGTGAAATTAAACGTCGCCCAGGCATTTATGCTTAGCGCATAGGCATCCGTTGGAGCTTCGTTTTTATCAGAACTGGCCTGATGCAGATCCTGCAAAATCGCCTGCACCACCTCCAGCGGTTTATTTAATGACATCAATAGTGGCGGCATCTGGGTGGAACGGTTAGCATTCAGGGCCGCGATCGCCTGCTGCCAGGGAGACCGACTGAAGACCAGGAAATTGTCACTGAGTCCAGCCGTTGTAGAAGTAGGCCAACCGCCGGAAGAACCAGGCAAGACAAGACTTTCACCAGGGAGCAGTACATTTTCCTGGAGGGGGGGGTCAGCGGGGGAGGGAGTGCCTGAGACGGGGTGGTAGGCGATCGCCCGACCCCCATCAAACCCCACAAACAGGAAATAAATCGGGTGGCTATCCTCGTTCCACAGACGGTAATGGATTCGTTTCCCGGCAGTCAGGATGGGTAACTCATCCGGTGTCGTCTTTTGTCGGGTGTCTGGAAACAGGCGCGTTTTTTGGCTCAGGAGCACCTGCTGCTGTGCCTCTGCCGTTTCAAGCGCGACCTTCACCGCTAACTGACTGGAGCCAATATTTTCTGTGAGGCGTAATAGCTTGGCGGCCAGTAGGATGCGGAGTTGGGGCGTCACCCGATTGACAGCAACCTTGACTGCCTCTTCGGTTTCTAGCAGAGTGCCCACCACCACGGTACGACTGGGGTAAAACAACCCATAGCCACTCTTTTTGATTTCAGGATGAACCGTCTCACTGTCACTGACGCCCTCCGAGACAAGGGAGGCGGTTAACGTGCGCACCGTCGGCTGCATCTTGCCAAACAGATAATCAACCGACTGGTCTACGGTCGTGGCGATCGCCACCTTCGAGGCCGCAAATGCACTGGTGGCATCCACCCGCTCGATCCGCTCCAGCGTTCCATCCAGCGCCACTGTCAATCCCAGATTGCGGGGAATCAGCCGTTGCCATTCCTGCATCGGTTGGCCAACGGTAGGTAATTTGCCTGGGTTCAAGAGAGATGCCTCGACTCGTAACCCCTCGCACGATCGCACCTGCAACACTGTTGTCGTTTCACCCTGCCCCACCCGTAACAGTGCATTGGGGCCGTACCCCTCCAGCGCTGCAATCGACAGCCCCCCCAGCCAACCCTGCACCAGATTGCTCTCCCCATCAACAGCAGTAATCACGCCATCAGCGGCTGCGGTCAAGGCAGGAGATGCCACAAAAGGAGCAGACCCCTGTTTTGCAGAATGATTGGACTGGGGGAACTGCTGGTCAGCGGAGAGTTTTCGCACCGCGTTGGTGGCTCGTCCAAGAACGATCGCCACCGACTCAGGAGGGGCACTTTCCCACAGATAGCGGGTCAGCGCATGGGTCAATAATCCACTACTGAAGCCACTCCACTGACCCTCCAGCGCCACCTGACCGGGCTGCGCTGCCTGCACCACCAGTCCCGGCAATCCGCTGCCGCTATTTTCGAAAGGCCCCCAATTTACCCGCTTTAGAAGCTGCTGTTGAAAGGCCAGCTCCGCAACCAGGGGTTCGCCAATGGGAGCGCTGGGGCGCGACCGGATGCGCCATGTTCCCTGGAGGGGGGTTCCCACATCGGTATAGCAGAGATCGAGAATGGTTGTGATGTGGGGGGTGGGGAGCGATCGCAACAGCAACCCCAGCGTCTCTTGCATCAGGTCGGCAATGGATGGATGTTCCTCCGTCGGCAATACGCCATCAACGGGCACCAGACTATGGTGAATCTCTTCCCCACCAGAAAACCGAACCCGGCTCCCCAGACCGCTGAAGTGGACAACGACGACATCGCCCGATCGCGCCTGCTCCGTCAGGTGGGACAGAAACGCCGCCTCGATGCCTTCCCGCGTCGCCTGCTGGTCAGTGAGGGTCAGAATATCCTGGGGCTGAAACCCAAAGCGGTGAATCAGAAGCTGCCGCTGAAGCTCAACATCGGTCAGGCAACCCGCCAGCGCCGATCCCTTCATGGGCGCAAAATCACACACCGACTCCGGGTACTGGTTAATCCCCACCAGCAACGCCAACTTGCGGCGTGTCGGCTCCGCCAACACCCGCCCATAGCGATCGGCCACTGCGGCAAACCCGGCCTCGGTCATCCCCAATGCCGTCAGCAGCAGCCCCACCCTCTGTAAAAATGCTCGCCTTGTCAGCTCCATGCTTCTATTTCAGCATTAAAATCAGAGGCCAGAGAAGACGCATCAACAGAAATTTTTAATCGGGTT
>CAZVXA010000277.1:0-7892 GCA_964630955.1 uncultured bacterium | reverse complement strand
TTTACTGGGATTTTATTTTATGGCAAACCCCTAAGGGGTTTGCGGGTTAATCAAAGTGCCCGTTTTAGTCTGGCGTGGCTTCGCCGCGCTAGACTAAAACGGGCACTTTATTTTGTTGCAAGCCCTCAGTCCCTATCCGAAATCCGAAACCCCAAATTCTGGAGGGCGTGACGCTACAGCATCATGCCCTCCAGAATTTGGGGTTTCGGATAGACTCTAAAGCTTGAAAGGCCCCCGACTGCTTCTGCAAGCTGGGTACTGGAGTTTTGACTATTTTTTGCGATGCTGAAAAACGCTCTCTACGAGATCGTTTTGCAGCATTTTTAAGCAACCTGAACGACGGCGATCTCCTTTCTGCAAGCAGGCGGTACCACCAGCGGCAGGGGGCGAGCAATGCCATAGCCCTGAGCATAATCCACCCCCATCAATCTCAATTGGTGCAAAATAGCGTCGTTCTCTACAAACTCTGCAATCGTCTGAATTTGCATGAGATGACCGATTTGATTGAAGGCATGGGTCATCGCCTGGTGAATCTCGTTGTCCAGAATATCCCGGATGAATTGCCCGTCAATTTTCAAATAGTCAATCGGCAACTCTTTCAGGTAACCAAAAGAAGACATACCGCTGCCAAAATCATCCAGCGCAAATTGACATCCCAACTGTTTCATTTCACGGATAAAATGAATCGCTTTGCTCAAATTGGTAATGGCAACGGTTTCAGTGATCTCAAAACAAATCACCTGGGGAGGCACTCGATGTAGCTCAAACTGATGCTGCAAGAACTCAACGAACTGATCGTCGTTGATACTCTCTCCTGACAAGTTAATAGCAAAGAGCGGGGTGTACCCGGTCACCTGCGATCGCCGCCAACATTCCCGATAGTGGGCTGCCTGAGTGGTAAACAGCCGATGAAT
The DNA here is from genome assembly GCA_964630955.1 of uncultured bacterium. Taxonomy (GTDB): domain Bacteria; phylum Cyanobacteriota; class Cyanobacteriia; order Elainellales; family Elainellaceae; genus CAZVXA01. Next base: position 6,978 of record CAZVXA010000277.1, on the reverse strand, counting down.
CACCCACCGATCAATCTGGTGCATTAACCCGTAGCGTTCCGCCGCAGGCAGAAACGCATCGGGGGGAATGATAGCCCCTGATTCGTCGGAGAGCCTCAGCAATACCTCATAATGCTCGCCGCCCCTGGCTCCAGGGTGAATGGGGGCGATCGTCTGGTAGTACAGACAGAATCGGTTTTCCTCAAGCGCACGATTGATCTGGGCAACCCACTGCATCTCGCTGTGGTGAAGCATCAACTCCCGATCGTTCTCCTGATAGAAATGCACCCGATTGCGTCCCTGCTTTTTGGCCACATAGCAGGCTGCATCGGCAATGCTTAACACGCTGCTGAGGGTATGCTCGGCAGTGATCACCACCAACCCAATGCTGACCCCAATCGTAAAGGTCTGATTCTCCCAGAAAAATCGAAAATTCTGCACCTGCTCCCGCAACAAATTGGCGATCTCCAGCGCCTGACTGGGGGAGTAATGGTGAAGCAGCAGTCCAAATTCGTCACCACCGAGACGGGCTAACACATCCCCAGGGCGAATTTGAGTTTGCAGGAGCGTGGTAATCTGACGCAGTAACTTATCTCCGGCTGCGTGCCCGCAGGTGTCGTTGATGATTTTGAACTGGTCAAGGTCAAGGTAGCAAAGTGCATTCTGTGTCCCTCTGCTTTGAACATCGCGCAGGGTTTTCTTGATGCACTGTTCGAACTTCCGGCGATTCACCAGTTGCGTCAAATCGTCGTGGCTGGCCTGCCATGCCAGTCGTTGTTCACTCTCCCTCAGAGCCGCTTCTGACAGCTTGCGCTCCGTGATATCTCGAACAACCATGCAGTAGACCTGCTTCCCAGCATATTCGATCAGTGTCGTCGTGACCTCTACGTCAATCAGGCCACCCTCGCGGTGGCGATATCGCCATTCCTCCGCTGCTGGGCCCCCTGACTGCTCCTGCTGATCTCGGAGCAACGACGGGTGGGCTGTGACTCGCAGATCTTCAAGCCTCAGGGCCATGAGTTCAGCGGCGCTATACCCCAAAAGTTGCTCAAACGATGCGTTGACTTCTAAGAAGGAATGACTCTCAGCATCAATCAGCACAATGCCCTCAGATGCCTGCGTGACCACCGTCCGGTAGCGAGCTTCGGTTTCGCGACGGTCTCTTCCCATTTGAATCAACTGTTCTGCCAAAACCTGGATGATGCTACCAAACACCATGCCGATGATGACCAGCGTCAACAGAAGCGATCTCAGTGTGTACTGCCCCTGCTGGTAGATCTCGCGGGGCATTTCTATTTGCAGTACCAGCGACGGTTTACCTGTCAAATCAGGGACAACTGCAAAGCCGGATACGGTTTGTGCATTCTGGGGATGGATCAGCACTGCATCGGTGGAAGACAGCGATCGCAGCCGTGCGATCGGAGGTAACAGGGAGCTGATTCCTGCAACATTGCTGATGTTGTGGAAGGTCAGGGTCAGCCGGGTCGCTTCTGCCCACTCCTGCACGACATCTTGATTCAGGTAGCGCCCCATAATTAAACTACCCCGAATGGGGCCTTCACCCTGGCTGTTCAGAATTGGCTGAGAAGAAACCATAATCGGCCCCTCCGGCAGCATGATAATCCCTGTCTGTGTGTCTCCTGAAGTGGTGTGCTGGAGCAGGGAAGGATGCTGGTCGATAAACTGGAGCAGTGCCGAGCAGGGAGCAGAAGGCTCGGTCGTAACGTAGCTTTTCCCGTAAACGAGTTCCCTCGCAGCCCCATAAAACAGAATGACATCCACGGTTGGTTGCAACGTTAGATCGTCGGCTAAGTTCGTCTGAATATATTCTCTGGATGGATGGTGGACAAATTCATAGGTATCATCCCAGGTGGCCCAGTCCAGGTTTTTCCGGCTTAGCTCGTTCAGTTGCCGTTGTTGAGCCTCCAGCGCTCGCTCCATATTGCGTTGGACGCTTTGCGTCTCTAAATCGCCATATCCCTCATTCAGAACCGTTGAAGCAGCAACATAGAACACCCAAAGTAAAATCGTTAGTGTCCCCCAGATGACAAGGCTTGTTCTTTGCCGAAGTGTCATATCCAGGGCTTGAGGTTGTAATAACCGGGGCTTTCTATGGTCAAGTCTACTCAGCCATCGTTTCCAGGGAGGTAAAGGGTGAAAAGGCATCGCTCCGCCTCGGTGATAATTTCCTGAAAACAAAGCTCTACTCCTTACTGGAGCCTCAGCCGACTCAGTCTCTCAGCCGGGTAACTTCCAGCACCTGAGATTGGATCAGCATTGCATTAATGGAATTATAGCCTTGGGCTTCTGGCAAAGGATTGAGGCGATTACGCAAGGTTTTTTCCGCAAGACAGCGTATTAAAAGTTGCCAGTGTTTCTACTCGGCCATGTCCCCCTTAAAGCGGGCCTGTTCGCGAGTCAAAAACCCATGATCAGAAATGGCGCGGTGCAAAGCACCGCGCCATTTCTGATCATGGGTTTTTGATGCTATTTCGGGGTGCTCACGATCGCCGTTTCTAATTCGGGTACGTCCTCTGGTTCCATCGGAGACAGCTCAGGATGAGGTTTGTGATTGTGGAAACGAATCCCCAGAAACACATCGTAGATGAAGCTCCAAAAATCCTTACCCCAGATCCCGAGAGACTGATGGCAGCCTTTCTCGTCCAGCAGCGGCTGTGTGACGCGATAAGCAGTCTGATAGTGATACCAGGGAATCGATGGCCACAGGTGGTGGATCAGGTGGTAATTCTGACCCATAATCATCACGTTCAGAAGAGGGCTGGGGTAGACGCGAGCATTTTTCCAGCGATCACGCTCCTGAAATGGGCGGTGCGGCAGGTAGTCGAAGAACAATCCCAGCGCCAATCCGACCACCAGAGCTGGAGAAAACCAGAAATTAAACACGTAGCCAATAAAGTCATACCGAACTGCCAGGACGATCACCAGCGCCACTGCCAGTCGCCCTAGAAACCACTCCAGCAACTCAAACTTGCGCCACAACTTGCGCTTGAAGAAGTAGATTTCGTGATAGAAGAAGCGCGGCGCAATTAACCACAAAGGGCCACCCGTCGATACGAAATGGTCGGGGTCGTTCTCTGGATCGTTCACGTTGGCATGGTGCTGCATGTGAACGCGGGTAAACACCGGAAAAGAAAAGCCCAGCATGAGGGCGCTGCCATGTCCCAGGGCAGCATTGACAATCCGATTGCGATGAGCAGCGTGATGGGACGCATCATGAATAACGGTTCCGACCATGTGCAGTGCCAGCACGTTCATGCCAAAACTGCACCAATCGGGAAAATTCCAGCACCAGTATCCGAGCGTTGACGTGATGGCGATGGTCGCGGCGACCAGAAACATCAACAAGTTGGGACTCCAAAAGCTTTCCGGCGGACCAAGAAGCTCTTTCGGTACTGTCAGGGGCCTAACTGCCTCCGACATCGGGCATTCTCTCCTTCGTAAAGAGTCTTTAAGTAGCATCCTTGCGTAGTATAAGATACGCAAGGCTTTCAAATAAAGTTATGTGAAATTAGATGACCTGATTTTAGAACAATCGGGTCATCGATCTGCTTAATGGTTGGGTTGTTTTGCCAGGTGGGGAACTCGCCCACTCAGGCCCGTCATCAGACGCAGGGCGAGGGAGCGTACAGGAGGGATGCCCTGCATCACCCGCAACCCCAGTCGCCGGATTTGAACCAGAGGAAACCAGCGATTTGAAAAACAGCGATCGAGGAGATCGGTAAATCCTAAAATAATCAGGTTCTCAAATTTTCGCCAGCGCTCATAGCGTCGCAATACGGACAAACTGCCGATTGCCTCGCCCTGCTGGTGAGCCGTCTGGAGTACCTGCGCCAGCGCCACTGCGTCTCGAATTCCCAGGTTCAGCCCCTGCCCGCCCACCGGGTGACAACAGTGAGCCGCATCTCCCACCAGCGCCAGACCGGGCTGGACGTAGCGATCGCTCTGCATCAGCTTGACCGGAAATAGCAGGCGATCGCCCTCCAGCTCAATCCGCCCCAACTGACCACCATAGCGCCGCTCCAGTTCTGCCAAAAATTCTGTCTGGGGGACTTCCAGCCAGTGTTTGGCTTCATTGTGGGGAGCAGTCAGCACGATCTGAGCGCGATTGTCGGGCAGGGGTAGGGTGGCAAAAGGACCGCTGGCCCAAAAATGCTCACGGGCGACATTGCCATGAGATTTTTCAGGGCGAATCACCGCAGTGATACAGGACTGCCAGTACTGCCAGCCTCGGGTCTGAATGCCTGCCTGTTGCCGAATGGGAGAACGAGCACCGTCTGCGGCCACCAGCAGTCGGGTTTTAATCGTGCGTTGATGTTTAGTTGGGGGTTTGTCATTGTCCACAGCAGCGATTGCCAGTGTTAGCATCGCCCCGTCAGTGGGGTAATCAGCCGACACCAACTCTGCGGGACAGAGCCACTCGACATTTTCCGCTGACTCCAGAGCATCCAGCAGCGCCTGCACCAGAACACCGTGTTCTCCCACGTACCCCAGTTCGGGAGTGCCCAGATCGGTGGGTTGCAGCTTGACAACTGCCGAATGGTGCTCCTCCGCCAGACGAATTTGCTGAAAGGTGGTGATTTTCGGCAGAATTTGCTCCCAAACTCCCAAGCCTTTCAACATTCGTCCCGTCATTAAGGTCAAATGATAGGCCCGTCGGAAGGACAGTCCGACGGTTTTCGGTCTGGCCTCGATCAGGGCAACTCGGAGACCGCTAGTTTTCAGGGCCAGCGCCAGGGTGAGACCAACGATGCCCGCTCCGGCGATCGCCACGTCATAGTCGTATTGCTGTGTTTCGGATGAGAAATGGGGTTGAACAGTAGGCTGGGCCAGAACCATCGGTCGTGATATGAGCAGACAATATTCTTAGTATTACTTAACCCGGTGGGTATAGAGAACTGGACTTTTGACTATTTCTTCCTGCCATGCCGCGAAACGCTCTTTACGAGAGCGTTTCGCGGCAAACTGAATTTTAGCGCCGATTTTCCTGCAACACTTACAGTGTAAGCGTTGCAGGAAAATCGGCGCGATTTAGTCAAAAGTCCAGTAGAGAACTGGAAGCCTCAAAACTGTTCCACTGGCTGCACAGGTGGAACGACTTTGGGGTTTCAGTTGCACCTACTCCTCAGAGAGCTGTAGTTCGTGGATATTCCACGACCAGCCCCCCAGCGACGAGAACTTGACTCCCTGGACGCGATCGCGCACAGCCACCAGGGAGAGCTGGTTGATCAGGTGAATGAAAGGGAGCTGCTCCTGGGCGATGAGCTGTGTCTGAGCATAAATTTCTTTGCGCTTGTCCTCGTTCAACTCCTGGCTGCCTTTGATATAGAGTCGTCCAATTTCTTGCTCCCAGTCGGCAACAACGCGGCCCTCGATTGGGTCCTGTCCTGGGAGTGCCTTCTGGTTAAAAGTGTGCAGAGTGCCATCGGGGGACCAGATATTGAAACCGCTCTGGGGTTCCACGCCACCGCCGCTGAAGCCGAGGATGTGAGCCTCCCAATCCAGAGAGTTAGAGAGCTTAGAAACCAGCGCATTGAAGGAGATCGGCTGAAAGTCTACTGTGATACCAATCTTCGCCAGGTCTTTCTGAATTTGAACCCCCATCGACTCACGGATTTTGTTCCCAGAATTGGTGATCAGTGCAAACCGGACAGGATTCCCATCTGCATCCTGCAACTGTCCCTGGGGCGTGTACTTGAACCCGCCCTCCTGAAGTAGTTGTTTGGCCTTTTCGGGATTGTAGTTGTAGACCGGAAGCCCTTGCTCTGGAGACAAGTAGAAGGGGCTTTTTTCAGGAATGGGGGAGTTTTGCGGTGCTCCCAACCCCTGATAAATGTTGTTGATCATGGTGTCGCGGTCGATCGCATAGGCCACTGCCTGGCGGAATTTCTGATTGTTGAACCAGCGGGACTTGATCGGATCGACCAGTGGCTTACCGTTGCGGATACCCTTGTTCTGGTTAAAGGTGAGAAAAGTGGTACTGAGGGTAGACCCACCATTGTAGACAGTGAACTTGCCGCGTTCTTCTTCTCCCTTAATCAATGAGAAGTAGTCGGGGGTAATCCCCGTCACGTCAAGACCACCGGAGCGGAACTGGATCAGTTCGTTGTCAGTGGATTCGATAATTTCAATCACAAAGCGATCAATGAAGGGCTGCTGGTTCCCCGCCGCATCTTTGCGCCAGTAGTGGGGGTTGCGCTCCAGGATGACGCGCTCCGAGGGCTGATAGCTCAACAAACGGTAGGGGCCATTACTGACAATCTGGCTGGGAGGCGTATCAGTTCCCCACATGCTGTTGAACAGGAGTTGGCCTTTGGCATCTTTTTCGGTCACCGCTTTCTCCAGCGCGTGTTTGGGCAGAATCGCGAATCCCCCGCCATAGCGCAACAGCGGTGCAAAGGGTTCTGGCGAGATAAACTCGATCCGGCGATCATCCAGCTTCACCACCTGTGGGAATACCCCCTGCTCCCCAATGCGAATAATATCGCTTTCGCCACTGGGGATGTCTTTGTTGAAATAGATCTGGTTGAAGCTGAACACCACGTCATCAACCGTCAGGGGTTGGCCATCCGACCATTTCAGTCCCTCACGCAGCTTGAAGATGATGCGCAGACTGTCGGGAGACACCTCCCAGGACTCGGCAATTCCCGGCTCTAGCTCACCGGTCAGACCGTTCTGACCGATCATGCCCTCGTACATCAGCCCCAGAGCCATATTCGCCTCCCGGCTGGTGACCGAATTGAAGGTTTTGGGGTCGCTCAGTTCGCTATCCACCAGACGGGGGATCTGCGCGGCTTCGGTGCGGAAGTTTGACGGGTCACACCCCCCCAGGGAAATGGCAATTCCCACAACAAACAAGGCCAACCACCGTTTCCAGCGCATCATCATGGAACCCCTTGAGACATTTCAAACAGTTTCTAACCGTGTTACAGCGCTTTGCAAGCGCGTGTGGTACAAAGTTTTTGTTGAGAGCCGCGCTCC
>CAZVXA010000276.1:0-7944 GCA_964630955.1 uncultured bacterium | reverse complement strand
GACACATTTTTATATCCCTGTCTCTATGCTCAACCCCTCATCGATCACTGGCTACGCATCCAGTATCCTGACTTTGTCGAGTGGATTGAGGAACCGTCAGAACATCAACTTCTGACGGCTGGGTTCCCAAACGTGCTGGTGATGATTCTCCCCGACAACGGGATGAGCCTAGATGCACAAAAGGGGCATCCTGTTCACGCTGCAATGCATCACTGTGCAAATAGTCTAATGCAGGAGTGGCAGCGGTTAGGTGACGGAGTATTGGACTGGTTACAACAGGGAAGCGTTGCATGGCGGCAGATTGACCGGGAGCTGTGGAACAGCGGACTAAAATCTCAGTGGCAGCACTACTGGACTGCCCTGCCGCTGGGCGATCGCACTTCTAAACTCTATCAATCTCCCCATAAAACTGAGGAGTATCAAACCTGGGCAGACAAGCAAAATAAGTTGAGTCGTCCCCAAAAGTCCTTACTGCTTAGCGAGGAGCAGGAGTTTATTGAGGCCGTTTCTAAGTCCAGCGCTAATGATACTGATAATGGAACAGTGGACGATCATTTGCAGGCTAACCTGAACGTTGGTTCCTGGTGGGCCAGTTTATTTGACCAGCTTCGGGGCTGTTTGACTGCCACAAAGAATGCGCGTACCTGGCAATTACCAACTGCTTTTGGCCCACGCTCTACCATTTCCGGGTTAGGTTCAGTCGTTCATCCCAGCTACAACCCTGCAAAGCCTGATTGGGCAACTGAAGGGCAAACGGCCAAATTCTGGTCTTATCCCTGCGGCCTGTTTGATGGGATTGAAGAACTCAACTCGACTGAGGTCTTAAAGCGTGGCCTGCATAAAATCCTGTCCACCAGCATTTTCCCGGAAACCCCTGCCCGCTGGTGCAAGAATCTGTACTCTCCCGACCTGACTTCTGGTGCAGCAGGCTGGCTAAGAGTGCAGGAGGAACAGGGGAATGAGGAAGCGATCGCCTATTTCCAGCACGCCTGCCGCAAAATTTGCGATCAATTTAGCTGGGCAGCAGAGGATGAAAATTCTCCAGCCTACACGGGTTGGGGGATTCCCTGGATCGCACAGCATTCTAAATTCAGCAATTGGTTGAACCCACGCCTGCTCAATGCTGGTTGGTTGATTGATGATTATCCAACAGAAGATGCAAAAGATCGCAAGGCTAAGCTTGGGGAGTTACGAGAAGCGATCGCGGCTTTGTTTCCTCCCGGCAATAATCCTACCGATTGGTATGTGCTGGCAGCGGGCGACGGTGACAGCATGGGTGAGTGGCTAAAAGGGGTTCATCTAAAGCCCTATCAGGACTATATTGCCGACGAGTTAAGGGATCAGGTGGAGCAACTGCCAGAGCCACTGAAAGAGCCATTTCAGAAATTTTTGCAATGCAACAAACGCATGGGGCCGTCCACCCACAGCGCTTTAAGCCGAGCACTGCTAGACTTTTCCAACCAACTGGTGCCTTACCTGACTGAGCAACGCTATGCGGGGCGCTTAATCTATAGTGGCGGAGATGATGTCCTGGCATATACCAATCTCTGGGAATGGGATCGGTGGCTATGGGATATTCGGCAATGCTTTAGAGGCGAGAAGGATGCGGAGTTTGATAACTCAGGGGATTACTGGAAATGGAATGGGAAAAAGCCATGCCCTGATTCAATTCCGGCTCGTCCACTGTTTACCATGAGCAATCGATCGTCCATCAGCTTTGGAATTACGATCGCCCATCATTCAGTACCGCTTGCCATTGCGCTGGAGAAACTTTGGGAAGCAGAAGAAGATGCCAAAGAGCACGTCGCTTTAGACGGGTCTAAAAAAGATGCAGTGCAGGTGAGAGTCCTCTATGGCAACGGAAATATTCTGAAGGCAACCAGCAAGTTTTCGGTGTTTGACCACTGGCGATCGCTGTTGACGCTAACGGCTGACCCGGCTCTGTTTGAGCAGGCAGCAGAACTCTGGAAACAGCATCCAGTTCCGAACCAGATCGCAATTGAGTCATGGACAAAAGCCTTTTGCGATCGCCGCGATGCTTTGAATCAACCTGAGCTGCAACAGGAGTTCTTCAACAAGCTGAGCCTATTCCTGAGTGAGATCTGGGAAACGTCAGCCGACGATAAGGAACGCGATCGCCAGATTGAGAAGTGGTTGAAGCTGACTGCATTTATGTTGCGTAACCGCAATATCAAGATTCCGACCGCCGTGGCAACAGGAGGACGAGGCTAATGCACTGGTATACTTTGACTCCGCTGGACGTATTGATGTTTCGAGATGCCAAACCGTTTACACCCGGTGAACGGGCCTGGGCAGGAGGGGAAGTATTTCCGCCCAACGGTCATGCGATCGCAGGAGCCTTGAGAGCCTTATTGGGTGCAAAAGAAACACTAACGCTGCGGGGACCATTCCTTTGCGCTGACCAGACGCTGTACTTTCCCCGTCCATTGAGTTTCGTGGGGAGCACTCCGCTGGTTCCAGTGGACTGGGATTCTGACTCCCCGATGCGGCAGGCAATCATCGACCAGAACCGTCCTTGCCCCCTGGTGAAAGGGGCGATCGCTTCAGTGGATGATGATGGCACCGACATTCCCGAAGGATGTGCCTATTTGCCACTGGAGGTGATTCGAGGGTATCTAACGACGGGCACGATTCAGCGCAAGTTTTGGCAGCAGGGAGTGTCAAAACCGTGGGCGATCGAGACTCGATCTCACAATACCCTGGAGCAGGGCACCCGCCAGGTGAAAGATGCAGATGGCTATTTCGTTGAGAACGCCATTCGGTTACAACCCGGTTGGAGTCTGGCGATCGGTTGTGATTTACGCTTACCCAGTCCTAACATTCTACGGTTGGGGGGTGAAGGACATCGGGTGGTATTGGAGGAATGTGCGGTTTTGGAAGATCCCTGGCAGCAGCTCCAGGAGCAATCAGAACAGAACCGTCAGAAATCCGGCAGACGGCTGGCTTATCTAACGACCCCTGGTGTGTTCGAGCGAAATCATCGTGGCAAATCTTATTGTCAGTCGTATCCATGGGAATGGAAACCGGCGCAGCGCAGCGAGGTAAAACCTGAGGAGCGGGTGCTGGCAGGTGTAGCAACAGCAAAACCTGTGCCCATTAGCTGTCGAATTCGAGATAAAGAGGCTGACAGCATTCCTGCCCCCCAAGTGTTTGCTGCCCCCCCCGGTAGCGTCTATTTCGTGGAAGCAGAGTATTCGGTGCAACTGTTTCAAAATAAACCCGAAGCTCCCAGCTTCGTGCGTCGCTGGCGTCAGCTCGGTTACTCAGAATTGCTTTGGATTTCTCAGGAGAAGAACCATGATCAGTAAGTTGGTTTACCTTTATCTGATTGCCCCCCTGCATACAGGGGGTGCGACTCAAGAGGGTAATCTATTAGGTATTGCCCGTGAGTCTCACACCGATTTACCGTATGTTCCTTCCAGTACGATTCGTGGCCGACTGCGGGCAAGCGTAGAGGATAAGAATTTGCAATACCGTTTGTTCGGTAATGAACTGAATGGAGTCTCTGGTGCTTCTGATCGGTTAGAGCAAGGAGGTATTTGGATTGGAGATGCATCGATCCTTTGGATTCCAGTTCCTTCCCTGAGCCACGGTGTCATTTGGGTAAGTTGCCCAATGTTGTTGCAGCGCTGGGCGCGACTTAACGGTGTGGCCGCAGAACTTCCTGTACCTTACAGCACGAATCTCTCCGCTACTAAACCCATCTACTTAAAAGATGCGATCTTAAAGGCGGCAGATTTGCAGACCTGGGAGACCTGGGAAATCTTTGTACCGCAGTCTACGCAAGCAGGCAGCATCAACCGAGTACTGGTGTTACGAGACCAGCACTGCGCCACGTTGGTTCAGATGAGTCTGTGGCGACAGGTGAAAGTTAAGTTGGATGAACACAAGACGGTCGAAGGGGGTTTCCGTTATGAGGAAGCAATTCCACCGGATACGCTGATGTATTTTCCCTGGGGGGTGACGGCTCAGGCAAACGGTAGCTCAGCCGAAGTTCAAGTGGATTTTGAGACCATCTTATCTGACCATCCCATTTTACAGATCGGTGGGCAGGAAAGCTTGGGTCGCGGTTTTGTACAGCAGTGGATGATGAATTAGGAAGGTAAGCCATGTCATTTGATCCACGCACAATCGGCAAGCCAGTTTATGAGGCATTAAGTGGGCTGCGATCCCTTCCCAATCAAAATGAAGTACGGCTGAAAGAACAGAAAAATCAGGCAGTTGATCTTTATATTTATCTCTCAACCTGGGGCATGATGCGGCTCAAAGCTGAGGAGAAAGTGTTGAGCCAGGAAGGGAAGAAGCAGGTCGTCAAGAAATTTTTTGAGTGTTTGGAGTGTATTTCTAATGTGGCGGATCTCAGCTCTGATGAGGGATTGAACACATTGGTCAATCTGAGTACCGAAGACTATCTGGGGCTGTCTGGGCTGGGACTGGCGATCGCCCAGGAATTTAGCTTTTGGGCAGCAGCGATCTATCAAGAAATTAAGGGGGAAGCTTAAATGGTATTCGAGCAACCTAAGCGACTCGGACAATTCGATTCCGCGACAAACCGCCCTACCCCCGCAACTCAACGCAGCAGCGCAGGGCAATCTGAAAGGAGCATTGCTTCAGGTGGTAACTCTAGTGGCAATCGGACAGAGGGAAACGGCGGCAAGCGCCCGTTTCCCTCTCCCTGGATTGAACACCCACTTAGTCCAAATCCAGATCCTAGCCCAACGGCAAGCTTTGTGGAGTATCTGCGGTGGATGCGATCACCCGACAGTATTTATAAAGACCCCACTAAAGTTCAGATCCTTCAGATGGCGGAGGAAAATGCCGACTACCGCGATCGCCTGACTCAACTAATGAACCGCACGAAACTGATTGCGGGTGAAGGGAATACGTTTCCCGTCAAGTGTTTATGGCGAATCCGGGTGGGTGGACATCGGGGTCCTGAGAGTATTCTGATGCCTGCTTTCGATGCGCTGGGAATGCCTTTTATTCCAGCCAGTACATTGCGTGGGGTTGCCCGAACCCAGGCGATTCGAGAACGGATGGTGCAAGAAAATTGGAGTTGGGAACGCGCTGAACAAGAGGTTGCTCGCAGATACTTTGGCTTTTCAGGCAGTAATAACAGTGAGGAGCGATCGGGTAAGGTGATCTTTCTGGATGCCTACCCCCTTCCACAGCAATCCGGCAATGGCGGCGGATTATCCGTCGATATGGCAAATAACATCTGGTCGTGGGATGCTGCTGGACGAGATTTGCTCTATTCCCCCAATCCAAATCCCTTCTTTTCGTTGGAAGAAGCTACGTTTTTGATTGGTGTTCGTTCAGCCAGCAACGGCAACGGAGAGATGCTTGAGATGATGAAGCAATGGCTCAGACAGGGATTACAAGCGGGAATTGGCTCTCAAGTTAATACGGGATACGGTAGCTTGATCATCGCTAGTCAGGGAATTCTCAATGATGGGTTCTTCAGTGTCGATTTTACGCTGAAGGGACAACTGATCCACGGACGACAGAAGTTTACTCGATGGAACTGGAACGAGCGCCGTAATGAATGGCAGATGCGGGGAAGTCCTGATGTAGAAGTGCGTCCAGTTGCATTTAAGTCGATGTTGCGGTACTGGTTTCGAGCGTTTGCACTGGGTGTGTTGCCTTCCAGAGAAGTGCAGCAGCTAGATGCCACTTTGTTTGGTGCCATTAGCCCTGAACAAACGCGGGGTTGGCTGGCAGTTAGGATTGCCGATGGGCGTGTGCTTCAGCGGGAAGCCCGACTGAACACCCAGGGTAAAAATGACCCTGTTGGAGAACAATCAGGACGACTAATTCTGGCTCACTCTTCTGAAGCACCCAGCATTCACAAAAGAAATATCGAAGCTCTGCTTAAAAACCTGACCTGGATAATGTTTTACCTGGGTGGTATTGGACAGGGGGCCAGAAGGCCCTGTTACTCACGTAAAACACGAGAACGTGCGCCCTGGTGGCGAGGTTCCACCCTGATGCCCAACACAGGAGATAGTTTTTGGCTGTTGCCCGATAGCGTTCCAGTCTTTCAACAGTTATTTCGACAGCGATTGCAAGACTTCTATACTGCCTTGGGACGGATTGCCGATCGCCCGGTTAACCCACGTCAGCCTTTAGAAGCAGGGCAGGTAAGGCGCGATCGCTGGCTCGAAGCTGTAGATGTCAACTGCCAAATCGTAGTGTGCAGTGGAGCAGAAGACTTTGGTAAGCCCTATGCCCTCGCTGTACTGCACAGCAATGACTTGAAAGTGCAGAACCATCGTGGGCAAATCGATTATGACGGTAATCTCTGTGGACAGGTGCAGGGTAAGGTAAAGCCTTCTCCTATATGGATTGCACATCTAGGAAATTATCAGGTGGTCACCGTCTTTGGGGCAACACAAGATCCGCGCCAGCATTACATCAATAAGTTGCGCCAACGTAGCGATCACCAGGGTTTTGCTCAGATTTTCCCACTACAATAAGTATGTTCGATCTCCGCTCAGTTTTTCAAGCATTGTCAACTACCTATGAAAGACATAGCAATAGAGATTAGAAGGTTTGCAAGTACTTATCCTTGCGCAGGTTGTATGGGGACGCACAGGTTGATGCAATGTGAATTAAAATAGAGTTGTTAGAAACATAGTGTTGTGATCTGAGTAAGGCCATTGATTAAAGTCAGGCGTTAGACGCAGCCCAGTACTACACGGTACCGTCGCAACGCGACGTTTTTTTTAATCAGGGAACGGTCAAAGTCGTTCAAGAAAGAGTAGGTTTGCAGACGATTTCTTCAGAGTGATGCTGACGCTAGCCCACCGACAAGGTGTGTTTGCCTAATTCAACGAGTTTTCGGCGTTATCGTTACTTCTGCGACAGAACCGGGTGCGCCCAGTGGGTAGTGTTCTAGACCTGTGGAAGGGCAGCTATAGCTCTACGAAGGTAGGTTAGGACGTTATTGTGGAAGTAGAGAAGAGTTTATATAGCCGTTATGCCTGCTCCTTACAGTTACGACCTTCGCACCAAAGCAATTGAGGCAGTCCAACGTGGTGAACCTAAAAGTGCAGTCTGTCGAATGCTAAAGATTAGCCGCAACACCTTGAACCTATGGCTGAAACGGCAAGAAGAAACGGGAGACTATCAAGCCATCAGCGGTTTTCAAAAGGGAAGCGGACATAAAATCACTGACTGGGAAAAGTTTCGAGCGTTTGTCAAGCAGCATGGAGGCAAAACCCAAGGTGAAATGGCAAGGTTGTGGGGAGAGAACGTGAGCCAGCAGAACATCAGCGATGCCCTGCAAAAACTGGGAGTGAGTCGAAAAAAAAGACCTACGGCTATCACCAGCGAGATGAGCTGAAACGCCAGGAATTTCAAGCACGATTGCTCAGCAAGGAGAAGCACGAGATTGTCTACGTCGATGAAGCAGGCATCGATAATCGAGAGGATTACCCGTATGGCTATTGTGAAGTAGGCGAACGCTTCTATGCCTTCAAGTCGGGCAAACGGACTGAACGAGTCAGTTGGATTGCTGCTCTGAAGCAGGGCAACTTGTTTGCCCCAATCACCTTTGCAGGCTCTTGTAATCGTGACTTGTTCGAGGTGTGGTTAGAGCAGTGTCTGCTGCCGCACTTGCAACCCGGTGATGTCATTGTGATTGACAATGCCACCTTCCATCACGGTCAAGCGATCGCGGAGATGGTGGCGCAAGCAGGGTGTGAGATTTGGTATTTGCCGCCTTATTCCCCAGACCTCAACAAGATTGAGCATTGGTGGTTTGTGCTCAAAAATTGGATGCGACAACGGTGGAGTGAATTTGATAGCTTTCGCGATTGTGTCGATGCCGCTTTCAAAGTATGTCCTAACATATCTTCGTAAGGCTATAAATCTGTAATCCAAACTCAAATCGGTTGATGAACATGCCAATCACCGTATCAT
>CAZVXA010000275.1:0-7949 GCA_964630955.1 uncultured bacterium | reverse complement strand
CCCAAAAGCTGTTCCACCCTGAGCGAAGTCGAAGGGCGGAACAGCTTTTGGGGTTTCGACTTTTTCCATGCCCACTTAACTTCTGGAGTTTTGACTACATTTTTCTACAATGCCGTGAAACGCCCTCTCAGAGAGCGTTTCACGGCATATAATACCGCTGCGATCCCGGTGCTGTGCAGTTGAGCGATCGCGTTCCCCAAATTAAAATCAAATCAAAATACGGAGTTTCTCTGGCATGGAGATCGCTGTTTCGCATCATCGCCTCACCGAAGCTGAACTGTCCCCCAGAGAAATTTCTCCCACCACAACCGTCTCCATCGTCATCCCGGTTCTTAACGAAGAGGCGGCGCTGGGCCGAACGCTGCGCTGTCTGAAAAACCTGGAGCCATTTCCCCTGGAGGTGATTGTCGTAGATGGTGGCAGCACCGACCGCACCATTGCCATCGCGGAAGCTGCTGGGGCCAGGGTGATTATCTGTGAACTGGCAGGGCGATCGCGCCAGCTGAATCGGGGAGCAGCGGTGGCAGGGGGCAGTCTCGTGTGTTTTCTCCATGCCGATACGCTGCTGCCAGATGATGCGATCGCCGTCATGGAAAAGATCCTTGCCAATCCGGCTATCGCCTGCGCCGGATTTATTTCCCTGATGACAGGCCCCACTCAAATTCGCTGGGTCGTCTCCCTGCACAACTGCCTGAAAACCTACTACGCCCCGCTGCTGTTTCGCCCCCATCGGTTTCTGCAAGGATTGCGTCTGCTGTTTGGAGACCAGGCCATATTCTGCCGCCGACAGGATTTCCTGGCTTGTGGTGGCTTCGACGATGAGCTACCGATCATGGAGGAGGCCGACCTGTGTCTCAAACTGTCCCGATTGGGCCGAATTCAGCAGGTGAATCGGGTGGTGCAGTCGAGCGATCGCCGCGTGGCAAAGTGGGGTTCTCTGAAGGCAAACGCGATCTATTTAATGATTGGCTTTCTGTGGGGCATTGGCGTTTCCGGACAGACACTCAAGCGGTTTTATGAGGATGTAAGATAGCTCCTCAGGCGTTGTAAACAAACACTTCACCCCCCTCAGTCCCCCCTTGCTAAGGGAAACCCCCACCCCAGCCCTCCCCTTAGCAAGGGGAGGGCTGGGGTGGGGGTTTATTCAATACATGAGGTCATTTTTTACAAGCCCTAAACACCAGCTCCAGCCGGGGTCAGCCATTTTTCTTTGAGTTCCTCCTTGAGGCGGGCAATCGCCTTCTCCTTCTGCTTGGCCTCGCTCTCGATCCACTGCACCTGTCGAAACGCATTGGGTATCTCATAGATATAGTTGCCATGGCGGGCATCTCGGAACGAGTTTTCGCCGTTGGAGATATGCACCAACTGCCAATCGGGATTCTCCCAGGTGCTCCTGGCTCCATCTGACCAGGCTTAGCATTCGGGCAGGAGGGGTTGGATGAGTGGGAAAGGGGTTGGGAGCCGAATGCTAAGCCTCTACGTGGGTCGTTTGGTTTTGCGTTGGGGCTGGCGTTTGATGAATGGAACCTGCCGCCGCAACAAAATGGTTTGCCCGAAACTGATTACCGTCAATGCCTGTCGTGCCTTCTGGAGCTGGGGCTGGAGCTTCTGATACCGCTGTTTCAGTTCGTATGCGCCTATCTGCCCTTTGGCGATCTGCTCCGGTGCGTTGTGGAGAACCTGGTGGGTGGTGTGTTCGGCGTTGATCAGAACCCGGTTGGCATGGGCGAGCGATCGCCGCAGCTTGAAGATACGCCACGCAATGTAGAACCCGGCCAGGGCGATCAGGCAGTTGAGGATGAGGACGGTGGTCAGCATAGGTGGGTGGTGGGCGATCGTATTATGATAGCCAAAATCTCCAGCCGAATTAATCCACCGTGAGCATTCTTGCCTCGATTTGCTGTCATGGTTGAGACAGTCGTTATAAGTGACAGGCGCAATTAAGCTTGAAACCCAAAAAACTGTCCCGCCCGCGCAGCGGGCGGGACAGTTTTTTGGGTTTCGACTTTTTCCACGCCCAGTTACTTACTGGACTTTTGACTAAATCGGCGCTAAATTGAATAGGCCGCGAAACGCCCTCGCAGAGGGCGTTTCGCGGCATTATAGGGAAAATAGTCAAAAGTCCAGTTACTTATTTACCCAAAGCTGGTGCAGTAGCAGGAAACAGTGTGAGTTTCGTTGAGAGCAGTAAACTCACTCAAAGCCAGGGTCATTTCATTCTCGATGTGGGGTATGAATTTACCCAAAGTTGAACTGTAGGATGGGCAAAGGACGGCAGTCCGTGCCCATCACCATTCGTATGGATCGATGGGCACGCTTCGCTTTGCCCATCCTACACTGCTCATACCATATCAGGATTTATTTGAGAATGAAATAGCCCTGACTCAAGGCTTGTCGTAATCATCAGGTTCAATATCTGGCACCTTTGCCAAAACCTGCTGGAATTTCTCCCAACTGCCACGCTTCGACTTCTCATCAAGGTAATCCCTGGTTGTCCATGCAGAAACTTGAGCCGCCAGGGCAATTCCCACCAACTGGTCAATCGAAATATTTTCTCGTTCTGCCAGAGTTGTAATCTGTCGGTAGAGGGCATCGGGAATTTCAGCAGTAAAACGAATCATAGAATTTCTCCGACTTCTTGCAGGAAAACCTTGGGGGTGACGACTCGAATACCGAATTTTTCTACTGGTTGCACCAAAGTTTCAGATTCCTGAAGGGACGAATAAATGGCTGATTTGGGCATTCTAGTTCTGACCTTCCTTGTTCTACGCGTCCATGAATGGGCCTAAGTTTGTTCGGTTTTTCGCTCCAGTCATCGAAGCCTTGAAAGAGTTGGGCGGCTCAGGTCGCCCCGCCGAAGTGAGAGACGTGATCGCGGGGAAGATAGGTATCTCTGAGCAGGAAAGAACCGATTTGCTTGATGGTGGTACACCACGATTTGATAATCAGGTTGGCTGGGCACGATTTTATTTAGTTAAAGCGGGTTTAGTGGACTCCTCGAAAAGAGGAGTTTGGAGTCTTACTGATAAAGGTCGAGAAATAGAGTCATTGCCTTATGATCAGGCACTACATCTCTTCAAACGCATTCATTCAGAGTTTCAAGAAGAAAGAGACTCAGGAACAGAAGTTATTGAACCGGAGGTTGAGGAAACAATCGCCCCAAACGATACAGCGTCGAGCGATGATTCTTCATACCGTAAAAAACTACTGGATATTTTACTGTCCCTGCCTCCATCAGGCTTTGAACGCTTGTGCCAGCGGTTGTTGAGAGAATCTGGTTTTGAACAGGTTACCGTAACAGGGCGATCGGGTGATGGTGGCATCGATGGTTCAGGACTTCTACAAATCAACCCGTTTGTCAGTTTTAAGGTGCTGTTCCAATGCAAGCGTTATACCAATTCTGTGTCAGTGTCCCAGGTCAGAGATTTTCGTGGAGCGATGCTGGGACGAGCCGATAAGGGAATCATTTTGACAACTGGAACCTTTACATCAGATGCACAGAAAGAGGCAGTGCGCGACGGTGTGCCGCCGATTGAATTGGTGAATGGTGATAAGTTGCTTGATATGTTTGAGGGCCTGGAACTGGGGTTAACATCACGTACAACGTATGACGTTAACTTGCACTTCTTCCAGGAGTTTCAGTCGTAGGAAGGCGATCGGGAGAAGAAACTACTCCTCATCCTGATTGACATCTTTTTCAAGTCCCAGCCAGAAAAGCAATCTGTTCTCAACCTCAACCATCTGCTCATCAGTAAGGTCTCCCAACCTGCGAAGAAGCTTGGCGTGAGGGATTGTGACAATGTTCTGTAAAAAGCTCCTTCTCGGAGGAACCTGACCTTAACCTGTACTTCAAACCTTGAACCACGAGGGCTGGTCGTGTGGGGCACCAGAGTTGCCAGGGCACGATCCTGGTCGAGAGCGGGAATACTAATGACCAAACACGGTCTGACTTTTGCTACATAGCCCAAATCAACTAACCAGACTTCCCCTCGGTCAGGACTACTCATACAGAGCTTCCTGCTCATCTAAGTCCAGGAAAAGTTCCTCAGCGTTCAGGACTAAATCCTCATCAGACAATGGCGGAAAATCGAGGTCAACCGTGCGCTTCAGAATCTCCCACACCAGATCCAACCGCTCCGATTCAGTTAAGCGATCGAAGGTTTCCAGAAGTTCTTGCACCAGAGCAGTCATCACTGTTTGCCTATCTCTGTTGCCACAATAACATAGGCGCAATAGGGTTACCGGATAACCAATCTGATTCCGTTGAGGCTTTTGCGTCATTCCCCAATGCAATAAAGAACCCAGTATCAGCAATAATCATGGTTTACTGCATCAGTTCTTTGACAATTGATTTGGAATGAGTTGCTAAATCTGGGTCTGCATTGAAACTTCCAATGAAGCGGCTTTGCTTAAGACGCGCCAGTGGGTCAGATGCTTGTTCCTGCAGTTGCGTATAGTAAAGTTCGATCGCCTTGTTTAATATCTCAGTCAGCTCCAACTTCGTTTGCTGCTGTATATAAGCAATTTTGCTTGCCTGCTCCTCACTCAGTTGTGTTGTGATCTGCATATGCCCCTCCCAAGACTCCCACAATCGTCAATCTGACACCTTCCAGGAGTTTCGGTTTTAGAAGGGTGATCGCCAAAATGTCGGTGCTAATCTTGAATATAATTTTGGGGCGAGAGCTGCACAAAGTGCAACTCTCGCCCCAAAATTAATTCACCTCTACTTCGACAGATAGGCTTTAATTGCCTCACCCGTCAGATCCGTCATCGAGATTCCCCGCTCCAGGGCCGCGGCCTTCAGCATTTCGTAGATCTCATCACGAACGCCGATCCGGTAGCGACACTTACCCGTCAGCGGTTTTTCACCGGGCTGATACTTGGCGACATACTGGCGCAGCGCATCAAGCCCAAAGCGGTGGCAGAAATCACCGAAACTTTCGTCCTTCTTGCGTTTTTGCTTGAAGGCAACGAACAGCGGTTCCAGGGTCACCTCCAGGTCGTTGATGTGCATCTTTTCGATATAGGTCAGCGCCAGTCGGGTCTGGTCGGGGTCGGCTCCCAGCCACACCTGATAGGATTCGGGGGCAGAACCGACGAAGGCCAGTTCCGCCAGATAGGGGCGAGCGCAGCCGTTGGGGCATCCGGTCATGCGGACGACGAAGTGTTCGTCTTTCAGGCCGAGGCGATCGAGCAATGCCCGGATGCGATCGAGCACACTGGGCAGAATCCGCTCCGATTCAGTAATGGCAAGACCGCAGGTAGGCAGAGCAGGGCAGGCCATCGAATAGCGCACCAGCGGGTCAATTTCGTTGACCGACTTGATGCCATTGTGAACCAGAATTTCCTCAATGGTGCTTTGCTGAGATGGCTCAATGTCATGCAGAATCAGGTTCTGGTGGGGGGTGAGCCGCATGGGCAGGGCAAATTTCTGCTCGATTTCTCGCAGCGCCGTTTTCAACTTGAAGTCGCCCTCATCCTTAATTCGTCCCTGCTCAATGGAAATACCCAGAAACAGTTTGCCGTCGCCCTGTTCGTGCCAGCCCAGGAAGTCCAGATACTTGAACTCCGGCAGCGGTTTGATAGGGGGAATTTCCTTACCGAAAAAGCCCTCAACCACAGAGCGGAATTTTTCGACGCCCCAATCGTTGATCAGGTACTTCATGCGGGCGTGGCGGCGATCGCCCCTGTCCCCATAGTCTCGCTGCGTGGCTACGATCGCCTTCACCAGATCATAGACATCTGCTTTCTCGATGTAACCGATGGGATCTGCCACACGGGCAAAGGTCTCTTCTTTGCCGTGGGTGCGTCCCAGGCCACCACCCGCGTAGACGTTGAAGCCCAGCAGTTCGCCAGACTCGTCGGTGATCACCACCAGGCTCACGTCCTGGGAAAACAAATCCACTGAGTTGTCTCCGGGCACCGTCACCGCAATTTTGAACTTGCGCGGCATATAGTGGGTACCGTAGATTGGCTCCTCCGTGCTGTGCATCAGAGTGCCGTTGCCGTTGCGCTGACGGGCGGCGACGACTGCGGGATTCTCTTCGGCAGTGATTGCCTTCTCACCGTCCAGCCAGATTTCGTAGTAGGCTCCGGATTGCGGGGTCAGCAGGTCTGCAATGTTGCTGGCGTATTCCCAGGCGAGGGCGTATTCGGGGCGATTTTTGTAGGGTGCTGGGGGAGCCATAACGTTGCGGTTGACATCGCCACAGGCTGACAGCGTCGAACCCATGCTGCGAATAATGCCCGCCATCACGGTTTTCAGGTTCCTCTTAAGGATGCCGTGGATCTGGAAGCCCTGACGAGTAGTGGCCCGCAGGGTATGGTTGCCGTACTCCTCAGAAAGCCGATCGAGCGTCAGGTACAGCTCCGGAGGAATAATGCCGCCGGGACTGCGGGTGCGTAGCATGAACTGATAGTCTTTCTCCTGGCCCTTGACCCGGTTATCGCGGTTGTCCTGCTGGTAAGAGCCGTGGAATTTGAGGATCTGAATGCCGTCTTCGCTGAAGTGAGTCGTATTCTGCTGAATTTCGGTGGCAACAGGCTCCCTGAGCGCGTTGCTACGTTCTTTGATCCCTTCAACCTTGGAGACTTTCTTCTCAGGTGCGGCGATTGGCGTGGAAGTTAGAGACATGATATTTGGCCGTTGCGGTCAGCGGTGAGTCGATCCCCGGTAATCCGGTAGGAGATCAGCAAATTAGTATCCCCGATCCTACCATTTCGACAAGCCAGACTGAGGGAAGTACCGGATTATTTAGCGATCGCCCCGGGGTTCATGCTCCACTCTTATAAAAGGGGCGTTTAACCACAATCGCCGGATAGGTTTTTCCACGAATCTCGACCGCCAGTTCCTGACCTAACTTGGCCCGATCGCTCCTGACATAGGCCAGCGCCACCGGATACCCCAGCGTGGGGGACAGCGTTCCACTGGTGACCGTGCCCACCGTTTCTTCAGCAAACAAAACCGGGTAGTCGTGGCGGGCAATGTTGCGTCCCTCCAGTTGCAGGCCGACGAGCTTCTGCTTCACACCATCCCGTTTTTGCTGCTCCAACACCGATCGCCCAATGAAATCGCCCTTCTCATCCAGATGTACCAGCCAGTTCAGACCCGCTTCCAGGGGGGTGGTGCTGTCGTTAATGTCCTGCCCGTAGAGGGCCATTGCCGCCTCTAGTCGCAGGGTATCCCGGCAACCCAGGCCACAGGGAACAACGCCAGCAGAGAGGAGCGATCGCCACAGTTTTTCTCCTGTTTCTGGGGTCACCATCACCTCGTAGCCGTCCTCTCCGGTGTAGCCCGTCCGCGCCAGAAATCCCGGCTGTCCCAAGACCGTTCCCTCTAGATGGCCAAAGCGCTTCACCGATGACAGGTCTTCGGTCACAAACTGCTGGAGGGTGGCGACGGCCTGCGGTCCCTGCACGGCAATCAGGGCAAAATTACTCGACAGATCAACAAATTCCAGTTGGGCTGTGTCCAGGTGTTGCAGCATCCAGAACTTGTCTTTCTCGGTGGTGGCGGCGTTGACGATGATGGCGACGCGATCGGTGCCGTCTGCCTCGGTGCCCTGGTAGTAGATGATCAAATCGTCAATGATGCCGCCCTGGGGGTTGAGCAATACAGTGTACTGGGCTTCTCCTGGTTTGAGGCGATCGAGGTTGGAGGGAACCAGGGGCTGGAGTTGGGCGATTGCGCCTTTGCCCCGCAGGGTGAATTTGCCCATGTGGGAGATGTCGAACATTCCGGCTTTCTGTCGTACCGCTTGATGTTCCTGGGTGATGCCGCTGTACTGCACAGGCATTTCCCATCCGGAGAAGGGAACCATGCGGGCGTTGAGTTCGGTGGAGAGGTGAAATAGGGGGGTGCGTTTGAGGGAGTCGGGGGTCACGGGGTGGAGGGGTGGATGGGTGGATGGGTGGATGGGTGGATGGGTGGATGGGTGGATGGGTGGATG
>CAZVXA010000274.1:0-8051 GCA_964630955.1 uncultured bacterium | reverse complement strand
GCGGGCGGAACAGCTTTTGGGGTTTCGACTTTTTCCACGCCCACTTACTTATACTGCCGCGAAACGCTCTCTGAGAGAGCGTTTCGCGGCGAACTTAATTTTAGCGCTGATTTTCCCTAAAACGCTGACTGCGTAAGCGTTTTAGGGAAAATCAGCGCTATTTAGTCAAAAGTCCAGTATTTATAGTGGGAGATTTATTTTGCTGCTATCTGGGGCTTGCTATAGCAGAGACTTCTAAAAATTTCTGCACTTACTAGAAGATCGATGCGACCAGTGACGCCAGCATAGATCCACGGCTTTAGGCTGAGGGGAACGAATTTTAGGGAAACAAATGAACTACTCCCACTTGACACCACAAACTGTCACCCTAGCCACCGAGGCTGGGCCAATTGAAGCCGAGATCGTGCCGATGCAAACCCGCCACGTCAACGATTTTGAGACGATCTGGCGAGATTTTTTAATAGAACTGAACCAGGACGATGCCTTCTGGAACTGGGCGATGAAGAAACGGCTGTCCGTCATCAACGATCGCTTCGAGGCATATGCTGTGCAATATGAGGGATTGACCCAGGGACTGCTGTGGCTAGAAACGCAGTGGCATCGTTCCTGGCGTCGTCACCAGCAAAGATTGGTTTACATCGAAGCGCTCGCCTCAGCGCTGTGGAATCGGCGCGAACTGCAAGAGACCCCGTATATCAAAGGAGTAGGAAGCGCCCTATTGCTGTATGCCCGACAACGAAGCCTGGAACTTGGGTATCAAGGACGAGTAGGACTGCACTCCCTCCCCTCGGTCGAAATATTCTACCAGCGGCAAAACATGGCAAATTATGGGAAAGACCCAGAGAAGGAGAATCTGCGATACTTTGAATATGGCCCCCTGGAACGCACCGACTCAGGAGAACTCGATGGATGAGGAAAGGCTACGGCAGCAGTATGAGCAGAGCGGAAACCTGCTGGACGTGCTGCGCGACCCTGAGATGTTGCAGGAGATGATTCAGGCTGAAGAGGCGTGTGGAACAACCATTGGCGCTGGCTTCCCTACGTACTGTGACACCCCTCGCCCCGTTGAACCAGAGCGCCTCAAAAGAGCGATGTGGCAAGTACGGCTACAGTCCATTCTATTCAGCGAACTTGAAGTCTTCATGGAAAAAGCGAATTTGGGAGCTGGAACCGAGGCAGCGATCGCTGAAGCGCGAAAACGAATACGACAGCAACTCACCCAACTCACAGACGAGCAGCAGTGTTTTTTGGATGCTGTGGTTGCGGAAGAGCAACTGCCCCTCTCAGAGCGATCGCTCCGTCCCCAACTTCAAGCAAAAATGCAATCGTTGCTCACCCCTGCTGACTGGGACGCGATCGGCAAGGCGGCTTCTGAGGCAATTCAGACGCAGTGGGCAGAATTTATCGGCGTTGGCTAACAAGATATTTGACCAGAATGGGAAGTTTGAGGGATAGCACAAGTCCCTAGTTTCAGCTATGGGGATACGCTACCCTGCAAGCGTGCTGCAGAGAAGCGGAAACGGGCAATTATCCTTAGGCTGCTTTGAAGCCCGGTTGACTGTTGATCTTTCATGTGCGCCGCGCACATGAAAGATCAACAGTCTGGGTTTTCCACGCTCTAGGCTTTGCGGCTGTAGAAGAAGCGGACAAATAACTTCTCTAACTCAATCCAGACAAACATCAGAGCGCTAAATCCGATACAGATCCACAACTCAGTGCTGCTGAGTAAGTTGGTACCAAAGAAGTTACGGAGTGGTGCGAAGTAAATCAGTGCCAGTTGCAAAAGGCTGGTTAACACCACCGCAGCCCAGACGTAGGGGTTACTCAGGGGATTTAACTCGGCGGTGAGACGAACGTTAGAGCGGATTGCCAGGGCGTGACCCATCTGCGCCAGACAAAGCGTGGTAAACACCATTGTCTTCCAGCGGTCGGGACCGCCGGGGGCATCCGGGTTACTGAAGTAGGTATAGGCGACGTACATCAGGGAGATCGCAATCATCGACAACACAATCCCAATGCGCACCATATAGGCACCCAGACCACGGGAAAAGATACTCTCTTTGGGGTCATTGGGGGGATGGTTCATCACGTTGGGTTCTGCTGGTTCTACCGCCAGCGCCAGTGCGGGCAGCCCATCGGTGACCAGGTTCATCCACAGAATTTGCAGGGGGCTGAGGGGAACGCCCGCTGCCCCCACGATCAAAGGAGAAGCAGCGATCGTGATCACCTCACCAATGTTGGAACCCAGGATGTACTTGATAAAGCGGCGGATGTTGGTGTAGACCGTGCGGCCTTCTTCAACGGCGGCCACGATGGTGGAGAAGTTGTCGTCCAGCAGCACCATATCGCTGGCTTCCTTGCTCACATCGGTTCCCGTAATACCCATCGCCACACCGATGTCGGCCTGCTTCAGAGCGGGAGCATCGTTTACCCCGTCTCCGGTCATGGCGACGATGCGGCCCTGGTGCTGGAGCGCCTGCACAATCCGCAATTTGTGTTCAGGGGCCACACGGGCGAAGATACTGACGTTTCTCACGTACTCTTCCAGGTCTTGCGGGCTGGCTTTTTCCAGGTCACGCCCGGTGAGAACGCTATCGCCTTCCATCGCAATGCCCAGGTCTTCGGCGATCGCCTGTGCTGTCAACTGGTGGTCCCCCGTGATCATGATCGGGCGAATTCCGGCAGAACGGCAGCGGGCCACCGCATCGCGCACTTCGGGACGGGGAGCATCCAGCATATCCACCAGACCCAGCCAAACCAGGTCTTTTTCGTATTGCTCGTCTGCACCTTCGGGCGGCAGTTGATCCAGTGGACGGTAAGCAAAGCCCAGAACCCGCAGACCTTTGCTGGCCAACTGGTTGTTCTTGTCCAATACCTGATGCCGCTGGTCATCGGTAGCGGGTTGAACTTTGTCTCCCACCAGAATCTGCTGGCAACGTTCCAGCACCAGTTCTGGGGAGCCTTTGCAGAATAGGGTGTAGGGAGAAGGATTCGCAGCAAAGGGTGGAAACTCCTCTTTCAGTGCACTCTTCTCGTCCTTCACAATCACGCTCATGCGCTTGCGTTCGGAGGAGAAGGGAAACTCGCCTGCGCGGGGCAGTTTATTGGCGATTTGGCCAGCGTCAAACCCCGCTTTGCGAGCCACCACTAATAGTGCGCCTTCTGTGGGGTCGCCCAGGATTGCCCACTCTCCTTTTTCTTTCTGCAAGATGGAGTCGTTACATAAGGTGCAGGCCAGGAGGAGCGATCGCAGCCCAGGATCGCTGTGGGGGTCAACTTTCTGGTCATTTGCCATAAAGTCGCCCTCGGGAATATAGCCCTGTCCCGTAACGTGGAGCGATTCGGTAATAGGGTGAATCGCCTGCACCACCATCTTGTTCTGTGTCAGGGTGCCAGTCTTGTCGGAACAGATGGTCGTCACGGAACCCAGAGTTTCCACCGCAGGTAATTTACGGATCAGGGCCTGTCGGCGCACCATGCGCTGTGTCCCAATGGCTAGAGTCACGGTAATCACCGCAGGCAGACCTTCAGGTACCACGGCAACCGCCATACTCAGGGACACCTCCAGTAGTTCCCGGAAATTGCCCGTGCCCGCTGCGATCAAGCCGACGATAACGACTACTGCCACCAGCGTCAGCGCCCCGTAGACCAGTACTTTACTGAGCTGATCCATCCGCTGCTGTAGGGGGGTGGGTTCAGATTCGACCGATTGCAGCATGGTGGCGATTTTCCCCAGTTCGGTCTTCATGCCGGTGCCCGTCACCAGCACTGTGCCGCGTCCCTGCACGACCTCAGTGCCGTGGTAGACGAGGTTGAAGCGATCGCCCAGAGGAGTATCTTCCTTGAGTTCCGCCTCGACTCGCTTGCTCACAGGCTCCGCTTCACCTGTCAGTGCCGATTCCCGCACCTGCAAGTTGGCTTCCTCCAGCAGACGGCCATCGGCGGAGATCTGTACTCCGGCCTCCAGCAGCATTACATCACCGGGCACTAGTTCTTTGGAGTTGACCTCTGTGACTTTACCATCCCGAATCACCCGCACCCTTGGAGATGCCAGATTCTTAAGTGCAGCCAGTGCCTTTTCGGCGCGACTCTCCTGCACGTAACCTAGCAAACCATTGAGAAATACGATCGCCAGAATTGCGATCGTGTCTTTAAAAGGAATATCGTCGGTTGGAGCCTGACCCGTTTGCAAATCGATTAGATCCATCACGCCGGAGATGATCGCTACTACAATCAGCATGATCAGCATGATGTTCTTGAACTGATCCACCAGGATCATCAGCGGAGTGCGGCCACCAGTCTCCTCCAGTTCATTGGGGCCGTACTGCTGCTGGCGTTGGGCAACTTCCTGATCCGACAACCCGTACTGGCGATCGCTTTCTAACATCTGAAGCGATTTGTCTGCCGGAAGTGTATGCCAGAATACCTGATCTTGGATGGGGGAAGAGGTCATGGATTCACTCTTGAGAAAACAGAAAGGTACGGGCAGATGGGTCAGTAGCGACAAGCATCATAGAGCCTGGAGTGCCTAGATTTCCTGTCTCCTGGGACTGAAAGGGCAATAGCCAAAGAATAGGGTGCCCAGAAGTAATCGTGTGGTTAACAGACGAATTGGGTGGCACCGACCAGGCAGAGGGCGAACATAAAAACATCACTGCTGAAGTGCCGCAATCATTGGGTAGAAGAAGTAGATATCGTCAAGATTTCCTCAAAAACGCTTTAATAAGCACCCGCAGTCCTGGCAAATCAGGTTTATTGAGCTGCATCGTTTGCGAATCTAAGCCACGACTTGTTTTTCCGCTAACCACAGGTGAATCCTAAGGAATTCTATACTGTTTGGAGCGATCGCGTCTAAGGAGCGAGGGGTGGAAGACAGCCAGACAACCAGCAAGTTACTGGTAACGGGGGCAAGCGGCTTCCTGGGGTGGAACTTATGTCAGACGGCCCAGACCGAATGGCACGTTTTTGGCACTGCCCATAGTCACCGGGTTGAGCTTCCCGGCACCGTGATACTCCCCTGCGACCTCACTGATTTCTCAGCCCTCCAGCAGGTTTTTCAACAGGTACAACCTGACGCGGTAATCCACGCTGCTGCTCTGTCGCAGCCCAATGCCTGCCAGCAAAACCCAGCAGGCTCCTTTGCCATCAACGTTACGGCGTCCCAGTATGTGGCTGACCTCTGCGCCGAAGCCCATATCCCAATGGCGTTCACCTCGACGGATCTGGTATTCGACGGACAGAATGCCCCTTATCAGGAAGCTGCCCCCGTTTGTCCAGTTAACCTCTATGGAGAACACAAGGCCCTGGCGGAGGTCGAGATTTTGCAGCGCTACCCCAAAGCTGTGGTCTGCCGGATGCCGCTATTGTTTGGCTATGCGCCCCACGCCAACAGCTTTCTTCAGCCGTTTCTCCAGAAATTTCGCAGTGGGGAGGAGGTAGCGCTGTTTACCGATGAGTATCGAACTCCTGTGAGTGGACGCGATGCAGCGAAAGGATTGTTGCTGGCTTTGGAGAAGGCGCAGGGACGGTTGCACCTGGGGGGAGCGCAGCGGTTGTCTCGCTACGAATTTGGTCAGTTGATGGTGGAGGCGCTGGACCTCTCGGAGGCAAAAATTCTCGCCTGTCGGCAGGCTGACGTTGTGATGGCGGCTCCACGCCCCCCCGATGTGTCGATGGATAGTTCGCTGGCCTTTGGGCTGGGGTTCGCTCCAGGCTTAGTGCGCGATGAGCTGGAGCACCTGCGGGGATGGGTGTGAGCGATCAAGGTAGGAAATCCCTACCTCTCCTACTTCCGTAGAGCGCGTTTTGTTCCCGGAATCCTCATTAGAATTGATTAAGAGATGCTAAGGATTGCGGATTGATGACTTGTGGGGTGGGTTCTCACCCGCCGGATTGATGACTTGTGGGGTGGGTTCTCACCCGCCGGATTGATGACTTGTGGGGTAGGTTCTCACCCGCCCGGACGGGCAAGATGCCCGTTCCACAGAAATTGCAGGTTATTCAATTCTCAATTCCTGAGTGAGTCGGCTATTTTCCGTTACAGCGCTCCGACTGTGCTGCTCTGGGGACGGCTATCGTCCCGCTTTGTATGAAAAAAGGAGCATTTTCCAATGCCAATTAAAGACCAGCCGAAGCGCCCCAGATCGCGCGTCATTGGCAATATTCTATTGCTGGTGTCCGGCTTATTTCTGTTAGTCAATCTTCTATCGCCATTCCTGTTTGGCCCCCAGATTCCCCAGGTGCCCTATAGCCTGTTCATCCATCAGGTGAACGAGGGCGAAGTGCTGCGGGCCTCAGTCGGCCAGGAGCAGATTCGCTATCAGCTCAAGGGAGAAGAGGGTAAACCGGGCGAGGTTCTGGCAACGACACCAATTTTTGACCTGAATTTACCGACACTGTTAGAAGAAAAGAGCGTTGAATTTGCCGCAATTCCGCCGCAAAAGAATAGCTGGTTTGGCAGCCTGCTAAGCTGGGTGATTCCGCCGCTGATCTTCGTGGCGGTATGGCAGTTCTTCCTGGCCCGTGGTGCAGGTGGTGGCGGTCAGGGAGTCCTTTCAATTGGCAAGAGCCGTGCCAAAGTCTATGTCGAGGGCGAATCTGAGAAGATCACCTTTAAAGACGTGGCTGGCGTCGAAGAGGCCAAGACCGAGCTGGTGGAAATTGTAGACTTCCTGAAGAATCCCAAGCGCTTCACCAACATTGGCGCTCGCATTCCCAAAGGTGTGCTTCTGGTGGGGCCTCCAGGAACGGGTAAAACTCTGCTGGCCAAGGCTGTTGCAGGTGAGGCTGGGGTTCCCTTCTTCAGCATCTCCGGTTCTGAGTTTGTCGAACTGTTTGTGGGTGTGGGTTCCTCTCGCGTCCGTGATCTGTTCGAGCAGGCAAAGAAACAGGCTCCCTGTATCATCTTCATCGATGAGCTGGATGCCATTGGTAAGTCCCGCGCCTCTAACGGCTTCTACGGTGGCAACGACGAGCGTGAACAAACCCTGAACCAGCTTTTGACAGAGATGGATGGTTTCAGCGCTGGCGATCAAACCGTGATTGTCCTGGCAGCAACTAACCGTCCTGAAACCCTTGATCCGGCTCTGCTGCGCCCTGGACGGTTTGACCGTCAGGTGCTGGTCGATCGCCCCGACCTGTCTGGCCGACTGGCAATTCTGGAAATCCACGCCAAAGAGGTCAAACTGGGGCCTGATGTCGATCTGAAGACCACCGCCACCCGCACCCCTGGTTTCGCAGGAGCCGACCTGGCCAACCTGGTGAATGAAGCCGCCTTGCTGGCCGCCCGGAACAACCGGGAACTGGTGGCCCAGGAGGACTTTGCCGAGGCGATCGAACGGGTTGTGGCGGGGCTGGAGAAGAAGAGCCGTGTACTCAACGAAAAAGAGAAGAAGATTGTGGCTTACCACGAAGTTGGTCACGCCCTGGTGGGTGCATTGATGCCTGGTAGCAACAAGGTTGAGAAGATCTCGATTGTGCCTCGTGGGATGGCTGCTCTCGGCTATACCCTGCAACTGCCCACGGAAGACCGCTTCCTGCTGAGTCAGGATGAGCTTCAGGGACAGATTGCGACCCTGCTGGGTGGGCGATCCGCAGAAGAAGTTGTCTTCGGCAGCATCACCACCGGAGCCTCTAACGATCTGCAACGGGCCACTGACCTGGCCGAGCGTATGGTCACCACCTACGGCATGAGTAAGGTGCTGGGGCCGCTGGCTTATCAGCAGGGACAGCAGAATATGTTCCTGGGTAACGAAGGCATGAATCCCCGCCGCATGGTGAGCGAGCAGACGGCTGAGGCGATCGACAAAGAGGTGAAAGGGATTGTGGAATCGGCGCACCAGAAAGCGCTGGATATTCTGACCCAAAACCGGGATTTGCTGGAGACGATCGCCCTCAAACTTCTGGAAACAGAGGTAATTGAAGGAGATATCTTGACTGACCTGTTGAATCAGGTGAGGTCACCAGAGCCAGTTGCGGTTTAGGCGATTTCTACGAAAGAAACTACCTTAGAGCCTCTCTGAAACCCCAAATTCTGGCAGGCGCGACGCTAC
>CAZVXA010000273.1:0-8140 GCA_964630955.1 uncultured bacterium | reverse complement strand
GCGCGGGGGAGACATCCACACGACGGGTAATTTCTTTCGTAGAAATCTCCTTAAACCCCTGCATGGGGGATAGACCTTCTTTTACCTCATGGACTGGCAACAGCTATCGCAGTCTAAGAGGGTGTTTGAGAAGCACATCTGTGAGTCGCAAATCATCTGAATCCCCCTAAATGTCCGGCTCAACCCCTCGGCTTGATATCGGGCCGAAAGCTGAGCTTAAGCCAAAGTCCTCGCCGAACTCCGAAATCCCTAGAAAGGGGAACTTTGAAGCGAGTTTCCCCCTTATGTCCCCCTTGAGGGGGTAGGGGGTGTCAGGGGGCCAGGGGGGATCTCCCAGCGTTAACCACGACAGGCCCTACCTTTTCAACCATCCTCTAAAGGAACAAGAGAACATCATGACGAAACAAAATGGCATGAATGAACATCGCAAAGACGAGCAACTAGACACTTTCCGCCGCGAATCGGGTGAACATCTGACGACGAACCAGGACGTTCGCATTGATGACACTGATAATTCTCTAACAGCGGGTGAACGGGGTCCAACTCTCATGGAGGATTTTCACTTCCGTGAAAAGATAACCCATTTTGACCATGAACGAATACCCGAACGGGTGGTTCACGCTAGAGGATCAGGGGCGCACGGTTACTTCCAGGTGTATGAATCAATGGCGGAGTTTACTAAAGCCCGCTTCCTGCAAGATCCCTCCGTGAAGACTCCCGTGTTTGTGCGATTCTCCACGGTTGTTGGGTTCCGGGGTTCTGCCGACACCGTCCGGGACGTGCGTGGGTTTGCCACCAAGTTCTATACCGAGGATGGTGTTTATGACCTGGTGGGCAACAATATGCCCGTGTTCTTCATTCAAGACGGCATCAAGTTCCCCGATCTGGTGCATGCAATCAAACCGGAACCTCACCATGAAATGCCCCAGGCTTCTGCCGCCCACGATAACTTTTGGGACTTCACCTCCCTCATGCCGGAATCCATACACATGATCCTGTGGGTGCTGTCTGATCGCGCTTTGCCCCGCAGCTACCGCATGATGGAAGGATTTGGAGTTCACACCTTCCGCTGGATCAACGAGCACGGAAAAGCCCGGTTCGTCAAACTCCACTGGAAGCCAATGCTGGGGATGCACTCCTTGGTCTGGGATGAAGTTCAAAAGTTGGCAGGCAAAGACCCAGACTACAATCGGCGGGACTTGTGGGAGGCGATCGAAATGGGCGACTATCCCGAATTTGAATTAGGAGTGCAAATAGTTGAAGAGGAGGACGAACACCGCTTTGATTTTGACCTGCTCGACCCGACCAAGATTATTCCCGAAGACATAGTTCCAGTGCAACCTATCGGCAAAATGATACTGAACCGCAATCCAGACAACTTCTTTGCGGAAACTGAACAGGTAGCCTTTCACCCCGGTCACGTAGTCCCAGGAATTGATTTCACCAATGACCCGCTTTTGCAAGGACGGCTGTTTTCCTACACCGATACCCAGCTCATCCGTCTAGGTGGACCAAACTTTGCCGAAATACCCATCAACCGCCCAGTCAATACAGCCCATAACAATCAGCGAGATGGCTATATGCGGCAGACAATTGACACGGGAGCCGTGAATTACTCCCCGAATTCTCGCGGCAGTGGCTGCCCCATGGCAAATCCTGACAACCTGCGGGCTTTTACCCACTATGCGGAAAGGGTAGAAGGGCACAAAATTCGCAAGCGCAGCGATAGCTTCAAAGACCACTACAGTCAGGCAACTCTGTTCTGGAACAGTATGTCAGAGGCGGAGAAAGACCATATTGTGTCTGCTGCCCACTTTGAACTAGGAAAGGTAAACGATAAAGCAATCCGGCAACGCATGGTCGATCATTTTAACCATGTCGATCACGACCTCGCTCGGCGGGTCGCAAGAGGAATTGGCGTGCCTGAACCGATAACACCAGCAGTGCCGAACCACGGTCGCACTTCCCCAGCCCTGAGTATGGAGAACACGGTGAAAGATACCGTCAAGAGCCGTCAGATTGCGATTCTGGTTGCTGATGGCTTCAACCACGCTCAGGTGATGGAGATGAAGCAAGCGCTGCAGAACGAGGGAGCCAGAGCGAAGATCGTCTCAAAGTTTGGCGGTATGGTACTGAGTAAAGAGAGTCAGGAACTGGAAGTAGACAAAACATTCCTCACCAGCGCCTCTGTCATGTTTGATGCAATTTATGTTCCTGGTGGTCAAGAGAGCATTGACACGCTGAAGCAGCAGGGAGACGCACTGCACTTTATCAATGAGGCATTCCGTCATGGAAAGGCGATCGCCGCGACTGGCGAAGGGGTCGATTTGCTGAAAGCTTCTGACATTGTAGGGGCTGACCTGGCCGACCAGGATGGACAAATTGCAGCGGATAACGGCGTAATTACCACCCGCTTTGGCTCTCTTCAGGATGTGAGTCAGCAGTTTATCCAGGCGATCGCCCAACATCGACATTGGAACCGTACTCAAAAAGAGCAAGTGCCCGCCTAGAAGCCCATGCACTGGCGTCGATTGGCTCCCTTTATCGTAGCGTTGCTGGCGACTGTGGCACTGGCCTGGACCACAGTTCCGGCAACGATCATTCCCCCCGCCGCGCCAGTAGACCCGGTAACTGTCCATGTCGCGGAGTTCGAGCTGCACACGCGGTTGCTCCTGCCCCAGGGCGATCGCTGGGTGCAGTACGGCTTTGGCGACTGGAACTACTATGCACTCAATCGACACGACCTGCCCCATGCCCTGATGGCACTGCTGGTAACGACTCGGGGTGCCTTAGGGGTAGGGGAGTTCGCTTCTCTGGCTGAATTTCAGGCAGATTTAGACCCAGCAGGTTTCGAACTGCTGAGCTTTGAGGTGTCCTCTGCTGAGGTGAACCAACTGATGCGATCGCTCCACCATCGGTTTGAGCGCCAAGTTCTCAACGGGCAGGCGAATAACCCCTCAAACAATCTCCGCTTAGTGCAGGATGAACAAACCTATTCCTTGTTACACAATAGCAATCATGAGTTGGCCGAGTGGCTGGAAGCCTTAAATTGTCAGGTAAAACATCTACTTCTCTGGACGAAATTTCGATTAACAACTGACTACAACCTTCGTGAATAGGACGTAAATCAGGGAGGGGGGCGGTGTCCCCACTCCCCCTTGTCCTGACCCGAATGGCTACAGCGACACTTCATCGATGAACCTACAACCAGTTCCCCTTGAATGGCCTATAAGTTTTTGTGGGAGAGCCGCGCTCCGCGCGGCTCTCCCACAAAAACCTGGTTCTATTTCAGCGCGAAGCGCTGTAAAGACTTTTCACGAGAGGGACACACCTCAAGGACAGAGGTTTTGCTATGGCATGGTGGCAGTTTAGTATAGAAAAGCTTCTGGTTAACACGTTTAAGCTAGCTGTAGCGTTTTTACTGACGTTGCCAATTGCCTGGGAACGAGAGAAGTCAACTCATATCATGGGGCTACGAACCTTCCCGCTGGTTGCCGTTGCCAGTTGTGGCTATGTATTAACTGCGCTTGGATTTCTTGAAACGGATGAAAATGCGAAGGCGCGAATTATTCAGGGTTTGATGGCGGGTATTGGCTTCATCGGAGGTGGGGCAATCTTGAAGGAAGGGGCAAGCGTGCGGGGAGCTGCAACAGCCGCCAGCGTCTGGACAACAGGGGCACTGGGGGCGGCAGTTGCCTATTCTCAATATGAAGTTGCAGTCTTGATGAGCATCGTGAACTTCTTCACACTACGATTTCTAACACCCCTTGGACAACGGATGAACAGCAGCCGGCACATACCGGAGGACGAATCCGATGATTAGCTGCTTACAGCGCTTTGCGCTGTAGTATGTTTTCCATTCACAATCGAATTCACATCTGGAGGAAGAGGCAGCAGTTAACCGATGAAGAAGCCGAATTTCTCAATATGCGGTTGGAGCAGGAACGAAGCAGCGCCTATCTGGTTGACCTGAGTATCTATCTGGCCATTAAGGTCATCGTTTTGTTATTCGAAATTACGGCACTACCGCTGCTTCTCGCATTCGGGATAATTGATGAAGTCATCTTTGGTTTGTTTTTCATCATTGATGGGCCTATATTGAGATCGATTTATGCGAGCTACCGAATGATTCAAGCCGCGATCGCCGGCTATGAAATTCCCTGGATTGCTTTTTTTGTTGGACTCATTTTATTGGAAATATCGCTTACGCCTGCCAGGTCATCTACTCATCGGCAGGTCAAAAGGCAAAGGTGGCTCGATTTATTGTCTATGATACATTCACAAAAATTCCAATCTGGGGGGAGAAGATACCCTTACTGAACACACAATGAATCAGTTTGCCTACCAATTGATCCGTCGCCTGGAAACCCTTGCGTAATACCCGTCAGCAGTCCAAACGCAGCAAATACATTCGTTCTCATCGAAAGAGTGATGTGGAACTCGACACTTGTGAAAATCATTGCATAAAGGCTATGCTAACCAAGTAAGCTATTCATATTAATCTATAGAAAGGTTCAGGGAGAGCGTCCATCAGGTCAGTGGAGTCACTGGCCCTATCGAAACCTCTCCCCGGCCCAACACCTCTGCAACTTAACCAAGCACTAACGCCAATGACGACCTTGACGATTGTCTGGATTGCCCTGCCACTGTTTGTAGGCCTCAGTATTTATTTGCTCCCCCAGTTGGGACGACTACTGGGGACTGGGGTCGCGATCGCATCCATCGTCTATGGTCTTACCCTCATCCTGCGCCAGATGTCCTTCCCCCTCGAGCTGTTAGACAGCTTTGGCGTTACCCTCATAGCCGACCCCCTCAGCGGGTTCTTCATCCTCACCAATGGGCTGGTGACGGCAGCCGTCATTCTCTACTGCTGGCGCAGCAATTACTCAGAATTTTTCTTTGTTCAGCTTATAATTCTCCACGGTAGTGTCAACTCCGCTTTACTCTGTGCAGACTTTATGAGTCTCTATGTGGCTCTGGAAGTTATGAGTATTGCCGTTTTTGGGCTGATTGTCTATCCCCGCACCAATCAGTCTATCTGGGTCGGGTTGCGGTATCTCTTTATCAGCAATACCGTCATGCTGTTTTACCTGATGGGGGCAGTATTGGTGTATCAGGCTAACCATTCCTTTGCATTCAGTGGATTGGCTCAGGCTCCCCCTGAAGCCCAGGTGTTGATTTTATTGGGCCTCCTGACCAAGGGAGGGGTGTTTATTTCGGGCCTGTGGCTCCCTTTGACCCATTCAGAAGCAGCAGTGCCGGTGTCGGCGATGCTGTCTGGGGTGGCAATTAAGGCCGGGATCTTTCCTCTGGTGCGCTGTGCCCAAATGATTGACAGCATTGACCCCATCGTTCGTCTATTTGGCCTGGGTACAGCGTTTCTGGGAGTTTCCTTTGCCCTGTTTGAGAAAGACATTAAACGTATCTTCGCCTTCAGCACAATTTCCCAGATGGGTTTCGTACTGGCGGCTC
This sequence comes from uncultured bacterium, assembly GCA_964630955.1. Taxonomy (GTDB): domain Bacteria; phylum Cyanobacteriota; class Cyanobacteriia; order Elainellales; family Elainellaceae; genus CAZVXA01. The sequence goes on along the minus strand of CAZVXA010000273.1, from coordinate 2,668 downwards.
CTCCAGTTGCAGGCTTCTACGCCCTGGGGCATGGATTAGCCAAAGCGACTCTGTTTTTGACTACCGGTAGCCTGCCCACCCGCAACCTTGACGAACTGCAGCAGCAACCCATGTCCACCTCTGCTTGGACTGCGATAAACCTGGGTGGTTTATCCCTTGCAGGTATGCCTCTACTCACAGGTTTTGCGACCAAAACCCTGACTTTAAAGAGCCTGCTCCCCTGGCAGGTATGGGGGATGAACGGGGCCGCCATCGGCAGTGCCATTGTTTTCGCCAGACTGCTCTTTTTACCCCATCAGCCACAGTCCGGGAAAAAAGTTGCTCCAGGGTTCTGGCCTGCAATCATTCTCCTGGGAGCCAGCTTGATCGCAGCGAATGTCTTCTATTACCCGGCCTATTCGCTGGAAAGTATCGGTAAAGCCCTCGCAATCATCGCCCTGGGTTGGCTCATCTATTTTGGCGTGATCCGTCAGGTGACGCTGTTGTTACCCCGTACCCTGGAGCTGTTCGAGCATCTCATCGGCTTTATGACCCTGGTGTTGATGGGGCTGTTCTGGCTGGTGTTAGCCTGATCAGGTCAGCCACCTCTTTTTTTAGATGCAGATGTTACTATTCATCGGGAAACATTGAGCCAGGTTGCAGATATCTTTCAAAGTCAGCCTGAACTTGCTGCATTAATTGGCTCTTACGATGACGCACCCGGAGCAACCAATTTTCTCTCTCAATATAAGAATCTGTTTCATCACTATACCCATTAAACGGGTAAAACGGTTCATGTAAATTGATAGATGTCAATAGGGCTGGATCAGATGTAAGAATCAAGAGCAAATATCTAAATATTGCTCGGCAAGAATCGAAAAATAGCCCTTTTATAGAGGCAGAAAAATAAAGGGTGTTACAAACAAATTACGAAAATATCCTTAGCTGTCTATCAAGAAGTCGATTGTTTTAGTCGAGATATCGATCACTCTAAAGATCTATGCTCATCTACGCATTGATGACTGAAGTCTGTCACTTTTCAATCATATTTGCGCTCCCGTCTGGAGATCAGAGGTGATCGCAGGGGTCAGTCGCAGGATTATCAACCATGGTTCAATTTGCCTACCACGCTTCCCACGAACAGTTTCCACCCAGCACCCTGTTGGAACATGCTCAATTTGCAGAGCAGGCAGGTTTTAACGCCATCACCTGTTCCGATCACTTCCATCCCTGGAGCGATCGCCAGGGTGAAAGCGGCTTCGCCTGGTCCTGGTTGGGAGCGGCAATGCAGGCAACCACTCTGCCCTTTGGTGTAGTCTGTGCGCCGGGACAGCGGTATCATCCCGCGATTATTGCCCAGGCAGCCGCGACCCTGGCGGAAATGTTTCGCGATCGCTTCTGGGTTGCCCTGGGGAGTGGACAGGCCCTGAACGAAGCGATCACGGGGACGCCTTTTCCAATAAAGGCCGAACGCAACGCCCGACTCAAGGAGTGCGTGGACGTGATGCGGGCACTGTGGGCAGGGGAGACGGTCACGCATCAGGGGCTGGTCTGCGTTGAGGAAGCAAAACTCTACACCCGACCCGCCACCCCGCCCAAAATTATCGGAGCCGCCATCACCCCAAAGACCGCTGAGTGGGTCGCCAGTTGGGCAGATGGCCTGATTACGATTTCTCACCCCTACGACAAGCTGCGGCAGGTGGTCGAGGCATTTCGGCGGGGTGGGGGGCAAAACAAGCCGATGTACCTTAAGGTACAGCTTTCCTACGACCGCGATCAGGAAGCCGCTTTGCAGGGGGCCTACGACCAGTGGCGCACCAATATCTTTGAAAGTCCGGTGCTGTCAGAACTCAAACACCCTCAACAGTTTGATGCTGCTGCAGATTTTGTGAAGCCGGAGGATATGCACGAGTACGTCCGCATCTCAAACGACCCGCAGCAGCACATCGAGTGGCTCCAGAAAGATGTAGAGCTTGGCTTCCAGACCATTTCCCTGCATAACGTCAATCGACAGCAAAAGCAATTCATTGAACTGTTTGGTGAGAAGATTTTACCCGCAATGACACAGAACACCCATTGAGCCGTAAGGAGTCGGAGCCATGCGTATTAGTGTTGGACCTCCCGTCCTCACCATCAATCACGATCGCACTTTTATGGTGACTGATTTGAATGGCAATATTGATCCCAGCAGTCATCACCTGGAATTACTTACTGACGACACCCGCTTCCTCAGCTATTACGCCTGCTATGTGGATGTTCAAGCGTGGAAGCAGTTATCTTCTGCCACTCCAACCTACTACGCATCACGCATCTGTCTAGATTCCCCACAATCCCTATTACGATGGAGCAGATACGACGGCACTGTTTCTGATTACCCTGCACGTTCGCTAACTACCGCATCCAGAATTGTACATAGTAGTTTTCAGTCTAGTTCAGTACAGATTTTTGTGAGAGAGCCGCACGGAGCGCGGCTCTCTCACAAAAATCTGTGGTTTGCTGGAGCGCGAAGCTCTATCCTTCCTATTACCCCGGCGATATTAAAGAATGCAAGCGATTGGAGCGTATCACAGCAGCACTCGCTTCGTTCTCACCCTACCCGCGAATGAATTGCGGGTAGGGTGAGAAAGTCTTCTAAGGGGCTTGCCATAAAATAAAATCCCAGTAAAATCCCAGTTTTCGTTTGGCGCGG
>CAZVXA010000272.1:0-8189 GCA_964630955.1 uncultured bacterium | reverse complement strand
GGCAACATTCTTAAAAATTTATTTCGCCTTATTAACGCATTTTTATACAAATCAATTTCCCTGCGTGGTGTGGCTGACCCCCCCGCGGCGGGGGGTACAAACCCACACGACGGATATTTTCTTTCGCAGAAATCTCCTAAGCGAATACATAGAGCAATCCTAAATGCTTGACCAGGGTGGGCAGGCGCAGCACATCCAGCAAATCTCAGACTAACGGGCGAAAGCGCGATCGCCCCAAAGGTATAGAATAGGCTCCTACTGCTCAAACCAGCGAGTTCGCGAATGACCGACCAATTCGATCCCAACGCTCAACCGAAGATCGACCCGACAGACCCACAGGATTCAGAACCAACTTCCCTCTCCCATTCTGGAAAATCCGGAGTGGTGGCTCGTACTCGACAGGAGAATCCCTGGGTCGAAGGACTGAAAACGATTGGCGTCAGTATCGTCCTGGCACTGGGCATCCGCACCTTTGTGGCGGAGGCTCGCTACATTCCCTCCGGCTCCATGTTGCCTACGCTGGAGATCAACGATCGCCTGATTATCGAAAAAATCACCTACCTGTTCCACGACCCCCAGCGTGGCGACATTATTGTTTTCATGCCACCGGAAAAACTGGGTGAGAGCAGCTTTAAGGATGCGTTTATCAAGCGCGTGATTGGCCTGCCGGGGGAAACGATCGAAGTCCGCAACGGCAAGGTTCTGATCAACGGCAATCCGCTTCCAGAGAACTACATCGAGTCGCCCCCAGACTACCAGTGGGGGCCTGAGACTGTTTCTCCAAACTCCTTTCTGGTGCTGGGCGACAACCGCAACAACAGCTTCGACAGTCATTTTTGGGGCTATGTCCCCCGCCAGAACATCATTGGCCGCGCGGCAGTTCGCTTCTGGCCACCCAACCGTGCGGGTGGCATCGGGCCAGCGCCACCCTACCAGCAAACCCAACCCCAGCCTGCTCAGTCGAACTGATAGAGCTGCCTCCGATGGTTATAGAGATTTTTTGAGATTTCCACTACGCGGAAATCTCAAAAAAACTACAGTTTTGACTGCAACTCCCGCACCTTATTCTGCGCAGAACGAATCCATGTTTGCGCTTCAGTGTAGACCGTTGTTCCCTGCTGCACCCGGTCTAGGGAATTCATAATGCCCTGAATCCGCCCAATTGCCACATTAGGATCCAGACCTCCCCCGCTGGCTGGCAGCGATGCAATTAATTGGGCGTACTCCTGCTTTGCCTGTTCCAGCGCCCTGACGGATTCAACCTCCGCCTGTTTCCGAATCTTGATCTGGGACAGATTTCCCTGATAAGTGGCCATCAGGTTCTGCGCTTCGGCATAGCTGGTGGGATCGGTGGGACGAATTGCTCCCAGCCGATCGATCGCCTGCTGCCACAGTCCCTCAACCTGCTCCCAGGTTTCCGCCGGATGGGGGGGATTCTGCGATAGTTGTGCGGCCTGTAGGGCGAATCCCTGGGCAGCGGTGATCATAGCAGAGGTTTGCTGGTCTCCAACGGCCTGTCCGGCGATCGCCTCAAAGTTTGGCCGTTCCGTTGCCAGGGTTTGCTGCGCCATCCTTCCCGCCAGCGTCTCCGGGGGAATTTGCCTCAGTTGGTTCAGGGCATCTCTCCATGCGGCGATCGCTCCCTGCTTCTCCACGGGCATCGCAGCCTCCTGCACCTGCTGTTTCGCCTCGTTCAGAGCCACCTGGATCTGCACCAGCGTTGCCTGTGCGTTTTGCTCCTGAAACACCTTTGCTTCCAGTCGTCCCACATCGGCCCGCGATCGATTCAGACTGGCGATTGTCATTCTTGGGCCAAACCAGCCGTAGCCGTACCAATCTGCGATCCATTGGTCTCGTGTCAGGCCAATGGGTAGCGAATTCAGGTTAGACTGGGCCTGCTTGAGTTTCTGCGCACCCAACTCCAGATCTGCGGCACTGGTGGGTGAATCGATGAGCTGCCGGGACTGCTCCACCAGAGCGACGGCCTGCCGGAAGCTGTGATCCATCATCAGATAGCTGGGCAGCAGCAGGGTGGGCGCTGTGTCGGAAACAGCTTCACGGATGGGCGGAAAGGGGAGATTGGCAATGGCCAGCGCTCCCGCAGGCACCCCCACCAGCACAACCGTCCACTTCAAGCGACGGATGAATTTGCCCCCACGTTTGGCGGATTGTGAAGACTGACGGCTCTGCTGCGCGGCTACCTTCGCCTGTTCCTCCATCTCTCGCTCCAGTTCGGCCAGCGTCTTGGGGCGAGGCGGCGGAGAAGTGGAATTGGCGGAAGCGGAAGAAGCATTCGGGGAAGAACTTGCACCTTGAGGGGAATTTTTACGGAACGCGGAAGACAACCACTGAACCAGTCCCATAGACGCTATCCAAATACCTGTTCCATTATTCCCTTAGAAAAAGGGGAATCCGCCAGATTCACATCAGTGACGTTGGTACGGCCTTGGTCTGCCGCTTTTCTTCTTGAAGCGGAATTCATATTGTTTCTAATCGAATTTCCTGCAAAATCTGCGCAACCTCATCCTCAGTATGATGATGTCTTGCTAGGGCGCGACGCTGTGGCGTCGCGCCCTCCAACATTTCGGTTTTCGGATGAGTCCTACGCGCTAAAATACTTGGCTACCGGATGATAAGCCACAATCGCTGTCGTAGACTGCTCCGGATAGAGCTGTTCGCTTTCGTCCATCCACAGACCAATCCGTTTAGCCTCCAGCAGATCGAGCTGGACATACTGATCCTGGATATTTGGGCAGGCGGGATACCCAAAGCTGTAGCGCGACCCCTGGTAGCGCTGGGCCAGGATATCGCGAATGTTGTCCGGTTCGCGATCGCCAAAGCCCAGATCTCGACGAATGCGAACGTGCGTCCACTCCGCCAGAGCCTCCGCCACCTGAACGGCCAGACCGTGGAAGTAGAGGTAATCCGTGTACTGGTTGCCCTCGAACAGCGTCCTGGCAAACTCGGTGGCCACTTCACCCACGGTCACCGCCTGCATGGGGAAAACGTCGTACTGCCCTGGAGCTACCTGATCCTTGGGCAGGAAAAAGTCGGCAATGCAAAGGCGGCGTAGTGACTTCTGGCGGGGGAACTGGAATGTGGCAGCAGGCTCAGCGCCAGCAGTTCCAACTGACTGCGGGGCGTAGAGGTGTAGTGCATTACCCTCGGCAAGACAGGGGAAATAACCATAAACAACTTGAGGATGCAGCAGGTTCTCAGCCACAATGCGCTGCTTCCACTGCTCCAGAATCGGGTAGACCTTCTCCTGAAGGAATGCGTCGTACTCCTCCCGCGACTGCTCCTTTGGCTTACGGAATTGCCACTGTCCAGCAATCAGTGCCTGCAAGTCGAGATAGCCAAACACATCCTCCAGAGGAATGTCCTGCGGTTCCAGCATCTTCGTGCCCCAGAAAGGCGGCGTGGGACGAGGAATGTCGATCGCCACCGCTTCCGAACGGCGAGTATCAACAACCGCAGGTGTCTCAGCCGTGGCGGTTTTCGCCTCCGTTGTCTCTACTTCCTGCACCTTGAAACCATTCTCCTCACCCGCAAATCCCTTCAAGTCATCCCACTCACCAGCAGTCTTGGCGGGCATCAGCTTGTCCATGAAATTCAGGTCGGCGAAGGCATCCTTCCCGTAAATCACCCGTCCTTTGTAAGTGTTCTGACAGTCCTCATAAACAAACTTGGGCGTCAGCGCCGCACCACCCAGAATCACCGGAACCGTGATGCCACGCTCGTTAAACACCTCCAGGTTTTCCTTCATGAAGGCGGTAGACTTCACCAGTAGACCACTCATGGCGATGCAGTCTGCCTTGTGCTGCTGGTAGGCTTCAATAATGTTCTCAACGGGCTGTTTAATCCCCAGGTTGATCACCCGATAGCCGTTATTGGTGAGGATGATATCCACCAGGTTTTTGCCGATATCGTGGACGTCACCCTTGACGGTGGCGATGATAAATGTGCCCTTGGCGCTGTTCCCCGATTCCTCCTTCTCCATGTAGGGTTCCAGGTAGGCCACAGCAGACTTCATCGTTTCCGCCGATTGCAGCACAAAGGGGAGCTGCATCTGACCGGAGCCGAATAGTTCCCCAACCACCTTCATGCCGTCCAGCAGGAAAATATTGATGATATCCAGTGGGGCATACTGCTGGAGCGCCACCACCAGAGCATCCTCCAGACCAATGCGTTCGCCATCGATAATGTGGCGCTTGAGGCGCTCCTCAATTGGCAAATCTGCCAGGGATTCCTTCGATCGCGTATCCTTTGCAGACACGCCCTCAAACAGCGTGGTCAACACTGTCAGGGGATCATAGACGCACACGCCATTCTCATCAAACTTGCGCTCGTCATAGATTAATTGATGGCAGACCTCCTGGTGCTGCGGGTCAATTTTAGCCAGCGGCAGAATTTTGGCGGCACTGACGATCGCCCCATCCATTCCCGCTTCGGTCGCCTCATGCAAAAACATCGAGTTCAGCACAATCCGGGCAGCAGGACTGAGACCAAAGGAAATATTCGACACACCAAGGACGATGTGAACCCCCGGCAGGTTTTGCCGGATCATCCGAATTGCCTCAATCGTAGCCTTACCATTCTCCCGGTCTTCCTCAATCCCGGTGGAAATCGGCAACGCCAGAGGATCGTAGAAGACCTCGTAGGCGGGGAGGCCATATTCCAGGGCATCGCGGTAAGCGCGTTGGGCGATCGCAAATTTCCTCTGTGCCGTCCGCGCCATGCCCTCCTCATCAATGGTCCCAACCACGACCCCAGCACCGTACTGTTTGGCTAACTCCAGCACCTTAAAGAAGCGCTCCTCGCCGTCCTCATAGTTCGTGGAGTTGAGCAGGCATTTACCACCCGCCACCTTCAGGCCGGCCTCCATCTTTTGCCATTCGGTGGAGTCCAGCATCAGCGGCAGGTTGACGTTGGTCACCAGGCGCGATACCAGTTCGTGCATATCGCGTTCACCATTACGCCCCACGTAGTCCACGTTGACATCAAGGACGTGGGCACCTTCTTTTACCTGCGATCGCGCCACCGACACCAGCCCGTCCCAGTCCTCGACGTTGAGCAGTTCCCGCACCTTCTTGGAGCCGCTGGCATTGAGCCGTTCGCCAATAATCAGGAAAGAGTTGTCCTGGTCATAGGGCTGTGCATTGTAGATGGAGGCAGCAGAGGGGACGTAATCGAGGGCAGGGTGACCCTTGCGGGTCTCAGGAGTTCTGACTGTCCTGACTCTGGGGTGCAACGTGCTGGCGATCTCGGCAAGCTGCTGGATATGTTCGGGGCGGGTGCCGCAGCAGCCACCAATCACCTGCACGCCCAACGTTTCGACAAAGCGAGTCAGCGCCATACGCAGCTCCATCGGCGTCAGCTTGTAGTGGGCGTGGCCACCGACGTTTTCGGGAAGCCCCGCATTGGGGATGCAGGACACCACAAAGGGGGAATGCTGCGACAGATATTTGATGTGCTCGGTCATCAGATCCGGCCCGGTGGCACAGTTCAGCCCCAGAATGTCGATGGGGAAAGGCTCCAGAATCGTCAGCATGGCAGCCACGTCAGAACCGACCAGCATCGTGCCCGTCGCCTCCATCGTCACGGAGACCATCAGGGGAATCCGGGTTCCTCGTTTCTCAAAGACCAATTCGATCGCACTCAGCGCCGCCTTGATTTGCAGCACGTCCTGGCAGGTCTCCACAATAAACAGATCAACACCCCCATCCAGCAGCCCCTCCGCCTGTTCTGCAAAGGCGGCTTTCATGGTGTCGTAGTCGATGTGCCCCAGCGTCGGTAATTTAGTCGTCGGCCCCATCGACCCGGCCACAAACCGGGGTTTCTCTGGGGTCGAAAATTCTGCTGTACAGCGCTTGGCCAGCTCAGCCGCCGTCTTGTTTAGCTCATAGGCTCTGTCCTGGAGGTCATACTCCGCCAGCACGATCGACGCCGCGCCAAAGGTATCTGTTTCGATGACATCGGCCCCTGCCGCCAAAAAATCTCGGTGAACCTTCGCCACCGCCTCTGGTCTGGTCACGACCAGATACTCGTTACAGCCCTCATATTCTGCGCCACCAAAGTCTTCTGCCGTCAGATTTTGAACCTGGAGGTTGGTGCCCATTGCGCCATCAAAAACAATTACGGGACGATCAGGATGGTGGAGGCGAGCCAAAAAAGGATGGATCATAGCAACAGGGTTATGGGATCAATTGATAGCAGCGGAGCATTTCTAGAGTATCAAGGGATCTCTCTTGTAAGAAAGGGTAACCTACCGTCAGTGAAGATAAGGTAAAGCGATACCGATTTTTTTGTGTTCACAACAAAAACATTCGCAGACACTCACAATCCGCCGACAGCAGCCACTTAACGAAACAGCTTGAGCAGATCGTTGGCGATCGCCGTTCCCAATCAACGCAACCCACAGCCCAGCAGCATGGATGAAGTAAACAATCGTTGTAAGTAGGCAGGCACGATTCAGCTTGAAACCCCAAAAGCTGTTCCGCCCTTCGACTTCGCTCAGGGCGGAACAGCTTTTGGGGTTTCGGCTTTTTTCAAGCCCACTGATTTACTGGACTTTTGACTACTTTCCCTGCAGTGCTGCGAAACGCTCTCTAATAGAGCGTTTCGCATCAAATGGAATTCTAGCGCCAATTGTCCTGAAATACTGACGTTGACAGCATTTCAGGACAATTGGCGCGATTTCGTCAAAAGCCCTGCTACTTAGGGCCGCGATTAAACGGTTAGCATCCGTTGTTCCTTCGGCGGCAGGAAGTCTGGGTTAAATACATCTTTAAGTTTTGGCGTCTGGGTCAACTTGAAACCATCCACCACCTGTTTCAGAGTTGTCTCAAAGCGAGCCTCATCCACCCCGCCAAACCCGTTCTGCTCAACTTCGGGTGAGGTAATCAGGGTATCAATCGCCAACTGGAGGCGTTTCCGTTCCAGCGGCACCTTGAACGTGCTATCGTACTTGGCCATCATTTGAATTGCACCATCAGGATCTTTCAGCGTATCCTGCACCCCTTTCGTGAAGGCCCGCAGAAATGCCTGCACGACTTCTGGACGCTGCTCCAGAAAATCTGCCCTGGCCAGAATCGAGTTGCCGTAGAGATTCAGCCCATGCTCAACGAAGCGGAACAGGTTCAGCTTGCCCTCATCAAACCCGGCATCCTGCAAGTTGGGCAGGGTAGAGACGGTAAAGATACCAATGGAGTCAACCTGCTTGTTGGCTAGCAGTTGGGTTTGCAGCTTGGGTTCAACCACGGGCTGTTCAACCTTATCAAAGTCGATTCCGGTAGCCTGGGCAAATAGTGGGAACATGCGACGAACAGCACTGCCTGAAGGCGTTGCCATCGTTTTGCCTTCCAGCATTTTGGGCTCAGAGATACCAGATTCCTTGAGGGTGGCGATCGCCATCGGCGACTTGTTATAGTAAACAGCTACTGCCCGCACCTGGGTCTGGGGATTTTTCTGGTTGAATTCGGGCAAGCTATTGACATCACCCATTGCCAGTTCATAGTTACCAGACGCAACCTTAGAGATGGCAACTGTTGAACCAGAACCCCGGTCAAAAGACACATTCAGCCCTTCTTCTGCGAAAAATCCCTTCTCAATGGCGACTGCTAGTGGTGCATGAATCCCCTGTGGTACCCAGTCCAACATAAATCGAATATTCGTCAGGTTCCCCGCTGCGACTGGGGACGTTGGGCTAGGTGCTGGAGATGCATCTGTAGCTGGAGATGCCTCCGGCGAAGTGGAAGATGTTGTGGCGGTGGGACTGGTGCAAGCTTTGAGTAAGACGCTGGAACCAAGAGCAGCAGTTCCATACACCAGAAATCGACGACGACCAATTGGCTTGATTTTCACAAATTTCTCCTGGCACTAATCTTTACAGCGACTCGCTTTGGGAACACAAAAAAATCGGGAGCGGAGTAGCTTCATAGAAGGGAAGCCAACGCAACCTGTACTCAGATGAATTAGTGAACATTGCCCGATCTAACCGAGCACTGTGATTGATATCAATTGAAGCAATTCAATGATCATTGTTACTTTTATAGGTATTTAACAATAATTTTTGTCTCTGAAATTACGATTTGTACTATCCAAATCTGATGCGACAACCGGATAGATCGTTCTAAGTGCCTATCCGAAAACCCAAATTCTGGAGGGCGCGACGCTGTAGCGTCGCGCCC
>CAZVXA010000271.1:0-8265 GCA_964630955.1 uncultured bacterium | reverse complement strand
GCGCGGCTCTCAACAAAAACTTTAGTTCTATCTCAGCGCAAAGCGCTGTATGCAAAGTTCGCTTGGCGAACTACTAGACTTTTGACTAAAACCTGTACTCCATCCAGCGGAAAGCGCTATGGATGGATGGGGTTCTGCAATGCAAAACCCCATTTTTTTGAGGATTATCCATGCGTGTAGTATTGCAACGGGTCACAGCCTCTCAGGTCGTGGTAGATAGCGAGACGATTGGAAAAATTGGGCAAGGGTTGAATCTGCTGGTCGGTATCGCTGACACTGACACCGATGCAGAACTGGAGTGGATGGCGAAAAAATGCCTGGAGCTGAGAATTTTCCCTGACGATCAGGGCAAGTTCGATCGCTCAGTGCTGGATATCAATGGTGAACTTCTGGTTATCAGCCAGTTCACCCTCTACGGGGACTGCCGCAAAGGCCGTCGTCCCTCCTTCGATCGGGCTGCTGCACCTGCAAGCGCCGAAGCGCTGTATGACCAGTTCGTAGAAAAGCTACGGCAAAGTGGTCTGCGGGTAGAAACGGGCAAGTTTGGCGCAATGATGCAGGTGTCGATTGAGAACGATGGCCCGGTGACGCTGATTCTGGAGTGCGATCGCAGCGACCATTAGCCTGCCTGGATTCTCTTTACTTTTCTTAACCAGTCAATCCTAACTGTGATCACCATAAGATTTTTCAATTAAACTCGTGGATTTCTCGTTGACTGCTTATGGTCTAACTGTTAATGTGAAAAAGTATTGCAGAAGACGTTAATCCGGTAACAATCTATGCAGCGTGCTTTAGCCATAGAGCCAGGGCAATCCAATTCGCTACAACCTTTGAGAGCGATGCGATCGCCTGCTTCCCTCACCGTCTTCTGTGACTTCGACGGGCCAATCATTGATGTATCGGGTCGCTACTATCAGACCTACCAACTCGGACTCGTTGACGTACAAGCACTCTACCAGGCCCAGGGCACCAGGCTTCCCATCACTCCCCTTTCAAAGGAGCAGTTCTGGAGCATGAAGCAGAACCGCGTTCCAGATCATGAAATTGCCCTCCAGTCCGGCTTACAGGGCACCCAAATCGAGCATTTTCTGCAGCGCGTTTCCCACATCGTCAATCAACCTACTCTGCTCTGTCAGGATCGACTCCAGCGTGGTGTTCGCTGGGCATTGACTCTACTCCATGCACAGGGCGCTCGACTGGTGCTGGTGACGCTCCGCTACCAGGAACAAGCCATCCAGGTCCTCAAAAGCTACGGACTGCTGCACCTATTCTGCGACATCTGGGGCACTCAAGATCAGCAGGCCGCCTACCGCAACATGGCAGAACAAAAGACCGAGTTACTGTCACTTGCCGCTGAACAGGCAACGTTCAATACTGCCTGGATGATTGGCGACACCGAAGCCGATGTGATTGCGGGTCAACAGGTTGGCATTCCGACGATCGCCCTCACCTGCGGCATTCGTAGCAGCGCCTACCTGGAACAGTTTGAGCCAACCCGGATGCACAGCGATCTGCTCTCCGCAGCCCACTTCCTGGTCTATCAGCAGGAAATCGTCGCCAGTGTCGTTGCCTGAGATTCAGAAGTGTTGCAGTGCTTTTTAGCGCGCCCCTGCTGATCAACGAATTGCTTCCAACAGCAACCCGATTTGTCTAATCTGACCAGCGCTAAACCCCGCATCAGCCAGGTAATTCAGGCCATCCCTGCTTGTGTAGAGTGGGTTCAGCGCGATCGCCTGCTGAAAAGCCTCACTCGCCTCTGCCCGATCGCCCTTCGACCGATAAGCGATCGCCAGCGCCAGCAATGGGTGCGGATTGTTGGGTTCCAGTCGAATCGCAATTTTCGCTTCGGCGATCGCCTGGTCGTATTGCTTCATCTGCTGGTAGGCCAGACTCAGGTTGTAGTGGGCGATCTCGTTGTTGGGTTGAATCGCCGCCGCCCACCGATGGGTCAGCACAGCTCGCAGCAAATCGTTGTTTTTCAGGTAAATGATTCCCAGCGCGTTGAAGGTGGGTGCGTGGTAGGGGTCAACCCAGATGGTGCGTTCTAGCACCGCAGCCGCTTCTTCGTCCTGCTTGGCCAGGTGCAGGGTCCAGCCCAGGTTCACCAGACCCGTCAGGTTGCGTGGTTCCAGCTTCACGGCCTGCCGAAACTGGGCGATCGACTCCGTCAGGTCGCCGCGATCGCGGGCAGCAATCCCTCTTTCTCGCAGCGTCACCGCCGACTGAGCCAGTCCAAACGCTGCGCCCAGAAACACGGAACCGCAGACCAGACCCATCAATAAAATGCGCCGGAGCAGAACATCTGCGCTCATGCGAGTCCCCTGGAGAGCGTCGTTTCCAGGAGCAGTATACGCAACTTTGGATTACAGATGAAAGAGAAGCTCGGCAAAGCCGAGCTTCTCTTTCATTAATTGGAACTGGGGCGCTAGGATTCGAACCTAGGAATGGCGGGACCAAAACCCGCTGCCTTACCGCTTGGCGACGCCCCATTGCGTCAAACTTCATTATATTAACAGCTTTTCCGCACCCTGTGTCAACTGTTCGGTGGGATCTGATTCCCCGATGCGAAGAGTTGATTAGCCGTCAGGTTGAGCATACTAAATTGCGGCGATCGCACAGAACTATCTCCACTAAAGGTGGCCAATTCTTTATAGCCAGATGCGGTCAATTCCAGGATCAGCAGGGTTTGTGTTTGGGGATCGGCAATCCAGTATTCAGGGATCTCACGATCCTGGTACTGCGATCGCTTTGCGATGTAGTCTCGATCCCTCTGAATTTCCCCAGGACTTACAATTTCTACCACCATCAGGGGCGGAGCCATCAACAGGCGAATGGTGTTGCGCCGCTTCAACTGTTGAATATGCTCCTCTCGAATAATCGTCAGGTCAGGGTAGCGGTTTTTCGGCTCCCCTCGAACCTCTAACTCCAGCCCATGCCCCCGCACTCGTCGGTGCCCGACTAAAGCAGCAAAGTGCAGCAATAGAAATGTAGCAATTTCTATGTTTTCTCCTGACTCTGGGGGCACTTCAATTAGCTCTCCATTAAATAGCTCATACAGATTGTCCGTCCCATCGTCGTAGGACAGGTACTCCTCAAAGCTCAGGAACCGCTGCTTTGCCTGGGTCATCGCATTTTGAGTCTGGAAGTGATGCTCCTATTGTAGGCTCGCTCCATCGCTCTACAACACTGCCTCACCTCGACGGTAGAGTTCCTGGGCGTAGTTCGTCCAGGTGCCCTGGCCCCAGTAGCGGAAGCAGCTCGTTTGCAACAGAAGATTATAGAGAAGCGCGTTGCGATACTCGGTGGTTTGAGTAAAGGTCGGATCAGCCTGAACTCTGGAATCCATCACCTGGTGAAACCGATCGCTCAACTTCTGCATTGGCGTTAGCACATTCTCATAGCCCTGCTCCCAGCTCAGGTGGTTTGTCCAGGAAGCGCCTTCGAGTCGGAAATTAGGGTCTTCCTGACGAATCTGGGCGATCGCCTCCGCCACAGCCTCCGGCGTACAGTGATTCAGTTCCACCCGCTCCCATAGGCGGTGCTGCCCAATCGCCTGACACTGCGGAAAATCTTCCTCCCGGCATCCCGCAGCTTCGATCAGTTCCAGGTATTCCGTCCCGCTCATGGCAACGGTGCCCCGATTGCCATTCCCCGCCATGTCATAGCAGGCTCGCCGGAAGGCATCAGGGAACTCGTTCATCATCACGCCACCGTTCTCGCCATCGCCGATTTGCGATACGAGGGGCGGAATATTGACACCGCCGAGCATTTGCCGAGAGAGGGTCTTGGCCTCGTAGTAGGGCTGCATCTGTCCGACCAGCTTGGTGTCTGACCCCTGAGTTTTGATCAATGCTGTGATACTTACCGTCTCACCATGAGAATTGCGGGCAACCAGGCGGTGAGGTAGATGTTTCTGGTCGAGCGACCCCTTGCGGGTATCTCGAAGAGATCGCCCCTCTAGCGTCTCCACCGTATGTTCCTGAATCAGTACCCAGCGGTATCCGCAGTCCCTCAACGCACGAACAAATTCATAGAGCGTATCGGGCTGATTGGGCAGGTGCATTTCAGGAGGAGAGAATCCCCGCACCCGACTCAGCGCTTCCCAACCGAAGAGGGCGGCGAAGTGGTGCTGCCATGCGCGGATGTGCAGCCGAATATCGGCGATCGGCGTCGAAGGCACGACAGCATGGCTCCACATGGTTCCAAGCCATTCCACGTAGGGCTGATAGGTGGGGTCGCAGGTGATTCGCTTCAGGTTGTCCAGCACGTCGTGCCGCCCCATCTGCCGCAGTCCCCACAGCAGATTGCCCGAATAGTCCAGCATGACGCGGGGGTTGCAGCCGTTGTGAACCAGTTCAGGAATGATGTCGCCCATGCGGGAGTAGCACCAGGCAAAGGGGCCAGCGTTGTGGTTGTCCCCCTCGTTGGGATGCTCGAACATCTGTTGCAGGTTGCTGATCGGTGCGCCGTTCCAACCCGCAGGGATGGTGGGCTGGTGCATATGGAGGGCGATCGCATACCCCGCCGTCACATCTTCTAATTTCAGGTTGGTTCCGGTTAGCCAGATGGGGCGATGGTCTCGCATCACCTCCTCGACTTCGGATTCCCAACCGCAGATATTTGGCAGGTCTTGAATGAGTTCGGTCAGCGCAGGCGGCAAAGTAAGCGTGGGCATAGGAAATGGTGTAAAGGAAGCAATGACTCACTTTAAGGGTATCGCTGCTAGCTGAAGCGCTCCACTTCGGATTCTGCAATCTTTTGTGAGAAACCTTTGCTTAAGGAGAAGTAATCGCAGAAGACTTGCGCTTCCCAGAAGAGGGTTTTAGACTGGCCTCAGCCTGGGAACTAGGAGAAAATTCATGGGCTGGAAGCTGTCTCTTAAACAAGCGATCGCGGTGGTACTTCTGATAGCTGGGACGATTGGGACGATTGGGCATTTTTCCCCTGCGTCTTCTCGTCCGATCGCCGCCATTATGCGAGTCAGCGTGTCGTCAAACGGTGCGCAGGCCAATGGCGAAAGCGGCAGGTTTCCGGTAATTAGCCGCGATGGTCGATGGGTTGCGTTTTCTAGCGAAGCCTCGAATCTTGTGCCAAACGACACCAATGGCGTGGCTGACGTGTTTGTCCATGATCGAATTCGCCGCACTACGACGCGGGTCAGCGTTGCATCAGATGGAACCCAGGGGAATCTGAGGAGCGGCGATCGCATTTCTATCCAGTGCCGATGGTCGGTATGTCGCCTTTAACTCAGAGGCAAGCAACCTGGTGCCAAACGACACCAACCAGGTGCCCGATATCTTTGTTCACGACCGACAGACCAGACAGACCGTTCGGGTCAGCGTTGCTTCGAACGGCACTGAGGCGAATAACGCTAGCTTCCGCGTCTCTCTCAGCGGCAACGGACGCTACATCACCTTTGACTCTGTTGCCAACAATCTCGCAAACAATCCATTTCTGCAAGCCACGCCTCCAGCTCTGCATATTTTTCTCCACGATCGCCGCACTGGACAGTCCATTCTGGTTGACCAATCGCGCAATGGCATCCCCTCTAACAGGATCAGCGCTGAACCAATCGTCAGCGCCGACGGTCGCTTTGTCGCGTACTACTCGCTTGGCGACAACCTGGTTTCTAGCGATACCAACAATGCTGGCGATGTGTTTGTCTTCGATCGCCTCCTGCGAAGAACGACGCGGGTCAGCGTCTCATCCAGGGGTGCTCAGGGAAACGGGCCGAGTATCTATGCCTACGTCAGCGCAAACGGACGCTATGTTGCCTTTAACTCCAGTGCCACCAACTTAGTTGCCGGTGACACCAATCGCTTCCCCAGTAACCCCAACTTACCGAGTGCTGCTTTCAACGATATTTTTGTGCGCGATCGTTTCGCTCAGCAAACCACCCGAGTTACGTTGTCCTCGACGGGCGCTCAATCCAATGGAGAGAATGGAGGCCGCTTCATCAACGCCAACGGGCGCTATGTCGGCTTCTGGTCAACGGCGACCAATCTGGTACCGGGGGACACCAACGGCGTTGCGGACATTTTTGTGCGCGATCGCCTCACCGCCACCACCAGTCGCATCAGCGTCTCAACAGCGGGTGTGCAGGGAAACAATCTCAGCGGCGGACGAGGAACTCAGGTCTCAATGAGCGCGAATAGTCGGTATGTAGTGTTTCGATCGCTTGCCACAAACCTGGTGCCGGGGGACACCAATCGTGTTGAGGATATTTTCCTGGTCGATCGAGGTCCAAATTTTGGTCGTTAAAGTTTTGAAGCGATGTCGCGGATGCGACATCGCTTCAAAACTTCACGGTTTCGTATTCACGCTCACCGGGCCATGCACCAGCGACTGACAGGCCAGACGATAGTTCTCCGGCTTCTTCTTCAGCTTGCGGCTTTCAAACTCGGTGCGCGGAGACAGGTTTTCCATCCCTTCCACCACCTCTACGACGCAGGTGCCGCACTGGCCATAGCCGCCACAGTTCATCAGCTTGCCCTTCAGGGTGTAGAGGTCAACCTGGTTCTCCATGGCCTTGAGCCGAAGATTTGCCCCGTCGGTTGCAAATACCTCTTTACCTTCTTTAATAAACTTAATACTGGCTGATTTGAATCCACCTTGTCTGGGGGGCGACTCTGGCGTGTTGGCTGAATCGCTTGCTGCTGGAGGATTTGCAGCTTCCACTTCAGAAATTTCTTGCCCGGTTTCACCCAAATTTGCCATGAATTTTGCCCTCCGCTGCGGCTAAACCATCGCTTGCATTCACCCCAGGCGATGGTTACACTTCTTTATACACATTCATTTTTACAACCCGATGGTCAAACTGTCTAAGAACTTCTGTGCCTTACCCAAACACAGAAGATTTAGACGGTTCGACGATTTGGATGATGCCTGATCTGGTAGGCTACTACTTATCCGGCAGCTTAATAAAAGGCTAAGCGTTGAAACGATAGGAGGAGAGTAGTCGATGGGACTACCCTGGTACCGCGTACACACAGTTGTTTTAAATGACCCCGGACGGCTGATTGCTGTACACCTGATGCACACAGCGCTGGTGGCTGGTTGGGCAGGTTCTATGACCCTGTTTGAACTGTCAACCTTCGACCCCAGCGACCCCGTGCTCAACCCCATGTGGCGGCAAGGCATGTTCGTTCTGCCGTTTATGGCACGTCTGGGAGTCACGAGCTCCTGGGGTGGTTGGAGTGTCACAGGTGAAACCGGCCTCAACCCCGGCTTCTGGTCATTTGAGGGCGTCGCCGCCGCTCACATTATTCTTTCGGGTCTGCTGTTCCTGGCTGCCTGCTGGCACTGGGTTTACTGGGATCTCGAATTGTTCCGCGATCCGCGCACGGGCGAACCTGCGCTGGATCTGCCCAAGATGTTTGGTATCCATTTGTTCCTTTCTGGTCTGCTCTGCTTCGGCTTTGGAGCGTTCCACCTGACGGGTCTATTTGGTCCCGGTATGTGGGTGTCCGACCCCTATGGCCTGACCGGAAGCGTTCAGCCTGTTGCGCCTGCCTGGGGACCAGAAGGCTTTAACCCCTTTAACCCCGGTGGCATTGTGGCTCACCACATTGCGGCTGGTGTGGTTGGGATTATTGCAGGGTTGTTCCACCTGACGGTTCGTCCCCCTGAGCGTCTCTATAAGGCGCTGCGGATGGGAAACATTGAGACGGTTCTGTCTAGTAGTATCGCGGCTGTGTTCTTTGCTGCCTTCGTGGTCGCTGGAACCATGTGGTACGGCTGTGCTGCAACCCCCATTGAGCTGTTTGGTCCAACCCGCTATCAGTGGGATAGTGGCTACTTCCAGCAGGAAATTGTTCGTCGCGTACAGGCTGATGAAGCAGATGGTCTGACTCCTGCTCAGGCTTATGCGAACATCCCTGAAAAGCTGGCGTTCTACGACTACGTGGGCAACAACCCTGCGAAGGGTGGTTTGTTCCGTACGGGTCAGATGAACAAGGGTGATGGAATTGCGCAGGGCTGGCTTGGCCACGCTGAGTTTAAGGATGCTGAAGGTCGCCTGCTGACCGTCCGCCGTATCCCCAACTTCTTCGAGAACTTCCCGGTGATCCTGACCGACAGCGATGGCATCGTTCGGGCAGACATCCCCTTCCGTCGCGCCGACTCGAAGTATAGCTTCGAGCAGGCTGGCGTCACCGCCACCATTTATGGTGGTGCGCTGGGTGGCCAGACCTTTACCGACCCCGCGCAGGTGAAGGCATTCGCTCGTAAGGCTCAGTTGGGAGAACTCTTCGAGTTTGACCGCGA